>JAPOHV010000007.1 GCA_029979305.1 Mycobacteriaceae bacterium | reverse complement strand
GTACGGCGGCACCGAGATCAAGTACAACGGCGAGGAGTACCTGATCTTGTCGGCGCGTGACGTGCTGGCGGTCGTCAACAAGTAAGCAGTACGTGAGCCGCCCCGGACGCCCCCGTTCCCGTATCGGGAGGTATCCGGGGCGGAACACGTTGCAGGACATGAACTTTCCGGTGAAGTAGGACAGGACCACATGAGCAAGCAGATCGAGTACAACGAAACCGCGCGGCGCGCCATGGAGGCAGGCGCCGACAAACTCGCCGACGCGGTCCGCGTCACGCTGGGTCCCCGCGGCCGGCACGTCGTCCTGACCAAGTCGTGGGGCGGTCCCACCGTCACCAACGACGGCGTGACGATCGCCCGTGAGATCGACCTCGAGGACCCGTTCGAGAACCTCGGCGCCCAGTTGGTGAAGTCGGTGGCCACCAAGACCAACGACGTGGCCGGTGACGGCACCACCACCGCCACCGTTCTGGCGCAGTCGATCATCAAGAACGGCCTTCGCAACGTCGCAGCCGGCGCCAACCCCATCGCGCTGGGCTCGGGAATCGGCAAGGCGGCAGACGCCGTCTCGCAGGCACTGCTGGAGACGGCCACCCCGGTCTCGGGCAAGACCGGCATCGCCCAGGTCGCCACGGTCTCCTCGCGTGACGAGGAAATCGGCGAACTGGTCGGTGAGGCGATGACCAAGGTCGGTACCGACGGCGTCGTCAGCGTCGAGGAGTCGACCACCATGGAAACCTCGCTGCAGGTCACCGAGGGTATCGGCTTCGACAAGGGTTACATCTCGGCCTACTTCGTCAACGACTTCGACTCCCAGGAGGCTGTCCTCGAGGACGCGCTGGTGCTGCTGCACCGCGACAAGATCAGCTCGCTGCCCGACCTGCTGCCACTGCTGGAGAAGGTCGCCGAGTCCGGCAAGCCGCTGCTGATCGTGGCCGAGGACGTCGAGGGCGAAGCGCTGTCCACCCTGGTGGTCAACGCGATCCGCAAGACGCTGAAGGCTGTCGCGGTCAAGGCGCCGTTCTTCGGCGACCGCCGCAAGGCGTTTCTGGAGGATCTGGCCGTCGTCACCGGCGGTCAGGTGGTCAACCCCGATGTCGGTCTGCTGCTCCGGGAGACGGGTCTGGACGTGCTCGGTACCGCCCGGCGCGTCGTGGTCAGCAAGGACGACACGGTGATCGTCGACGGTGGCGGGACCCATGAGGCCATCGCCAACCGGGTCAACCAGCTCAGGAGCGAGATCGAGACCACCGACTCCGATTGGGACCGGGAGAAGTTGCAGGAGCGGCTGGCCAAGCTCGCCGGGGGGGTCGCCGTCGTCAAGGTCGGCGCCGCCACCGAGACCGCACTGCAGGAGCGCAAGCACCGCGTCGACGATGCCGTCGCCGCGGCCAAGGCCGCCGTCGAGGAGGGCATCGTACCCGGCGGCGGCAGCGCGCTGGTCCAGGCCCGCGCGGCACTGAAACCGTTGCGCGACAGCCTTTCCGGCGATGAGGCACTGGGCGTGGATGTGTTCTCCGACGCACTGTCATCGCCGCTGTACTGGATCGCCGCCAATGCCGGCCTGGACGGGTCCGTCGTGGTCAACAAGGTCGAAGAGCTGCCCGCGGGCCAGGGTTTCAACGCTGCGACCCTTACCTACGGCGACCTCGTGGCCGACGGCGTGATCGACCCCGTGAAGGTGACCCGATCGGCTGTTCTCAACGCGGCCTCCGTTGCCCGGATGGTGCTCACCACCGAGACCGCTATCGTGGAAAAGCCGGCGGGGGAAGCTGAACACGGGCACGGACACCACGGCCACGCGCACTGATCGCCTGCTGTTAGCCTGCCCACAGCCGCAGGCCCACCGGAAGGAAGCGTCGCTGTGTCAGGACGGAACATTCCCGGGCGGACCAGCCGTGGCGGAATGACCGGGTCGGCGCGGTTGCTGGCGACGTCGGTCTCGGCATTTCTGCTCGCCTTCAGTGCCATTGCCCTGGTGTTCCGCGCACAGCCCGTCACAACCATTCCGCGACTGGTCATTTCGGTCGGGGCCACCTTCGTGCCACTCGTGGCGGCCACCGGCCTCGCGCTGGCCGTGGCGAGCCGCCGCGTCCTGCTTTCTATCGTCGGGGTGTTCCTGGTGACGGCTGCGGTGGCGGTTCAGGTGACCTGGTATTACTTCGGGCAGCCCGCGAAGATCAGCGGCCAGTACGCAGAAGTCAGGGTGCTGTCGTCGAACCTCCGCTACGGACTGGCGGACCCGGCGCAATTTGTCGATTTGGCCAAGAGTAACGCCGATGTCGTCGCCGTCGCGGAACTGACCGAGGAAGCCATCGACCGATACAAGCAGAAGGGCATCGATCGCAGCTTTCCCTACTCGGTGCTCCAACCCGCTCCCGGAGCCGGCGGTATCGGCTTCTGGAGCAGATATCCGATCTCGCCGATGTCCGCAGCGGGCCACCGCGGCGTCAGCATGCCGGCGGCGCGGGTCCAGGTTCCCGGCCTGCAGGTCGAGCCGGTCGTCGCCAGCGTGCACGTGATGTCCCCTGTAGCCGGAGACGAGAACACCATCGAGGACTGGAATTACGGCATGGCCGGGGCCAAGGCCCAGCTCGACAGCTTCGCCAGGGAGGCCGGCCCGGGGGCCGTCATCGTCAGCGGCGACTACAACAGCACACCCGATATGCGCCAGTTCCGCGATCTGCTGACCAACGGCTATCGGGACGCGGTCGACCAGACCGGAGCCGGGTACGCCCCCACCTTCAAAGCCGACAGCTGGCTGCCGCCGGTCATCACCATCGACCACGTGTTGACCCGCAACGCCGCGGCCTCGTCGATAAGGACCGTCAAGATCAAGGGCACCGACCACCGCGCGCTGCTGGCCACGGTTCGGGTGCCGGTCGAGCCGGCCGCATGACCCCGGCAGGAGCGTTCCGCCTGGCCCCGCTGCTGGCTGTCGCGACGTGCGCTGCGGGTATCGCTCTGGCGGCCCCGGTAGCTGCTGACTGCAATACGGTCACCGGGAGCACGCTGTGCGCCAGTGGCACCGTCAAGGGAAGCGCCGGAGCGCCCACGAGCGTTCCGACCTACAACCCCTACCCCTGCTACGGCAACCCGGCCTGTGACTTCTATGACGACTACAACCCGGGCATCGTCTGGGATCTCCCGAACTTCGGCGGCGGCAACCGGCCGCAGCCCCGCTAGCAATCCGCAAGGAGTCCCTTCCATGGTGCTCACCGTCAGAGCGGTACGTCGTCCGTTGGCCGCAGTGCTGGGCGTCGCGGCCTTTGCCGCCGCGCCGATCGCATCCGCCGAAGGGCCGAACTGCACCGCCGCCGACCTCGCCGGTGTGGCGGCCGGAGTCTCGGCGGCGACGTCGGCGTACCTGTTCACCCACCCCGACGTCAACGCGTTCGCCACCGGTCTCAACGGCCGGCCGAGGGACCAGGTCCTTGCCGACGTTCAGGCCTACCTCGATGCCAACCCGCAGACCCGCGACGAGATCCGCGCTGTCCGACAGCCGTTGGCCGATATTCGCGCCCGTTGCGGCTTCGGCGCCGACAACAGCCCCATGCCCTAGGCGGTCCGGCGCCGTATCCCGCCTTTGAGCATCAGTTCGCGTTCGCCCTCGCTCAGGCCACCCCAGATGCCGTAGGGCTCGCCGACCGTCAGCGCATGCGTCCGGCACTGGGTGATGACCGGGCATTGGCGGCACAACTGCTTGGCCCGCATCTCGCGCTGAGTCCGGGCCCGGCCCCGCTCGCCGTCGGGGTGGAAGAAGACTGCGGAGTCGACGCCCCTGCACAGGCCGCTGATCTGCCAGTCCCACAGGTCGGCGTTCGGGCCGGGTAGTTGCTGCGGCTGTAGCATGTGAAAAACCCTCTCTCCGTGCGTGTCTCGCTGAAGCGAGTCGCGGACAATGGCGAGAGTTGTCGACGGTGACTACTCGCAACCTTCACGCTAGGAGGGGTCACGAAACGGAGTCAATAGATCACGGTTTCGTGTTGGCGCCGCCTGGCAGGCCAGGAATTTACGTCCCGTTCATCTTCAAGGCCGCCGCTGACCGATAGTCCAGCGCTGTTGCCGGAAGCTCGGCGGGAATCGCCGCGCGGCGCACGGTTTGGCGGCCCGAGTTGACCTGGCCGTAACGTGGACAGCACAAACATTTAACCCTCGATTGAAAGCACTGAACGTGTTGCACGATGCGGATGCCCGCTCGACAGCCGCGGCTGCTTTCGGGGCCGATCCGGGTCGCTGGCCACTGCCCACACCGCACAGTCCCGCGGACCTCTGGCTCTTCGCCGTGGCGGCCGGCGGTCAGGGTCGCTACGCGTGCGCCGATACCGCCCTGACCGAGTTGCTGCGCAGTCGGCCCGGTACCCGGTTGGTCTCTCTTGCGCTCAGCACTCGGGCCTCGTTTCTCCGCCAGCTCGGCTGGCACTGGCGCGCCCACGACGCGGACGGCCGAGCGTGGGCTCAGGCCGGCGGCGACCTGGAGGCGGGTGCGGATGCGCTGGTCGGACTGGCTGCCGACGCGCTGGGTGTGGGCCGGCTTGCGGCGTCGGCGGCTCTGCTCGAGCGTGCCGCCCGCCTGGTTGAGGCCGCAGAGCCGCCGCCCCGGCTTGAGATCAGGCTGGCCTGGGTGCGCGCCGAACTGGCGATGGCGGCCGGCGACGGGGCCTCCGCCACCGACCACGCCCGCCGCGGTGCCGAACTGGCCGGGGCGGCGCTGCCGATGCTGCGACGTCACCGGGTGAAAAGCGACGTCGTCCTGGCGGCAGCCCTCTGCTGCTCCGGTGACCTGGCCGGGTCACGCGCGCTGGCCGACGCCGCGCTGGAGAGCGCCGAGTCGTTCCGGCTGGTGCCGCTGGTGTGGGCGCTGGCCTGCCTGCTCTCCGATATCGGCAGTTCGGCGCACGGGCCGGCCGCCATTGCCGATATCCGTGAGCGAAGCGCCGGCTTCGTGAGCCGCCACGGCGGCCGGTGGAGGACCCGGTGACAGCCACTGATCAGCGTCGACCGATATTGTCACTAGCTGAAGCGACACGGCTGCAAAAGTCCTGGCCGTAAACCCCTCTGCGTAACGTTGGAGAACCCGCCGTCGATGACCATTCCAGGAGAGCGTCTCGACGCCGCTGTTGCTGAGGCAATAGCCGGTAGCCGGGATGCGCTCCGGGAGGTAGTGGAGACCATCCGCCCCGTCGTCGTCCGGTACGTCCGGGCACGGATCGGGGCCGCAGAACGCAGTGGTCTCTCGGCTGACGACGTTGCACAGGAGGTTTGCTTGGCCGCCATCCAGGCGCTGCCGCGCTATCAGGATCAGGGTCGACCCTTCCTGGCCTTCGTGTACGGCATCGCATCGCACAAAGTCGCCGACGCGCACCGCGCGGCGGGCCGTAACCGTTCCGATCCGACCGATGTGGTGCCGGAGCGCTACTCGCTGGAAGCCGGCCCGGAGCAGATGGCGATGCAGTCCGATTCCGCCGCCAGGATGAACAAGCTGCTGGCCGTGCTGCCCGAAAAACAGCGGGAGATCCTCACGCTGCGCATCGTCGTAGGACTTTCCGCCGAGGAGACCGCCGAGGCGGTCGGCAGCACTCCCGGAGCCGTACGGGTGGCCCAGCATCGCGCCCTGGCGCGGCTGAAGTCCGAGATCGCCGGAGCGGGGTTTGACTATGCCTGATTACCGAGGGCCCGATTTTCGCGGGCCCGGCGAGTCCTCGATGGACGCGATCCGTCACGCCGACGGTTTCATCGACGCGCTGGCCGGTGGTCGACCGGTGGTGCCGATGGACGCCGCCGACGCCGAGCTGGCCGCGCTGCTCGGGGGCTGGCGCGACGAGATGCGTTGGCCGCCGGCCACCGGGCTGATCAGCGAGTCGGAGGCGGTCGCCGCACTTGAAGCCGGCCGCGCACAGAAGAACGGCCGCGACCGGTGGAACACCGCCCCCGACCCCACCAGCTCCCGGCGTAACCGCCGCGGACTGGGAGCGATCGGTGCCGCCGCCGCCGCGGTGCTGTGCATCGGCGGTTTCGGCGCGCTGGTCGCCGGGGCAGGTCCCGGTGATGCCCTCTACGGACTGCGCACCATGATGTTCGGTGCGCCCAAGCAGGTCCGCGACGCGCAGGTCGGTCTGGCCGCACGCACGGAACTCAGCAAGGTCCAGGACCTGATCGAGCAGGGTGACTGGGATCAGGCCCAGAACAAGCTGGTGGCAGTGAGCACCCAGGTCGCCAGCATCGCCGACGAAGAGCAGAAGCAGGACCTGCTCGACCAGTTCAACGACCTGTCGGCCAAGGTGGTGGAGCGCGATCCGGGCGCCACCGCGCCGCCCGGCATCGTCTACACCGTGCCCCCGGCCGCCTCCGAGTTGGTCCCGGCGGTTGCGCCGCCGACCAGTGTCCCCACCGCCCCGCCGGAGGCGACTACCCCCACCACGTCGACGATGCCATCCGACACCGGCACCGAGCCGTCCGCGCCGGCAACCTCGGAACCGGCACCGGCAATGACGTCCGAACCGACCACCGCGACGTCGGGTGCGGACTCCGCGACCTCCAGTGCGGAGGCCACCCCGCAGACTCAGCAGACGACGACCCCGACCAGCGCCGCGCCGGGCGCCGCCGGAACACCGGCGACGCCCGCCCCGTCCACAGGTGAAGTGCCCGACGCGGCCGCGCAGTCGACCGCGCCGGCTGGAACGGAATCCAGGTCCGCCGAACCGGCCGCGACGACCAGTCCGGCACCGCAACCGGACTCGCCGTCCCCTCAGTCGCCGGGCGAAACTGCGCAACCGCAGCCGCCGGCGGTCGTCACCGTCACCACCACGGTGGTGGTACCGGCGCCGGCCGCTTAGCGCAATCCGTCGTAGTAGTCCGACGTCGCCTCATTCAGTGAGGCGTCGGCGTAACCGCGGCAGTAGTCCCATGTGACGTAGGCGTCCGGCTCGGGATCGTATGCGGGCTCATGAGGCCGCACCGTCCCGTCGACCAGGAGCTGTAGCAGGTTGGCGCGCAACATATCCCAGTCGTGGTAGTGGTCGGAGTTGCACTCGTCGCAGCACACAACCAGGCCGCGGATCCCCCTGCCGGCCAGCAGTGCCTCGTACACCGCGAGATCGGCCAAATCGGCTTCCACCGCGGCTCGCTCCTGGGGATCGAGCGGCTGCCCGGGTTCGAGTGCGTCCAGCGCAGCGGTGGGATCGCACGGGTCATCGGCGAACGGGTCAGGCGGAAGACCCGGCGGCAGCTGGTCACGCACGGCTCCACACTACGCGAGCGGCATCGGGAACGCGGGTGGAGTCGACGATGCCGCCGTCCCGGCTGCACGGCGCCGAGTGACGATCCGACCTCGGGATACCAATCCGGCAGCCGATAGGATGGGGTACTCGTACCCGCTGATGGAGGCCGCGCAGATGTCCATTGCCGAAGGCAGCACAGACCGGGCCGAAGGCAGCACAGACCGGGTTGACGGTCTCACCGGCCGGTTGGGCGGGCCTCAGGCCGCCAGCCCGCTGTGGACCGGGGGCGACGATCCCACCAAAGTGGCGATGCTGGGGCTGACCTTCGACGACGTGCTGCTGCTGCCCGCCGCCTCCGACGTGATCCCGGCTACCGCCGACACCTCCAGCCGGCTGACCCGAAAGATCCGCCTCAAGGTGCCGCTGGTCAGCTCCGCCATGGACACCGTGACCGAAGCGCGCATGGCCATCGCGATGGCCCGCTCCGGGGGGCTGGGAGTGCTGCACCGCAACCTGTCGATCGCGGAGCAGGCCAGCCAGGTCGAGATGGTGAAGCGCTCGGAAGCCGGAATGGTCACCGATCCGGTG
Organism: Mycobacteriaceae bacterium; assembly: GCA_029979305.1. Lineage (GTDB taxonomy): Bacteria > Actinomycetota > Actinomycetes > Mycobacteriales > Mycobacteriaceae > Mycobacterium. The sequence continues at coordinate 21,680 of JAPOHV010000007.1, read as the reverse complement.
ACCTGCTCGCCGGACAACACCCTCGCCGAGGTCGATGCGATGTGCGCGCGCTTCCACATCTCCGGACTGCCGGTGGTGGGTGCCGGTGGGGAGCTGGTGGGCATCATCACCAACCGCGATATGCGATTCGAAGTCGACATGAACAAGCGGGTCGCCGAGGTCATGACCAAGGCTCCGCTGATCACCGCCCAGGAAGGTGTCACCGCGGATGCCGCCCTCGGTCTGTTGCGCCGCAACAAGATTGAGAAATTGCCGATCGTCGACGGCCACGGTCGGCTCACCGGGCTGATCACCGTCAAGGACTTCGTCAAGACCGAGAAGCATCCGAACGCCACCAAGGACAGCGACGGCCGGCTGCTGGTCGGGGCTGCCGTTGGTGTCGGGGATGACGCCTGGGAGCGGGCCATGGCGCTGGTTGATGCCGGAGTCGACGTCCTGGTGGTCGACACCGCACACGCGCACAACCGTCGGGTTCTCGACATGGTGGGCAAGGTGAAGGCCGAGGTCGGTCACCGGGTCGAGGTCGTCGGCGGCAACGTCGCCACGCGCGGGGCGGCCGCCGCACTGGTGGAGGCCGGCGCCGACGCCGTCAAGGTGGGTGTCGGCCCCGGATCCATCTGCACCACCCGGGTGGTGGCCGGGGTCGGGGCCCCACAGATCACCGCCATCCTGGAAGCCGTCGCGGCCTGCGCACCTGCCGGTGTTCCGGTGATCGCGGACGGCGGCCTGCAGTACTCCGGTGACATCGCCAAGGCACTGGCGGCCGGGGAGTCGACGGCGATGCTCGGGTCACTGCTGGCCGGTACCGCCGAAGCGCCGGGTGAGCTGATCTTCGTCAACGGCAAGCAGTTCAAGAGCTACCGGGGAATGGGTTCGCTGGGTGCTATGCAGGGCCGGGGCGAGGCGGGCGCCGTCCGCGGGTCCTTCTCCAAGGACCGCTACTTCCAGGACGATGTGCTCTCCGAGGACAAACTCGTGCCGGAGGGCATCGAGGGCCGGGTGCCCTACCGGGGGCCGCTGTCCACCGTCATCCACCAACTCACCGGTGGCCTGCGCGCGGCCATGGGCTACACCGGGTCGGCCACCATCGCCGACCTGCAGCGGGCGCAGTTCGTGCAGATCACCGCGGCCGGGCTCAAGGAGAGCCACCCGCACGACATCACCATGACTGTCGAAGCGCCCAACTACTACGCCCGCTGAGGAATCCCCATGCGCGACATGGTTGAAATCGGCATGGGCCGAACCGCCCGCCGGACCTACGAACTCCGCGACATCAACATCGTCCCGTCGCGTCGCACCCGTTCGTCCAAGGACGTGTCGACCTGCTGGCAGCTGGACGCCTACCGGTTCGAGATCCCGGTCATCGCGCACCCCACCGATGCGCTGGTGTCGCCGGAGTTCGCCATCGAACTCGGCCGGCTCGGCGGCCTGGGCGTGCTCAACGGCGAAGGGCTGATCGGCCGGCACGCCGACGTCGCCGGGAAGATCGAACAGGTGGTGCGGGCCGCCCGATCCGACGACGACTCCGCCGCCATCAGGCTGCTGCAGCAGTTGCACGCCGCCCCGCTGGATCTGAACCTGCTCGGCGAGGCAGTGGCCCGGGTGCGCGAGGCCGGGGTGACGACGGCGGTGCGTGTCAGCCCGCAGAACGCCCAGGCGTTGACGCCGACCCTGGTCGCGGCGGGCATCGACCTGCTGGTCATCCAGGGCACCATCATCTCCGCCGAACGGGTGGCTCAGGGACGGGACGGTTCCGGGGAACCGCTGAACCTCAAGACCTTCATCTCCGAACTGGACGTGCCGGTGGTCGCCGGCGGGGTTGCCGACCACCGAACCGCGCTGCACCTGATGCGCACCGGTGCCGCCGGGGTCATCGTCGGATATGGGGCCACCGCCGGAGTCACCACCAGCGACGAGGTGCTGGGCATCAACGTCCCGATGGCCACCGCCATCGCCGACGCTGCGGCCGCCCGCCGGGAGTACCTCGACGAAACCGGCGGCCGGTACGTGCACGTGCTCGCCGACGGGGATATCCACACCTCCGGCGAACTGGCCAAGGCCATCGCCTGCGGTGCGGACGCCGTGCTGCTCGGCACGCCGCTGTCGGTGGCCGCCGAGGCGCTCGGTGCGGGCTGGTTCTGGCCGGTCGCCGCCGCGCATCCGTCGCTGCCGCGCGGTGCGCTCCTCGAAGTCGCCCCGGGGGAGCGCCCGCCGCTGGACCGGGTGCTCAACGGACCGTCCGACGATCCGTTCGGATCGCTCAATCTCGTCGGCGGGCTGCGCCGCTCGATGGCCAAAGCCGGTTACTGTGACCTCAAGGAGTTCCAGAAGGTCGCACTGACCGTCGGTAGCTGACATCCGGTAGCTGGAACAAAGCACCGCGCACCGTTTGTCCGGCATAACGGCGTGCTTCTGAACCACTTTGACGGTAGCGGCCCAGCGCGCATACTTTCCGTCATGGACTTCGACGTTCTGGTCATCGGTTCCGGTTTCGGGGGCAGCACCACCGCCCTTCGGCTTACCGAGAAGGGCTACACCGTAGGCGTACTCGAGGCGGGACGGCGGTTCGCCGACCATGAGTTCGCCAAGACCTCCTGGCGACTGCGCGACTTCGTATGGGCGCCGGCGCTGGGCTGCTACGGCATCCAGCGCATCAACATCCTGCGCAATGCGCTGATCCTGGCCGGCGCCGGCGTGGGCGGGGGCTCGCTGAACTACGCCAACACGCTCTATGTTCCGCCGGATCCGTTATTCAACGACAAGCAGTGGTCGCATATCACCGACTGGCGTTCGGAACTCATGCCGCACTACGACCAGGCGACCCGGATGCTCGGAGTGGTCAAGAACCCCACCCTCACCGACGCCGACCGGATCATGAAGGATCTGGCCGACGAGATGGGTGTGGGAGACACCTTCACCGCCACGCCGGTCGGGGTGTTCTTCGGTGTCGACGGCGAAAAGCAGCCCGGCCGGACCGTGCCCGACCCGTTCTTCGGCGGGGTGGGCCCGGCCCGCACCGGCTGCATCGAATGCGGCGAATGTATGACCGGCTGCCGGCACGGAGCGAAGAACACGTTGGTCAAGAATTATCTCGGGTTGGCGGAAAGAGCCGGCGCGCAGGTGATTCCGATGACCACCGTCACCGGTTTCGAGCAACTCGCCGACGGGACCTGGCAGGTGCGCACCAAGCGCACCGGACGGTTGCTTCCGGGTGGTGTGAAGACCTACACCGCGCGGCACGTCGTCCTGGCTGCCGGCACCTACGGCACCCAGAGCCTGATGTTCAAGATGCGCGACACCGGAAAGCTGCGGTTCTCATCGAAGCTGGGCGTGCTGACCCGGACCAATTCGGAGTCGATCGTGGGGGCGCAGACCCTCAAGGTCAACCCCGATCTGGACCTGACCCATGGGGTCGCCATCACCTCCTCGATTCACCCCACCAGCGACACCCACATCGAGCCCTGCCGCTACGGCAAGGGTTCCAACGCCATGGGGCTGTTGCAGACGCTGATGACCGACGGCACCGGCCCTGGTGGCACCGACGTGCCGCGCTGGAAACAGATGGTGCGCAGCGCCGTTCGCCATCCGGTGCAGGCGTCCAAGGTCTTCATCCCGCGACGCTGGAGCGAGCGCACCGTCATTGCACTGGTGATGCAGAACCTGGACAACTCGATCACCACGTTCACCAAACGCGGCATCCTCGGACGGCGGATGACCAGCAAGCAGGGCCACGGTGAGCCGAACCCGACCTGGATCCCGGTGGCCAACCAGGCCACCCGGCGGATCGCCGAGAAGATCGACGGGGTGGCTGCCGGCAGTTGGGGCGAATTGTTCAACATCCCGATGACGGCCCACTTCCTGGGCGGTGCCGCCATCGGGGACAGCGCCGAGACCGGCGTCATCGACCCCTACCACCGGGTGTACGGATATCCCACGCTCTACGTCGTCGACGGCGCCGCCATCTCGGCCAACCTCGGGGTCAACCCGTCGCTGTCGATCACCGCCCAGGCCGAGCGTGCGGCCGCGCTGTGGCCGAACAAGGGCGAGGCCGACCTGCGTCCGGCGCAGGGGGAGTCCTACCGCCGGATCGACCCGATACCCCCGGTCCGGCCGATCGTCCCGGCGGATGCCCCCGGAGCGCTGCGAAGCCTGCCGATCATCCAGATCACCTCCACCCGACAGCAGGAGGTCCAACAGCCAGTGACTTACCGGCAGGGATCCGCGTCTGCGCCGGCGTAGAGACGCCGCCTTTAGACTGTCCCGGTGCCATCGGACCACTCCACGTCACCGCGCCCCGTCCTCGTGGTCGACTTCGGCGCCCAGTACGCCCAGTTGATCGCCCGACGGGTCCGGGAGGCCCGGGTCTTCTCCGAGGTGATCCCGCACACCGCGACCGTGGAGGAGATCAAGGCCAAAGAGCCCCGGGCGATCGTGCTCTCCGGCGGTCCGTCCAGTGTGTACGCCGAGGGGGCGCCCCAACTCGACCCGGCGCTGTTCGGACTGGACGTGCCGGTGTTCGGCATCTGCTACGGGTTCCAGGCCATGGCCCAGGCGCTGGGCGGTACCGTGCAGCGCACCGGAACCAGTGAGTACGGCCGTACCGAGCTCAATGTCCTTGGTGGGGAACTGCATTCAGGTCTGCCGGGGATTCAGCCGGTGTGGATGAGTCACGGCGACGCCGTCACGGCCGCGCCGGCCGGCTTCGAGGTCACCGCCGCCAGCGCGGGCGCGCCGGTGGCTGCCTTCGAGGACCGCGGCCGCCGGCTCGCCGGTGTGCAGTACCACCCCGAGGTCATCCACACTCCACACGGCCAGCAGGTGCTGAGCCGGTTCCTGCACGATTTCGCCGGTATCGGGGCGGCCTGGACCCCCGCCAACATCGCCGAGACGCTCATCGAGCAGGCTCGCGAGCAGATCGGCGACGGCCGAGCCATCTGTGGCCTGTCCGGGGGAGTGGACTCCGCGGTGGCCGCCGCGCTGGTCCAGCGGGCCATCGGTGATCAGCTGACGTGCGTCTTCGTCGACCACGGACTGCTTCGCGCCGGGGAGCGCGACCAGGTGCAGCGCGATTTCGTCGCCGCGACCGGCGCCCGCCTGGTGACCGTCGACGCGGCCGAACGGTTCATCGAGGCGCTGTCGGCGGTGAGCAACCCGGAGGGCAAACGCAAGATCATCGGACGCGAGTTCATCCGCTCTTTCGAGGGTGCGGTGCGTGACCTGATGGCGGAGAACGACTCCGAACCGATTGAATTCCTGGTCCAGGGAACGCTGTACCCCGACGTCGTCGAGTCCGGCGGAGGCAGCGGGACCGCCAACATCAAAAGCCACCACAATGTCGGCGGTTTGCCTCCGGACCTGAAATTCACCCTCGTCGAACCGTTGCGTCTGCTGTTCAAGGACGAGGTTCGCGCCGTGGGTCGCGAACTCGGACTGCCGGAGGACATCGTTGCGCGCCAACCCTTCCCGGGTCCCGGTCTGGGTATCCGGATCGTCGGAGAGGTGACCGCCGAACGTCTCGACACGCTGCGCCGTGCCGATCTGATAGCCCGGGAGGAACTGACCTCGGCCGGCCTGGACGGCCAGATCTGGCAGTGCCCGGTGGTGCTGCTCGCCGACGTTCGTTCGGTCGGTGTCCAGGGCGACGGACGCACCTACGGCCACCCGATCGTGCTGCGCCCGGTCTCCAGCGAGGACGCCATGACCGCCGACTGGACCCGGGTTCCCTATGACGTGCTCGAGCGCATCTCCACCCGGATCACCAACGAGGTGCCCGAGGTCAACCGGGTTGTGCTGGATCTGACCAGCAAACCGCCGGGCACCATCGAGTGGGAGTGATCGTTTAAGTGCTTGAGGCGGCGGCTATTTCAGCGATCGCCGCATCCAGTACGGCATTGAACTCCTGATCGCTCTGCTGCACGGTCAAGCCCTCGGTCAGCGCCCGCGAGAAGCTCGCGATCACGCCGTGGTTGGCCGCCAGTCGCCGGCAGGCCTCGGCGCGGGTGTAGCCGCCGGACAGTGCGAGCACCCGCATCACCCGGGGATCGCCGACCAGGTCCAGGTAGAGGTCGTCGGTGTCGGGCAGGGTCAGTTTCAGCATCACCTGCCGGCCCTCGGCGAGCATGCCCAGCCGGTCGACGATCGCTGTCTTCAACTGCTCCTCGGCCTCCGCCTTGGCGGGACTGTGGATGTCGATCTCGGGCTCGATGATCGGCACCAGTCCGGCGGACAGGATCCGAGTCGCCACCTCGAACTGTTGGTCGACCACCGCGTCGAGTCCGTTGCCGGGCAGTCTGATCAGCGATCTCATCTTGGTTCCGAAGATGCCCTTGGCGGTCGCCCGGTCGAGCAGAGCGTCCAGACCCGGTATCGGGTTCATCACCTGTGCACCGTCCCGCTCGGCGGCAAGTCCCTTGTCCACCTTGAGGATCGGCACGATCTTCTTGACGTTCCACAGGTAGTCGGAGGTGGGGCGTCCCTCGATGTCGCGATCCATGGTGTCCTCGAAGAGGATGGCCGCGATGATCCGGTCGCCGTTGAAGCCGGGGCTGGTGATGATGCGGGTTCGCATCCGGTGGACCATCTCGAACATCTGCGCATCCCCGGAGTAGGTGTCCTCGGCGATGCCATACAGCCGCAGCGCTTTGGGCGTGCTGCCCCCGCTTTGGTCCAGGGCGGCGACGAAACCGGGTCCGTGGGCGACCTTCGCGGCCTGCGCCGAGTCCATGGCCTCATGGTGCCAGACCTCTTGACGGATGTCGGAGGTGAGGCGTTTACTCCTGAATCGAACATACATTCGATATCAGATGACATCTGTCGGCTCCGGGAGGTGGGCGATGACGGCGGCGATCGCCCTTGAGAAACGTCAGTATGACCGCGCTGAACAGCTGGAACAGTTGCGGCGTCAGATGGCGGCGGTATCGGGGAAGGTGGGTGCCCGATGGCGTCCCACTGAGCCCGACGGTGCCGTCCTGCCGGACTCTGAAGCTTTGCTGGCTGTTCCGGAAGCCCTGGCCCAGGTGCTTCCGTCCGGGTTGCCGCGGGGCACGGTCGCGGTCGTCTCGGGAGCCCGTTCGCTGCCGGTGGGCATGGCGGCCGCGGTGACCGCCGAAGGGGGTCACGTGGCTGTCGTCGGGCTGCCGGAGTTCGGTCTGCTGGCCGCCGCCGAGATGGGTGCTGACCTCAGCCGGCTGGCGGTCATACCGCACCCCGGCTCGGATCCGGTCGAGGTGGCCGCGGTGCTGATGGACGGCATGGATCTGGTGGTGCTCGGCCTGGCCGGCCGCCGTATCGCTCCCACCCGGTCCCGGGCGGTGGTGGCCCGGGCCAGGCAGCGGGGCTGCACGCTGCTGGTCGCCGGCGGACAGTGGCAGGGCGCATCCCTGCGGGTGGACGCCCGGGTGTGCGGTTATGAGATCACCGCGGACCACTCCGGCGTGCCGGTGCCCGGCTGCGGGCGCATCAGCCGGGTGCGGGTATCGGTTCAGGTCGGAGCAAGGACGTGACGGCCCGGGTGCTGGCCATCTGGTGCATGGACTGGCCGGCCGTCGCCGCCGCGGCGGCGGCCGGTCTGTCGCCGACCGCGCCGGTCGCCGTCATGCACGCCAACCGGGTGGCCGCCTGTTCGGCGGCGGCCCGCGAGGCGGGGGTGCGCCGCGGTCTGCGGCGGCGCGAAGCGCAGGCCCGCTGCCCCCGGGTGTACGTCGCCGCCGTCGACCCGGCCCGGGACGCCCGGTTCTTCGAGGGCGTGGTGGCGGCGGTGGATGACGTGGTGCCGCGGGCAGAAGTGCTCAGGCCGGGCCTGTTGGCACTGCCGGTTCGCGGGGCGGCCCGCTACTTCGGTTCCGAGCAGACTGCCGCCGAGCGCCTCGTCGACGCCGTCGCCGCCGCCGGGGCCGAATGCCAGGTGGGGGTCGCTGACCAGTTGCCCACGGCCGTGTTCGCGGCCAGGGCGGGCCGGGTGGTGGCCGCCGGCCAGGATGCCCGGTTTCTCTCGAGGCTGTCGATCCGGCAGCTGGCTGCCGAACCGAGCCTTTCCGGGGCGGGTCGTATTGAGCTGGCCGATTTGTTGTGGCGCATGGGAATCCGCACCCTGGGGCAGTTCGCCGCACTGCCCCGAAGCGATGTGGCCTCGCGGTTCGGAAACGACGCGGTGGTCGCCCACCGATTCGCCCGCGGTGAGCCCGGCCGTGGACCCTGTGGACGTGAGTTATCCCCCGAACTCGACGCGGTGCTTGACTGCGATCCGCCGATCGACCGGGTTGACGCGGCCGCGTTCGCCGGCCGGACGATGGCGGTGGCGCTGCACCGCAGCCTGGAGTCCGCCGGGGTCGGCTGCACCCGGCTGGCCATTCACGCGGTCACCGCCGGCGGCGGTGAGCTCACCCGGGTGTGGCGCTGTGCCGAGCCGCTGACCGAGGATGCCACCGCCGACCGGGTGCGCTGGCAGCTCGACGGCTGGCTGACTTCCCGCGGTTCGGGCCGGCCCGCCGGCCCGGTCATCCAGTTACGCCTGCAGCCGATCGAGGTGGTCTCCGCCGAGGCGCTCCAGTTGCCACTGTGGGGCGGGCTCGGCGAAGAGAGCCGGCAGCGGGCCCGCCGCGCCCTCGTCCGGGTTCAGAGTCTGCTGGGGCAGGAGGCGGTCCGGGTGCCGGTGCTCAGCGGCGGCCGCGGGCCCGCCGAGCGGATCACGCTGACTCCGCTCGGTGATGAAGCGGTACCCCGGGCCGCGCCTGACCGGCCCTGGCCCGGTCGGCTTCCGCAACCCGCCCCGGCGGTGCTGCTGGACGTCGCGACCAACCCGATTGTGGAACTGCTTGACGCACACAATGATCCGGTTCGGCTGACGGATCGCGGAATGTTCACGGCCGATCCGGCCCGGCTGGACGGATCGCTCTACCGGGGTGATTTGAGTTGGTGGGCCGGACCGTGGCCGGCAGACGAGAGATGGTGGGATCAGGACCGGCCCGGACCTACCGCGCGGGCCCAGGTTCTGCTGGCGGACACCGCACTGCTGCTGCTCTATCTCAGGCACCGCTGGTATCTCGAAGGTGTCTACGAGTGAGGCGCGTCGACGGGGATGCTGAGCCTGTCGCGAAACCAGTCCGGCCAGAGTTTCTTCTCGAAGCTGGCGGCGTCCACGCAGACATGGGTCACCGCCGCCTCGGCGATCGGCTCGTTCCCCCGCTCAATGCGGTAGCTGCTGCGCAGCGACGTACGCCCGGGCGACTCGATCGCGACGTTGACCGTCAACTCGTCGTCGAAGTGCGCGGGCCCGCGGAACTGCAACTCCGCGGCGGCCACCACGACGTCGATCCCGCGCTCGGTCAGCGCCCGGTAGCTGCCGAACAGCGATCGCAGCGCCTCGGTGTGGGCCATGTCCACCCAGGTCAGGTAGTGGGCGTTGAAAACCCGACCCTGCATATCGCATTCCGCGTAGCGCACCCGCAACGGCATCGCGAAATACGCGGCAGGACTCACGCAGCGTCGTCGATGGCGAAGTTCGTGATTCCGTCCCAGTCGACCAGAGTCCACCCGGTGACGGGGTTACCGGTCAGCACCACCCGCCCGACATTGGGGATCGGGTGATCGCTGAGCAGGCTCGGCTTGCCGTTACGGGCGTTCATCAGCGTCCACATCATCATGGCCAGCCCACTGGAGAAGGCGATCGGCTTGTCCTGGCCGCTGTCGTAGATCTTCTGGACCGCGGCGGTGAACGCGGAATTGAACTGATTGCCGTTCACCGACCCCGGGATGCCGAAGCGACGGTCGCCTTTGAGCCAGGCCTCCGGTCCGAGCAGAAAAGTGCCGGAGGTGTCCTTCATCGAGATCCCCTCGAACCAGCCCGCCGGAATCTCGTTGAGGCCGGGCAGCACCGTCACCTGCTCGCCGAGCGCCTTGGCCGTCGGGGCGGCGGTCTGCTGACTGCGCAGCATCTCCGAGGCGTACACCCCGTCATAGTTGTTGCCGGTCAACTTGCCGGCCAGGGTCGTAGCCTGCTCCTGCCCGACCGGAGTCAGCCCGGGACCCGGCACCACGGTGGATGCGACGTCGGCGGAATTGGCCTCCGACTCCGCATGCCGAATAAAGGTCAGTGTGATGTCGCGGGCGTCGGGCTTGGACTGGCCGCCGCAGGCGGCGAGCAACAGAACCGACATCAACATCGCCAGGGCGGAGGTCGCTTTACGAGCGGGGAAAACGTGCATACACACAGCGTGCACTCTCGACGGCCGCAGCGGGGAGAATTTCGCACCTTCCCCGCGCGGCGCAGAAAATTCCGGCCCTTCCCCGCACGGCGGGGAAGGTTTACCCGGTGCGACGATAGGAACCCCCGGACAACATTAGGAGTGGCCATGGCAATCGACCCCTCAGCGATCGGCGCAGTGACCGAACCCAAGCTCTACGAATGGACCGACCGCGACACCCTGCTGTACGCGCTGGGGGTCGGAGCGGGCACCGATGACCTGGCGTTCACCACCGAGAACAGCCATGACGTGCCCCAGCAGGTGCTGCCCACGTTCGCGGTCATCTGCTGTATGGGCTTCGCCGCCGCGCCACTGGTCGGAACGTTCAACTGGGGAAAGCTGCTGCATGGATCGCAGGAGATCAGGTTGTCGGCGCCGCTGCCCCCGGCCGGTGCACTGTCCGTGGTGGCCGAGGTTGCCGACATCCAGGACAAGGGTGAGGGCAAGAACGCCATCATCATGCTGCGTGCCAGGGGCAGTGACCCGGCCACCGGTGCCCAGGTGGCCGAAACACTGACCACCCTGGTGATCCGCGGCGACGGCGGGTTCGGCGGCCAACCCGGCCAGCGCCCCGCCGCCCCGGAGTTCCCCGACCGCGAACCCGATGCCCGTATCTCGCTGCCGACCCGGGAGGACCAGGCGCTGATCTATCGGCTGTCCGGGGACCGCAACCCGCTGCACAGCGACCCCTGGTTCGCCCGTGAACTGGCGGGATTCCCCAAGCCGATCCTGCATGGGCTGTGTACCTACGGGTTCGCCGGCCGCGCGCTGCTGGCAGAACTGGCCGGCGGCGAGGCGGCCCGGCTGACCGCCATGTCGGCGCGGTTCTCCTCGCCGGTGTTCCCGGGCGAGACGCTGACGACCTCGATCTGGCGGACCGGGTCCGGCCGGGCGCTCTACCGCACCGAGGCGGCCGGTCCCGACGGCTCGGAGCCCCGGGTGGTGCTCGACGACGGCGTCGCCGAGTACGTCGGATGACTCGCTAGATGACCCCGCCCATGGCACGGCCGATGGCGTAGGTCACCACCATCGCCAAGGCGCCGCCGATCACCACCCGCTGAGTGGCGCGCGTCGCGTCGGCCCCACCGAGCCGGGCGCTGATCCAGCCGGTGACGGCCAGCGCTACCAGCACGGCGAAGAAGGTGATCGGGATGCGCACCGACGGCCCCGGCAGCAGGATCGCCAGCATCGGCAGCAGCGCCCCGACGGTGAACGAGACCGCCGAGGAGATCGCCGCGTGCCACGGGTTGGTCAGCTCGTCGGGGTCGATACCCAGCTCGACGTCGACGTGCGCGGCGAAGGCGTCGTGCTCGGTCAGCTCGCGGGCCACCGTCTGGGCGGTCTCCGGCGACAGTCCCTTGCTGCGGTAGATCCCCACGAGTTCCTCGAACTCCTCCTCGGGATACTCAGCGAGTTCGCGGCGCTCTTTGGCCAGCAGCGCCTTTTCGGTGTCGCGCTGGGTGCTCACCGAGACGTACTCGCCCAGCGCCATCGACAACGCGCCGGCAGCCAGGCCGGCCACCCCGGCGGCGAAGATCGGCCCGCGGTCTTCGGTGGCCGCCGCCACGCCGATGACGATGCCGGCCACCGAGACGATGCCGTCATTGGCGCCGAGCACCCCGGCGCGCAACCAGTTCAGCTTGGTGTTGATGGCGCCGACATGCGGCTCGGCGGGATGGATGTCTGAGGTCACCGGACGAGCCTAGGGACAACAGTTCCGCTGTTACAACAGTTCCAGTATTTATCGAACAAATGTTCGATACGCTATGGGGATGGGATGGAACGACGGACCGCCGACCTGGTCGGAGATGGAACGGGTGCTCAACAGCAGGCCACCGTCCCCGGATGCCGCTTCGCCGCTCGGCGAGCCGGTCGCCGACGGCAGCGACAGTCCGGCCTGGTCGCGAAAACGTCCGGGATATCTGGCGCCCCCGCGGGTGCGGCGCCGTCCTTCGGGAGTCCGGTACGCGGAGTTGCACGCCCACTCGGCGTTCAGCTTCCTCGACGGCGCGAGCACCCCGGAGGAACTCGTCGAAGAGGCCGCCCGACTGGGGCTGGAGGCGATCGCGCTGACCGATCACGACGGCCTCTACGGGGTGGTGCGTTTCGCTGAGGCGGCCCGCGAACTGGGTGTGCGCACCGTGTTCGGCGCCGAGTTGTCGCTGGGAACCCACGCTCGCACCGAGACCCCGGATCCCCCCGGCCCGCACCTGCTGGTCCTGGCCCGCGGACCCGAGGGCTACCGGCGGCTGTCTCGCCAGTTGGCCGCCGCCCACCTGGCCGGCGGGCAGAAGGGCAGGCCGCACTACGACTATGACTCGCTGACCGAGGCGGCCGGCGGCCACTGGCACATCCTGACCGGATGTCGTAAAGGCCATGTGCGCCAGGCGCTCTCGACGGGCGGGCCGGATGCCGCGGCCGATGCGCTGGCCGGGCTGGTGGACCGGTTCGGGTCGAGCCGGGTGAGCATCGAACTCACCCACCACGGCCATCCCCTCGATGACGAACGCAACGCCGCACTGGCCGCCCTCGCGCCGCGCTTCGGGGTCGGCGTGGTCGCCACCACCGCGGCGCATTTCGCCGAACCGAGCCGGGGCCGGCTGGCGTCGGCCATGGCGGCCATCCGGGCACGGCAGTCCCTCGACGAGGCGGCCGGCTGGCTGGCCCCGCTGGGCGGATCGCACCTGCGCTCGGGGGAGGAGATGGCCCGGCGGTTCAGTCGGCATCCCGAAGCGATCCGCGGGGCTGCCGACCTCGGCGGGCAGTGCGCCTTCGAACTCGCCCTGATCGCCCCCCGGCTGCCGCCGTTCGACGTCCCCGAGGGGCACACCGAGGACAGCTGGCTGCGCGAGCTGACCATGGCCGGGGCCGCACAGCGGTACGGCCCGCGGGCCGCGGCGGCCCGGGCCTACGCCCAGATCGAGCGGGAACTCGACGTCATCGCCGGACTGACGTTCCCGGGCTATTTCCTGGTGGTGCACGACATCACGCAGTTCTGCCGGCGCAACAACATCCTGTGCCAGGGGCGGGGTTCGGCAGCCAACTCGGCGGTCTGCTACGCCCTCGGTGTCACCGCCGTCGACCCGGTGGCCAACGGCCTGCTGTTCGAACGTTTCCTGTCGCCGGCCCGCGACGGTCCGCCCGACATCGACATCGACATCGAGTCCGATCTGCGTGAGCAGGTCATCCAGTACGTGTACGCCCGGTACGGCCGCGACTACGCTGCGCAGGTCGCCAACGTGATCACCTACCGAGGTCGCAGCGCAGTGCGTGACACCGCGCGGGCGCTGGGCTTCTCGCAGGGCCAGCAGGATGCCTGGAGCAGACAGATCAGCCGCTGGGGCCCGCTCACCGATTCCGGCGCTCTCGACGGTATTCCGGGACCGGTGGTCGATCTGGCCGGCCAGATCGCCGACCTGCCCCGCCATATGGGTATCCACTCCGGTGGCATGGTGATCTGTGATCGGCCGATCGCCGACGTCTGCCCGGTGGAATGGGCTCGGATGGCCAACCGCAGTGTGCTGCAGTGGGACAAAGACGACTGTGCGGCAATCGGTCTGGTCAAGTTCGATCTGCTCGGTCTTGGGATGCTCTCGGCACTGCATTACGCGATCGACCTGGTCGCCGAGCACAAGGGGATCGAGGTGGATCTGGCCCGGCTGGACCTGTCGGATCCCGCTGTCTACGAGATGCTGCAGCGTGCCGACTCCGTCGGGGTGTTCCAGGTGGAGTCCCGCGCCCAGATGGCCACGCTGCCCCGGCTGCGGCCGAGGGTGTTCTACGACCTGGTGGTCGAGGTGGCGTTGATCCGTCCCGGGCCCATCCAGGGCGGCTCGGTGCATCCCTACATCAAGCGACGCAACGGCCTCGAGCCGGTCAGCTACGACCACCCCTCGATGGAGCCGGCGCTGCGAAAGACGTTGGGGGTGCCGCTTTTCCAGGAGCAGCTCATGCAGTTGGCGGTGGACTGCGCGGGATTCTCGGCGGCTGAGGCCGACCAGCTTCGGCGCGCTATGGGGGCCAAGCGTTCCACCGCGAAGATGCGCCGGTTACGGGACCGGTTCTATTCGGGCATGAAGGAACTGCACGACATCACCGGGGAAGTAGCTGACCGGATCTACGAGAAGTTGGAGGCATTCGCCAATTTCGGTTTCCCGGAGAGTCATTCACTGTCGTTCGCCTCACTGGTGTATTACTCGTCCTGGTTCAAGCTCTACCACCCGGCGGCGTTCTGCGCGGCGCTGCTGCGGGCCCAGCCGATGGGTTTCTACTCCCCGCAGTCCCTGGTCGCCGACGCCCGGCGCCACGGAGTCACGGTGCACAGCCCGTGCGTCAACGCCAGCCTGGCCCACGCCACACTGGAGAACGCCGGACTCGCGGTCCGGTTGGGCCTGGGCGCGGTGCGCCACATCGGCGCCGAGCTCGCGCAACACATCGTCGACGAACGCCACACCGGTGGTCCGTATGTTTCGCTGCTGGACCTGACCGGCCGGGTCGGGCTGTCGGTCCCTCAGGCCGAGGCGCTGGCCACCGCCGGCGCGCTGGGGTGCTTCGGCGTCACTCGCCGGGAGGCGCTCTGGGCTGCCGGGGCGGCCGCCGGCGAGCGGCCCGACCGGCTGCCCGGGGTGGGCTCGTCCTCGCACATTCCCGAGTTGCCCGGCATGAGTGCGGTGGAGTTGGCGGCGGCCGATGTCTGGTCCACCGGTGTCTCGCCGGACAGTTTCCCGACGCAGTTCCTGCGGGCCGACCTCGACGCGATGGGCGTTATCCCGGCCGAGCGGTTG
The DNA here is from genome assembly GCA_029979305.1 of Mycobacteriaceae bacterium. Lineage (GTDB taxonomy): Bacteria > Actinomycetota > Actinomycetes > Mycobacteriales > Mycobacteriaceae > Mycobacterium. The sequence continues at coordinate 6,655 of JAPOHV010000007.1, read as the reverse complement.
GGGACGGTTCCCGACGGCAGTCGGGTGCTGATCGCCGGCGCGGTCACCCATCGTCAGCGTCCGGCGACCGCCCGCGGAGTGACCTTCGTCAACGTCGAGGACGAGACCGGCATGGCGAACGTGCTGTGTACGCCGGGGGTGTGGACGCGATACCGGCGGGCGGCGCAGACCGCGCCGGCATTGCTGATCCGCGGCCGGGTGCAGAACGCCAGTGGCGCGGTGACGGTGGTCGCCGAACGGATCGGGGTGCTTCAGTTGGGCGTGCGATCGGCATCCCGGGATTTCCGGTGAGCGCGCTTCCGGCAAATTCCTTGGGCGCCGCTAAGCATTAACTGAGAACAACCTTAATTGTTTCCGTGCACTCTCGGTCGAACAGGGGATTCAGCCCTGCGACATGGCAAAACGTGCGGTCGGGGACAAAACCTCAGGCGTGCCGGTGTTACATTTGCCGGACTATTTCCGATAGTCCGCAGCAACAATCACCCGGGGGACTGGCCACGATGATGACCGAATCCGAAATCCAACTGGTCGGCTATGTGGAAAGCATCCTGCGCACCCGCGGATACGCCGAGTTGGCCGACGGTCTGACGATGGTCGCCGAGAGCCAGGCCGAGCGGCGCGCCCGGGTCTTCTCCCCGCAGCGGATGGAGTTCCGCGCCGCCGGATAGTCCCTCCGCCGGATAGCCCCGCACGGATGGCAGGTCCGCGGTCGCTCGGTCGTGGCACGTAGTCTCCTGTCATGATCCTCAACCTCACGGCCGACGAAGTTCTGACCACCACCAGATCAGTCCGCAAGCGACTCGACTTCGACAAGCCGGTTCCGCGTGAGGTTCTGATGGACTGCTTGGAGATCGCACTGCAGGCCCCGACCGGATCCAACGCTCAGGGCTGGCAGTGGATGTTCGTCGAGGACCCTGCCAAGAAGGCGGCACTCGCCGACATCTACCGGGCCAACGCCACGCCCTACCTGGACCTGCCGAAGCCGGAGCGCGGCGACATCCGTGACCAGCAGATGGACGCCGTCATGAACTCCGCGAAATACCTCAACGAGAACATGCAGAAGGCCCCGGTGATGATGATCCCCCTGTTGGAGGGGCGGCCGGATGACGCGCCGGTGGGGATGCAGGCCTCGTACTGGGGGTCACTGCTGCCAGCGGTGTGGAGTTTCATGCTGGCGTTGCGCAGTCGCGGCCTGGGGACGGCGTGGACCACACTGCATCTGATCGGCGACGGCGAGAAACAGGCCGCCGAACTGCTGGGAATCCCCTTCGAGCGCTACGCGCAGGGTGGCCTGTTCCCGATCGCCTACACCAAAGGCACCGACTTCAAACTGGCAAAGCGGCTGCCGGCCGAGCAGTTGACGCACTGGGACACGTGGTGATCCACGCTCACCGGGCGCCGGCGAACCCGTGCTGCCGCCACGCCTCGTAGGCGGCCACCGCCGCGGCGTTGGACAGGTTCAGTGACCGCCGGCCCGGCAGCATCGGGATGCGCACCTGCGCGGTGATGTGCGGGTCGGCCAAAATCGCGTCGTCCAGGCCGGTGGGTTCTGGCCCGAATAGTAGGACATCGCCTGCGGCATAACGGATCTCGTCGAACGATCGTTCGGCGTGTGCGGTGAACGCAAAGACCCGGGAACCCTCGATCGCGGCCCAGGCATCCTCGAGTCGGCGATGCACGATCACCGATGCGAGATCGTGGTAGTCAAGCCCGGCGCGGCGCAGCTTCGGTTCGGACAGGTCGAACCCGAGCGGTTCCACCAGGTGCAGTTCGCAGCCGGTGGCGGCGACCATCCGGATCGCGTTGCCGGTATTCGGAGCGATGCGGGGGGAATGGAACATCACCCTGAACACGGTCACTCGGTCTTGGCGCGCTCGGTATCCGGTTCGGTGTCCTCACCGAATGAACCGCCGGCGTCGTCGGCGGCGTCGTCGCGCCCGATCAGCGCGGCCCCGGTCAGATAGATCACCAGAAAAACCGCGGTCACTGCGAAGCTGAATCCGCCGAACAGGTTCGCCAGCACTCCGGCCACGACGCACGCCGCGAGCCAGCGTTGCCGAAGCTGACCGGTTTCCATGCTCAGGAATTTATCGGGCAGGCTCATGCTGTCCTGAGCCGGATCTTCCAGCGGACCGCTGCCAGGTAGAGCACGCTGAGGCCGGCCAGCATCGCCATGTCGAACCACCAACTCGAGGCTTGGTGTTTCCACCACCGGTCCTTCTGGGTCAGCGGCCCCGGCACCATGTTGATCAGGTCCACTGTCGAGGCGGAGGCGGCGAAGCCCCAACGCGCCGGCGTCAGCCACGAAAGCTGATCGAGCACAAGCCGATTGGTCACCGGGATCATCCCGCCGGAGAACACCAACTGGCTCATGATGGCCACCACAAGCAGCGGCATGATCTGCTCGTTGGACTTGGCCAGCGCAGAGAGCAGCAGACCGAGATTGGCCGATGCCACACAGGTGGCCGCGATGGTGACGAACAGTTCCAGCGCGGGGTTGCCCAGTGCCACCGCGCTTTCGGGCGCGCCCTTGCCCCAGACCACGATTGCAGTCACGATCGCTGACTGCAGCACCGCGAAGACGGTGTAGACACACACCTTCGCCAGCAGGTAGGCAGTGGTGGACAGCCCGACGGCCTGCTCGCGGCGGAAGATCGCCCGCTCCCCTATGAGGTCGCGGATGGTCAGCGCGGTGCCCATGAAAATAGCGCCGACGTTGAGCAGCACCAGGATCTGACCGGGCTCGTTGGGGGCATCTCCCATCGGATCCGGCTTGCCGAACCCGACGTTTCCGGGCACCGCCAGCGACAGCACGCCCATGATGAACGGCAGCAGTGCCAGGAAGACGAAATAGCCGCGGTCGGAGACGATCAGCCGGGCCTGGCGGCGCACGATGGTGGAGAACTGGCGGCGCAGGCTGGTGTGGACCGGCTCGCCGAGATCGGACGGCTGGTCGGCGGGCGGCGGTGGAGGCTGCGGTCCGCTCAGTGCCCGGTAGCGGTCGTTGGCGGCCTGCGGATCGCCGGCCACGGTCGAGAAGATGTCAGCCCAGTTCGTCGTTCCCATCGCGGCGCCGATCTGGCTGGGCGGACCGCAGAACGCCGTCTTGCCGCCCGGCGCCAGCAGCAGCACCTGGTCGCAGACGTCGAGGTAGGTCAGCGAGTGGGTCACCACCAGCACCACGCGGCCGGCGTCGGCGAGTTGGCGCAGCATCGTCATCACCTGGCGGTCCAGCGCCGGATCCAGGCCCGAGGTCGGCTCGTCGAGGATCAGCAGCGACGGCCCGGTCAGTAGTTCGAGCGCCACCGACGCCCGCTTGCGCTGGCCGCCGGAGAGCTTGTCCACCCGGGTGTTGGCGTGCTGGGTCATCTCCAGCTCTGAGAGCACCTGTTCGACCACCTGCTGGCGGTCCTGTGTGGTGGTGTCCGGCGGCAGCCGCAATTCCGCGGCATACATCAGCGCCTGGTTGACGGTCAGCTGCCCGTGCACGACGTCGTCCTGCGGCACCATGCCGATCCGGGACCGCAGCGAGGCGTAGTCGGCGTGAATGTTGTGGCCTTCGAAGCTCACCGTTCCGCTGGAGGGGTGGGTGTAGCCGGCGATCTGTTTGGCGAGGGTTGACTTGCCCGCCCCGGAGGGTCCGATCACCGCGGTCAGCGTGCCCGGCCGGGCGGTGAACGAGATGTTCTCCAGCAGCGTCTTGTTGCCTTCGATGGTCCACGTCACGCCGCGCACGTCCAGGCCGCCGGTCCCGGCGGCAGCCTCCGTCTCGGTCCGGCGCACCAGCGATCCGTCGGTGAAAACCAGGTCGACGTTGCCGATCGTGACGACGTCGCCCTCGTTCAGCAGTGCCTTGTCGACCCGGGTGCCGTTGACGAAAGTGCCGTTGATGGAACGGTTGTCGACGATCTCCGCGCCGGCCGGGGACGGGACCAGCGTGGCGTGGTGGCGTGAGGCGAGTACATCCGGGATGACGATGTCGTTGTCGCCGGCGCGGCCGATCTTCAGCGAACCGGGCGGGGCGTCAGCCGGTGCGGATCCGGGCCGCAGGATCTTCAGCATCGACGTGGCCAGGTTGGCCGTGCTGCCGGTGCGGGGGGAGGGGCCCATCTGGGTCGGCGCGGCCTCCGGCGACACCGGGACCGGGATGGCCGGTCGGCTCGGCGGTTGGGTCGGCGGTTGGGTCGGCGGAGGGGTGAGGGGTCCGCTCCGCGGCGGATAGGTCGGGTACACCGGTCGGGGCGGGGTCGGGTAAGCGGGTTGCGGCCGGGGAATCTGCACCGTCGAGGTCAGCGGCGGGCGGCCGGCCGCGCCCCGGTGGCGGCCGACCTCGAATGTCACCGCGGGGCCGTCGGGGTTGCCCACGTTCAGCGTCATGCCGTCGGCGATGTCGGCCTCGGGCACCCGCCTGCCGCGGACGTACATGCCGTTCAGTGAGCCGTTGTCCACCGCCGTCCACCGGTCGCGCTCGAAGCGCAGCACCACATGGGCGCGGGAGACCAGGGGGTGGGCGATGCGCACGTCGGCCCGCAGATCGCGGCCGATGACGACATCGTGTCCGGCCGCGAAAGTGCGTGGTGGCCCTTGCTGGGTGCGGCCATCGGTGGTGCACCTGACGGTCAGTGCAGGTGCTGCGGGGCGGCTCATCGGCGCCAACTCTAACGCGCGCTCGGCGGCTCCCGGCGCTGCGCCGCGTCGTCAGCCGGCGGGGGCGGGCCCGCCGGTCAGAACGCACTCGGTGCGCGAATAGATCGTCGGCATGCATTTGTTGCAGTGCGTGCACAGCGATCCGACCGAGTTGTCGGCCTTGATGCGGTTGATCAGGTCCGGTTCGGCCAGCAGCGCCCGGCCCATCGCGACGAAGTCGAAGCCCGCCGACATGGCTTTGTCCATCGTGTCCTTGCCGGTGATACCGCCGAGCAGGATCAGTGGCATGGTCAGTTCGCGGCGGAAACGCTCGGCGTCGCGCATCAGGAAGGCGTCGCGGTAGGGGTATTCGCGGAGGAACCTCGTGCCGGTCATCCGCATGCCCCACCGCAGCGGGGGTTTGAATGCCGCTGAGAACTCCCTGATCGGGGAGTCGCCGCGGAACAGGTACATCGGATTGACCAGCGAGCTGCCGGCGGTCAGTTCCAGGGCGTCCAGCCCGCCGTCATCCTGCAGCCATTGTGCGGTCTGCAGCGCCTCCTCGATGTTGATGCCGCCGCGCACCCCGTCGGCCATGTTGAGTTTGGCGGTCACCGCGACAGCCGGAGTGCCGTCGCGGCGCACCTCCTCGCGCACCGCCCGGATGATCGCACGGGCCACCTTGGCGCGGTTGGCCAGCGATCCACCGAACTCATCGGAACGCCGGTTGATCAGCGGGGAGAGGAAAGCGCTCGCCAGATAGTTGTGCCCGAGGTGGATTTCGACGGCGTCGAATCCGGCGTCGATGGCGTAGCGCACCGCGGTGGCGTGGCCGGCGATCACCTCGTCGATGTCCTGGCGCGTCGCGTGTTTGGCGAACCGCATCGACAGCGGGTTGAAGAATCGCACCGGCGCCAGCGCGGTGGCCCGGTTCGAGCGCCCGTTCGCCACCGGGCCGGCATGGCCGATCTGGGCACTGGCTGCCGCGCCCTCGGCGTGCACGGCGTCGGTCAGCCGGCGCAGACCTGGCACCGCTTCCGGCCGCATCCACAGCGCCGAGGCGTCGGTTCGTCCGCCCCGGCTCACCGCGCAGTAGGCGACCGTCGTCATCCCGACCCCGCCGGCGGCCATCGCCCGGTGGAAGGCGATCAGGTCGTCGCTGACCAGCGCCTGCGGGGTCCGTGCCTCGAAGGTGGCCGCCTTGATGATGCGGTTGCGCAGCGTGATCGGGCCCAGTTGGGCCGGGCTGAAGACATCGGGAGCAGCGCCCATATGCAGAATGTAGCCGTGCCCGCGCTGACGCTGGATGGCAAGCTCACCCGCGACGAGATCTTCGCCGACCTCGCCGGTCGGGTCGCCGCTCTGACCGCGGCGGGCCGAACACCGGGCCTGGGCACGGTTCTGGTCGGAGACGACCCCGGTTCGCACGCCTACGTCAACGGCAAGCATTCCGACTGCGCCAGGGTCGGCATCACCTCGATCCGCCGTGATCTGCCCGCCGACGCCGGCGCCGGGCAGCTCAACGACACCATCGACGAGCTCAACGCCAACCCGGACTGCACCGGCTACATCGTGCAGCTGCCGCTGCCCCGTCATCTCGATGAGAACGCCGCGCTGGAGCGGATCGACCCGTCCAAGGACGCCGACGGACTGCACCCGACCAATCTCGGCAGGCTTGTCCTGGGCGAGCCGGCGCCGCTGCCCTGCACGCCGCGCGGCATCGTGGCCCTGCTACGCCGCTTCGCCGTGCCGATCGACGGTGCGCACGTCGTGGTCATCGGCCGCGGCATCACCGTGGGCCGCCCGCTGGGCCTGTTGCTGACCCGGCGCTCCGAGAACGCCACGGTGACGTTGTGCCACACCGGAACCCGCGATCTGCCCTCGCTGACCAGACAGGCCGACATCATCGTGGCCGCGGTCGGGGTGCCGCACATGCTGACCGTCGGCATGGTGCGACCGGGTGCTGCGGTGGTCGACGTCGGAGTGAGCCGGGTGGACGGGAAACTCACCGGGGACGTGGCACCCGACG
>JAPOHV010000236.1 GCA_029979305.1 Mycobacteriaceae bacterium | reverse complement strand
CGCGACCGCCGAACTCACCGGCCGCCAGTGCGCGCCCCTGATCCTCCTGGCCGGGTACCAGCGGCGGCACGTAGTGAGTCAGCACCAGCGTGCCCACTCCGGCGCGGGCGGCGGTCGCCGCGGCCTGCTCCACCGACGAGTGGTAGTCGAGGATGTCGCGGATGCGCTGGGCGGGCATCTGCTCGACGAGGTCCTTGCGGATCACCGTGTGCACCAGCGTGTTCGCGCCTCGGGCCAGATCGTCGAGGGTGGCGCACGGCACGCTGTCGCCGGCCAGCACCACCGCGGCGCCGTCATGCTCGATGCGGAATCCGATCGTGGGCTCCACCGGGCGGTGGTCGGTGGGGGCGACGGTGATCTTCACCCCGCCGGTATCCCACACCAGGCCCTCGGTGTACTCGTGGACCTCGACGACGGGCGGCTCGGTGATGTCGGCGTGGTGGTGGATCCGGTAGGAGATGTCGGGGGCCAGCGCGGCCAGCGTCGCCTCGACCACCGCCCGGGTGCCCGGCGGACCGATGATCGGCAGCGGGTTGGGCCCGATGGTGGTTACCCAGCGGGTGGTGATGACGTCGGAAAGATCGGTGATGTGGTCGCTGTGCAGGTGGGTCAGCAGCAGCGCGGTCAGGTTCGCCGCTCCCACACCGGCCGCCGCGGCCCGCATCAGCACGCCGCGGCCGCAATCGGCCAGGAACTTCTGCTCCCCGGCAGTGATCAGGGTGGACGGGCCGGCCCGGTTCGGGTCGACCATCGGACTGCCGGTGCCGAGCAGGGTGATCTCCATCTGAACTGTCTTACCCGGCCAACCCGCCCCGCAGCGCGGCCGGCCGTCGTAGCCTTGTGTGACACCGATCACAGTCGGGGATGAGGGGAGGCGCCATGCGCATCGCGGACATCCTGCGCGGCAAGGGCTCGGCGGTGGCGACCGTCACCGAGAGCACCACCGTCACCGGCCTGCTGGCCGAACTGGCCGTGCACAACATCGGCGCCATGGTGGTGATCGGCAGCGACCCGGCGCTCACCGGGGGCATCGTGGGCATCGTCTCCGAGCGCGACGTGGTGCGCTATCTGCACGAATACGGGCCCGACCTGCTGCGCCGCCCGGTCGCCGAGATCATGAGCGCGGTTTCGGTGACGTGCCGGCCCGACGACCCGGTGGACGGCCTGGCGGCGCTGATGACCAACAACCGGGTGCGGCACGTGCCGGTGCTGGACGACGGGCGACTGACCGGGATCGTCAGCATCGGCGACGTGGTCAAGGTCCGGATGGAGGAACTGCAGGACGAGCGCCGGCAGTTGCAGGCCTACATCACCCAGGGCGGCTGAGCGCCGCCCCCGGCCGAGCGTTGCTCCAGCGCTCCGCTGAGCGCCGAGTGTGGCTCCAGCGCGGCGGTCGGCGGATTCAGCTCCAGCGGTACTCGGCGCGCAGCCTGCTCGCGACGACCTCGAAGGTGACGCGGTCGACGATGGCCCCCTCGCGGCGGATGCTCTCCTCGGGAACGTCGAGCACCCGGTCCAGCCGCACCCAACTCGGCCGACCGTCGTAGTCCCAGCTGCCCGAGCCGATCCCGACCCAGGTCGGGTCATGCATATGTCGGGGCTGGCTGGACAGCATCAGTCCCAGCAGGGTCTGCCGCTCCCGGCCCACCACCAGCACCGGGCGGTCCTTGCCCTTGGTCGGGTCGTCCTCGTAGACCACCCAGGTCCAGACGATCTCCCCGGGGTCGGCCCGGCCGTCGAGGCTGGGCGCGTAGACCACCTGGCGGGCCCGGTGCGCGGTGGGCACGCTGTTGCGGGTGACTGGCCGCCCGGCGGTGATGGCCACTGGCGGGGGCGGCGGCATGGCGGTGGCGACCAGCACCTCGAGGCCCAGTCGAAGGCCCTGCTGGATGCCGTTCTGGATGGTGCGCTGTACCGCCTGCTGCACCTCGCCGGGATGCTGAAGCTGACGGATGAGCTTGGGAGCCTCGTTGAACACCAGATGCTCCGCTAACCGCTGGAACGTCCTCCACTGCGACGCCATTCTGATGAGCATAGGCGAGGTCCGAGGTGGCCTGCGCGCCGCGATTGTGTCCCCCCGCGGTCGGCTGGATACGCTGGGGGCCGCAGGACCCGCGCGCGCATCAGGAGATTCCCATCAGCAGTTTCGCCGATCAGACGTTTACGGCGCCGGCGCAGATCCGCAACTTCTGCATCATCGCTCACATCGATCACGGCAAGTCGACTCTGGCCGACCGGATGCTGCAACTCACCGGCGTCGTCGACGAGCGCTCGATGCGTGCCCAGTACCTGGACCGGATGGACATCGAGCGCGAACGCGGCATCACCATCAAGGCCCAGAACGTTCGGCTGCCGTGGCGAGTCGGAGACACCGACTACGTGCTGCACCTCAT
>JAPOHV010000137.1 GCA_029979305.1 Mycobacteriaceae bacterium | reverse complement strand
TGGGCTGCATGGTGATGACCACCCTAAGCTGGCCAGGTGCGTCTTGTGATAGCTCAGTGCCGCGTCGACTACCTGGGCCGGCTCAACGCCCACCTGCCCTCCGCCCGCCGGTTGCTGCTGATCAAGGCCGACGGTTCGGTGAGCGTGCATGCCGACGACCGCGCCTACAAGCCGCTGAACTGGATGAGCCCGCCGTGCTGGCTCACCGAGGCCGACGACGGCCTGGTCTGGGTGGTGGAGAACAAGTCCGGCGAGCAGCTGCGCATCACCATCGAGCAGATCGAGCACGACTCCAGCCACGAACTGGGGACAGACCCCGGACTGGTCAAGGACGGGGTGGAGGCGCACCTGCAGGAACTGCTCGCCGAACACATCGAGCTGCTCGGCGAGGGCTACACCCTGGTGCGCCGGGAGTTCATGACCGCGATCGGCCCGGTGGACATCCTGTGCCGCGATGCGCTGGGCGCCTCGGTGGCCGTCGAGATCAAGCGCCGCGGTGAGATCGACGGGGTGGAGCAGCTGACCCGCTATCTGGAACTACTCAACCGCGACCCGTTGCTGGCGCCGGTGTCCGGGGTGTTCGCCGCCCAGCAGATCAAGCCGCAGGCCAAGACGCTCGCCGAGGACCGCGGAATCCGCTGTCTGACTTTGGATTACGATTCAATGCGCGGCATGGACAACGACGAGTTCCGGCTGTTCTGATGTTCCGCCGGATCGAACCGGGGCCGGACGGCCACGACTACGAGGTTGTGCCGATCACCGGCGCGCGGGCCGTCAAGACCTACCGCTGCCCGGGGTGCGATCACGAAATCCGTTCGGGCACTCCCCATGTGGCGGCCTGGCGTGTCGACGACGCCGAGGATAGGCGGCACTGGCACACGGCGTGCTGGGCGAACCGGCTGAACCGCGGGCCGACCCGGCGATGGTCCTGACCGGTCAGGGACCGGCGGGCTCGACCAACTCCACCAGGACGCCGCCGGCGTCCTTGGGGTGAATGAAGTTGATGCGGGAGTTCGCGGTCCCGCGGCGGGGTGCCTCGTAGAGCAGCCTGACCCCCTGCTCGCGCAGCCGGTCGCAGAAGGTGTCGAGGTCGCTGACGCGGCAGGCGATCTGCTGGATACCCGGGCCGCGCTTGTCGAGGAACTTCGCGATGGTGCAGGTGTCGTTCAGGGGGGCCATGAGCTGCACCTGCGCGCTGCCCCGGGGAGCGCCGCGCACCGCCAGCATCGCTTCCCGCACGCCCTGATCGGTGTTGATCTCCTCGTGCACCACGATCATCCCGAGGTGGTCGTGATACCAGCTGATCGCCGCGTCGAGGTCGGGCACCGCGATGCCGACGTGATCGATACCTGTCACCAACGCGCTGGCCAGGAACGAACGGGCGTCGAGGTGCTCGGTCGTCATACCAGCAACGGTAACCTGAGGGCTTGAGGCGCGCTGTGCCGATCGGCCAGAACGCCCGCGAATCAGCCCCTGGGAGGTAGATATGACGACGTCGGTCATCGTTGCTGGTGCCCGTACACCCATCGGTCGTCTGATGGGTTCGCTGAAGGATTTCTCCGGCTCCGACCTGGGCGCGATCGCCATCAGGGCGGCCCTGGAGAAGGCCGGTGTGCCCGCTTCGCTGGTCGACTACGTGATCATGGGCCAGGTGCTGACCGCCGGGGCCGGGCAGATGCCGGCCCGGCAGGCCGCGGTCGCGGCGGGTATCGGTTGGGACGTGCCGGCGCTGACGATCAACAAGATGTGCCTGTCCGGGATCGACTCGATCGCGCTGGCCGATCAGCTGATCCGGGCCGGCGAGTTCGACGTCGTGGTGGCCGGCGGGCAGGAGTCGATGACCAGGGCGCCGCACCTGCTGATGGACAGCCGCGCGGGCTACAAGTACGGCGACGTGACGGTGCTCGACCACATGGCCTATGACGGACTGCACGACGTGTTCACCGATCAGCCGATGGGGGCGCTCACCGAACAGCGCAACGACGCCGACAAGTTCACCCGACTCGAGCAGGACGAGTTCGCCGCCGGGTCGCACCAGAAGGCGGCGGCGGCGTGGAAGGACGGCATCTTCGCCGATGAGGTTGTGCCGGTGGCCATTCCGCAACGCAAGGGTGACCCGGTCGAGTTCGCCGAAGACGAGGGGATCCGGGCCAACACCACCGCCGAGTCGTTGTCGGGCCTCAAGGCCGCCTTCCGCAAGGACGGCACCATCACCGCCGGTTCGGCCTCCCAGATCTCCGACGGCGGCTGTGCCGTGGTGGTCATGAACAAAGACAAGGCCCGGGAGTTGGGCCTGACCTGGCTGTGCGAAATCGGTGCGCACGGTGTGGTCGCCGGGCCGGATTCAACGCTGCAGTCGCAGCCCGCGAACGCCATCAAGCGTGCCGTCGAGCGTGAGGGCATCGGCATCGACGACCTCGACGTGCTGGAGATCAACGAGGCCTTCGCCGCGGTGGCACTGGCGTCCACCCGGGAGTTGGGCGTCGATCCCGAGAAGGTCAACCGCAATGGCGGGGCCATCGCGATGGGCCACCCGATCGGGATGTCCGGGGCGCGGATCACCTTGCACGCCGCCCTGGAACTCGCCCGGCGCGGCGGCGGGTATGCGGTGGCCGCACTGTGCGGGGCCGGCGGCCAGGGCGACGCGCTGATCCTGCGTGCCGGTTAGGTTGCTGGCGGCCGGGCGGCCGGCCGCCGCGGCGGCGCTGTGATGTTGGTCATAGCGGCGGCGGGCGGTTATGGGCGTGGGCAATCACCCGGTCTCAGCGGCGTGACAGACTTGTCGGCGTGACCCGCCCCCGCCCGAGGAACGCACCGGTGATGACCGGTGCGGTGGATCTCTCCGGTCTCAAGCAGCGCGCCACCGGCGGTGGCTCCGCCGGTGAGCACAGCGTCGAGATCACCGAGGCCAACTTCGAAGCCGAGGTCCTGGTCCGCTCCACCACCACGCCGGTGGTCGTGCTGCTGTGGTCGCCGCGAAGCCAGTCCTGCGTGGCGCTGGCTGACGCGCTGGACGCGCTGGCCGCCGCCGACGCCGGGAAATGGGCGCTGGCCACCATCAATGTCGACGCGGCCCCGCGGGTGGCCGCCATCTTCGGTGTGGAGGCCGTGCCGACCGTGGTGGCGCTGGCGGGCGGTCAGCCGCTGGCCAGCTTCGAGGGCTCGCAGCCGCCCGAACAGCTGCGGCGCTGGATCGACTCGCTGCTGTCGGCCACCGCCGGCAAGCTGGGCGGCGGCGGCGAGGCTGAACCGACCGTCGTCGACCCCGCGCTGACTGAGGCCCGCGACAAGCTCGACGCCGGTGACTTCATCGGTGCCGCGGCCGCCTACCAGAGGATCCTCGACGGGGACCCGCAGCATGCCGAGGCCAAGGGCGCGCTGCAGCAGATCGCTTTTCTGCAGCGGGCTTCCGCCCACGGGCCCGGGGCCGTGGCGGCCGCCGATGCCGCCCCCGACGACATCGACGCGGCGTTCGCGGCCGCGGATGTCGAAGTCCTCGGCCAGGATCCCGGGGCCGCTTTCACGCGGCTGATCGCGCTGGTGAAGCGGACCGGCGGCGACGAGCGGACCCAGGTGCGCACCCGGCTGATCGAGCTGTTCGAGTTGTTCGATCCGGCCGACCCGGTGGTCATCGCGGGCCGCCGCAACCTCGCCAACGCGCTGTACTAGGCGGCGGTCCGGCCTCGCTACCGCCCGTGGTCGCAGTCGGGTTTGGCGGGCTTGGCCGGCCACGCGCAGACGTCGATGTAGGTCGTGCTCTGGTACCCGCCGCCCTTGAACACCCCGTAGGCCTCACCGAGGGTTCCGGTGAAGGTCGCGCCGCCGCCCTCGCCGTGTTCGGAGGAGCCGACGGTCGTCACGTCCCAGCCCTTGGCCTGGAGTGCGGTCTTGAACGCGTTCATCGTCGCATCAGGCGCTCCGGCGACCTCGAAGTACTGGTGAATGCCGTTGTCGGCGATGGGGTCCGGCCCCCTCTTCTTCGCGGTGTCCGCCGGGACCGGCACCAGTGCGGCGAGGTCAGCCGCACCGGTAGCTGCCTGCGCGGCCGGGCTTGAACTGGTCGCCGTCGGGCTCGCACTCGTCGTGGCCGGGGGCGCCTCCGCGGTCCGGGAGCATCCCGAGGCCACCAGGCCGAGGGTCAGGGCCGCCACCATCAGGGTGCCGGAACGTCGATAGACCGCCATGGGAATCCGCTCTCTGCAGGCCGACCGCTTGTCAGGGCCGCCGGTGCCAACCGTTGACAGGCAGACAGTACCCACCTGCGCCGCTTCACTGGTCGGGTTCGAGCCAGACCGCGGAGGTCGGCGGCAGCACCAGTTGGGCCGATGCGGGGCGGCCGTGCCAGGGTTCGTCGAGGGCCTGCACCGAACCCAGGTTCCCGATACCCGAGCCGTTGTAGACGGTGGCGTCGCTGTTGAGCACCTCACGCCAAGTGCCGGGCATCGGCAGCCCGAGCCGGTAGCGGGTGTGCTCGCTGCCGGAGAAGTTGAACACGCACGCCAGCACCGAGCCGTCGGCCCCGTAGCGCAGGAAGCTCAGCACGTTGCTCGCTGAGTCGTTGGCGTCGATCCAGTGGTACCCGTCGGGGTTGGAGTCCAGGCTCCACAGCGCCGAGCGGCTGCTGTAGACCGCGTTGAGGTCGGCCATGAAGCGCTGGATGCCCGATGAGAAGCTGTGCTCGTCGAGTTGGTACCAGTCCAGCCCGCGCTCTTCGGACCACTCGGCGCGCTGGCCGAAGTCCTGCCCCATGAACAGCAGCTTCTTGCCGGGATGCGCCCACTGGTAGGCGAGCAGCGCGCGCAACGTAGCCGCCCTGACGTGATCGTTGCCCGGTATCCGGCCCCACAGCGTGCCCTTGCCGTGCACCACCTCGTCATGGCTGATCGGCAGTACGAAGTTCTCGGTGTAGGCGTAGAGCATCGAGAAGGTCATCTCGTGGTGGTGGTAGCTGCGGTAGATCGGGTCGCGGCCGACGTAGTCCAGGGTGTCGTGCATCCAGCCCATGTTCCACTTCATCGAAAAGCCAAGCCCGCCAAGGTTGGTCGCGCGGGTGACGCCCGGCCAGGAGGTGGACTCCTCGGCGATCGTGACGACGCCGGGGGCGATCTTGTGCACGGTGGCGTTCATCTCCTGGAGGAACTGCACCGCCTCTAGATTCTCCCGGCCGCCGAAGGCGTTGGGTGTCCACCCGCCGGCCGGCCGGGAGTAGTCCAGATAGAGCATCGAGGCCACGGCATCCACCCGCAGGCCGTCGATGTGGAACTCCTGTAACCAGTACAGCGCGTTGGCCACCAGGAAGTTGCGCACCTCGGCGCGGCCGAAGTCGAAGACGTAGGTGCCCCAGTCGAGTTGCTCGCCGCGGCGCGGGTCGGAGTGCTCGTAGAGCGGTGTGCCGTCGAAGCGGCCCAGCGCCCAGGCGTCCTTGGGGAAGTGCGCCGGCACCCAGTCCATGATCACGCCGATCCCGGCCCGGTGCAGCGTGTCGACGAGGTGGCGGAAGTCGTCAGGGGTGCCGAACCGGGAGGTGGGCGCGTAATACGACGTCACCTGGTAGCCCCACGAGCCGCCGAACGGGTGCTCTGCGACCGGCAGCAACTCGACGTGGGTGAAGCCCTGCGCCACAACGTAGTCGGTGAGCTGGTCGGCCAGTTCCCGATAGCTCAGTCCGGGCCGCCAGGATCCGAGGTGGACTTCGTAGGTGCTCATCGGCCCGAAAACCGGATTGGTCGCCGCGCGGCGGCTCATCCACTCGTCGTCGCCCCAGGTGTAGCGGGAGACGAACACCTTCGATGCGGTCTTCGGCGGGACCTCGGTGGCGAAGGCCAAGGGGTCGGCCCGGTCGGTCACCGAGCCGTCGGCGCCGTGCACCCGGAACTTGTACAGGCCGTCGGGGGAGAAGCCCGGCCGGAACAGCTCCCAGACCCCGGTGGAGCCGAGCACACGCATCGGGGCGTCATTGCCGTCCCAGCCGTTGAACTCGCCGATCAGGCTGACGCCCTTGGCGTTCGGCGCCCACACCGCGAAGGAGACGCCGTCGACGACCCCGTCTGGGGTGGTGAACGAGCGGGGGTGGGCGCCGAGGATCTCCCACAGCCGTTCGTGGCGGCCCTCTGCGGACAGATGCAGGTCGACCTCGCCGAGGGTGGGCAGGAACCGGTAGCCGTCGGCGACGGTGTGCGACACCGGCCGGCCGTCGGCGCCGGAGTACACCGCCTCCAGGCGGTAGTCGGCGAGGTTGGTGAAGGGCAGTGTCACCGCGAACAGCCCCGCGTCGATGTGCTGCATCGGATACCTGCGGCCGCCCACGAGGGCCACCACCGCGGTGGCGTGCGGCCGCAGCGCCCGGACGACGGTGTGGTCGTCGTACTCGTGGGCGCCGAGTATCGCGTGCGGGTCGTGGTGCACGCCGGCCGCCAGCCGGGCCAGGTCGCCGGGGCCGGGGGTCAGGTAGGGGCTGTCGGTGGCCACGTCACTCCCGCCTGAGCATGTTGACCCGCTGGGGATGTGCGATCGACGGCAGGTGCAGGATGTGGGCCACCGACCGCACCGGATCGAGGCGGACGTAATTGGACTGGCCCCAATGGTATTCGTCACCGGTGATCTCGTCGCGAACGGTGAACCTGTCGTAGGGGTGCATGCCCAGCGCGCCCATGTCGAGGTGGATGTGGCCCTCCTCGGGCCCGAACGGGTTGAGCGTGACGACGACGAGCACCAGGTCCCCGGAGAGCGGGTCGAACTTGCTGTAGGCCAGCAGCGCGTCGTTGTCCACCGAGTGGAACCAGATGGTGCGCAGCTGACACAGCGCCGGGTGGTGGCGGCGGATCTCGTTGAGCCGGGTCAGAAACGGCGCCAGCGATCGGCCCTGCGCCAGCGCGGCGGCGAAGTCGCGGGGCCGCAACTGGTACTTCTCGGAGTCGAGGTATTCCTCGCTGCCCGGTCGCACCGACTCGTTCTCGAAGAGTTCGTAGCCGGAGTACACCCCCCACGACGGGCCCATGGTGGCGGCCAGCACGGCCCGGATGGCGAACATTCCGGGGCCGCCCTGCTGCAGGCTGTCATGCAGGATGTCGGGGGTGTTGACGAACAGGTTGGGCCGCGCGTAGTCGGCGTGCGCGCAG
This sequence comes from Mycobacteriaceae bacterium, assembly GCA_029979305.1. Taxonomy (GTDB): domain Bacteria; phylum Actinomycetota; class Actinomycetes; order Mycobacteriales; family Mycobacteriaceae; genus Mycobacterium. The sequence goes on along the minus strand of JAPOHV010000137.1, from coordinate 420 downwards.
ATCTCCCGGCCGAAGTCGATGAGCTCCCACTTGGCGGTCCGCCAGGTGAAGTAGGAATAGGACTGGGTGAAGCCGAGTTTGGCCAGCCCGTACAGCCGAGCCGGACGGGTGAACGCCTCGGAGAGGAACAGCACATCCGGATCGAGGCTCTTGACCTCGCCGATCAGCCAGGCCCAGAAGTCCGGCGGTTTGGTGTGGGGGTTGTCCACCCGGAAGATCTTGATGCCGTGGGACATCCAGTGCTGCACCACCCGTAGCACCTCGTGGTAGAGGCCGTCGGCATCGTTGTCGAAGTTCAGCGGGTAGATGTCCTGGTACTTCTTCGGGGGATTCTCCGCGTACGCGATCGAGCCGTCGGCGCGGGTCGTGAACCACTCCGGGTGCTCAGTGACCCACGGATGGTCGGGAGCTGCCTGGAGC
>JAPOHV010000182.1 GCA_029979305.1 Mycobacteriaceae bacterium | reverse complement strand
TCAGGTCCGCCGAATTCAGCCTTGTCCGAAGCAGTTTCGCACCGACCAGCACGGTGCCGGTCAGGTTCTTGCCCGACAGATCGGCACCCGAGAGATCAACGTTGGTCAGGTTCGCCCCGACCAGCGTGGCGTCCACCAACGGCGAGGCCCACGACGGGCCGGGCAGTGTCGCGTCGGTGAGGTTCGCCCGGGTCAGATTCACCCCGGCCATCTGCGCCCCGGTCAGTTTCGCGCGACTCAGGTCCGCGCCGGTCAGATTGGCGCCGCCGAACTTCGCTCCGGTCATGTCCTTGCCGGCCAGGTTCAGGCCCGCCAGATTTTGCTTCGACAAGTCGGTGCCGACCAGCGTCGCCGTGGACAGATCCTTCAACGTCGTCGGGCCCCACAGCCGGGCGCCGACGAGATTGGCGTTGGTCAGGTTCGAGCCGGCCAGGGTCGCCAGCGACAGATCCTGATACGACAGGTTCGCGCCCGTGAGGTCCGCGCTCGTCAGGTTGGCCGTGACGAACCTCGTGGAGTTCAGCGTCGCGTCGCGCAGGTCCGCGCGCGTCAGATTGGCTCTTCCGAACGACACGCGGGTGAGGTTGGCGCCGTTGAACTTCACATCCGTGAGGTCCTTGTGCGACAGGTCCGCACCGGTCAGATCCTGACCCGTGCAGTCCTTGCCGGCGATGCACTCCGCCGAGCCCCACAACCCGACGTCGGTTCCGACCGGGAACAGGGTGCGCCGCGCCAGCCACAGCGAGCCTGAGAAGAACTCGGTGATCGGGTTGGCCGGCAGAATCGACAGCCAGGTGCCGACCAGGTCCATGACACGCTCGACGGTGAAAGCCGCCGTCGCAACCGGCGACTTGAGGATCCAGCAGTTGCGGCACCCGACCGAGGCCGACGCCGACGGCTTCGGCGCCGACGCCACGGGGTTGCTCCCGGCGGTGTCGACGGCAGCAACGGACACCGCGGCGGCGGGGAGGGCGGCGGTGGCGCCGAGGTGGGAAGGCTGAACCGCTGGGCGTGGAACTGACTGGGAGACAATGGTATCGAGGTCGGTCAAGTCGACCAGTCGCGACCGCTGAAGCGGACTGCGCGCCTCTCGGCGCTCCGCAGCCGCCGAGCGCGGCCTCGCGGCCGACCTCGCCGCGGCGCCCTGCGAATCACCTTTTCGCGCATCGCGCCGAGTGCCCGTCGCCCTTGAATCGGCCAACGCCCGAGGCCCCCGCTGACCCCGGACGGCACCGGCCGTCGCCTCGGACGAGGACCCCGATGACGGCGACGCATCCGCCGACGCATGTGATGCGGTGTCGGCCACGGCAACCGCCGCCGACCCGACCCAGAGGCCGATACCCAGGACGGTCGCAAGCATGCCGACCCAGCCCACGTAAATCTTCTGCGGCGAGCCCACCCGAGGGCCTGACTGAGCCATTCAGCAAATCTACCACCGGGTCAAATGGCCGTCAGACCCGTCCGGCCGGCCCCAGTTCCTCGAACGCCTGCGCCCAGCCTGTCAGGCGTTCGGTAGCGGTGACGAGTTCGTCGCGATAGCGCTGCTGCCCGGTTTCCTGGCCGGAGCCGGCAGCGGACACCAGGTGAGCGGCCGCGGTCACCATCTCGTTGTACTGCCGCACCCCGCCGTTGAGCTGCGCCGTCAGGGCATTGATGCTCGGCGCCAGGTACGCGCGGGAGTCCGGGTTCTCTCCTGCCGCCCGCTCCATCGCGGCCACCTGCGAGGCGGTGGCGGCCATCGCCGCCGCTGAGCGCCCCGCGGCCTCGGTCAGTTCCCGGATCTCCTCCGGCGGCAGCATCCTGCCCCGGCCGAGCACGCCCAGCAGGGAGTGCAGCCCCCGTTCCGAGGCTCCCAGCGCCGAAATCGCCGGGCGCGCCACCGAGCCCGGCGGCGGCAGCCGGCGGCCGCTGACCTGGCGTTGCGGCGGCAGCGGCTCGCCGCGCAGCCAGCGGTAGCGCAGCAGCAACAGCGTCGCCGGCGCCGCGGCCCCGGCCGCTATCAGCCCGGTGATGAGCAGTGCCCACACCGGGGTGCTCCACGCCGCCAGCAGCCCGGTGACCAGCACCCAGAACATCGAGGCGAGGCCGAAGAACAGCCCGAGCCGCAGCGCCCAGCGACGTTTGCGCAGCAGCCGGGCGCGGGGGTCCGCCACCGCACTGAGCTTCTGGGCGGCGACGTCGGCATACTCGCTGACGGTGTCGATCCCGCGCTGCAGCACCGAGCGGTGCCGCGCCCTCGCCTCCGCCACCTGACCCCTACTGACCGAGCGGCTGCTCGGGTTCGGGGGTGACCGCCGGGGTGGCCGGGGTGGCAGTGGCGCCGCCGGACGGCAGGGCGTCCCCGCGCATCGAGGCGCGGATCTGTTCGAGCCTGGAATGCCCGGCCATCTGGACGCCGGCCTGCTGAACCTCGATCATCCGGCCCTGTACCGAGTTCTGTGCCAGCTCGGCCGAGCCCATGGCGTTCGCATAGCGCTGCTCGATCTTGTCGCGCACCTCGTCGAGGCTGGGGGTGTTGCCCGGTGCGGCGATCTCGCTCATCGAGCGCAGCGACTCGCTGACCTTCTCCTGCATCTTGGCCTGTTCGAGCTGGCTCAGCAGCTTGGTGCGTTCGGCGACCTTCTGCTGCAACACCATGGCGTTCTGCTCGACGGCCTTCTTGGCCTGCATCGCGGCCTGGATCGCCTGGTCGTGCAGGACCTTGAGGTCCTCCACGCTCTGCTCGGCGGTCACCAGCTGCGCGGCGAAGGCCTCGGCGGCGTTGGTGTACTCGGTGGCCTTGGCGGTGTCACCGGCCGCGGCGGCCTGGTCGGCCAGGGTCAGCGCCTGACGCACGTTGGCCTGCAGCTTCTCGATATCGGCAAGCTGCCGGTTGAGCCGCATCTCCAGCTGACGCTGGTTGCCGATCACCTGGGCGGCCTGCTGGCTGAGAGCCTGGTGCTGGCGCTGGGCCTCCTCGATGGCCTGCTGGATCTGAATCTTGGGATCGGCGTATTCGTCGACCTTCGCGCCGAACAGCGCCATCAGGTACTTCCACGCCTTGACGAACGGATTGGCCATTTGGTGTTGCCGCCTTCGAGTCGATTGTTCCGCTTGGGAGTCGGTGGTATCCGAGCCTCAATTTATCGGTTCCGGTACGCCGACCACACCACCTTGCGGTCCCGATCGGCGAATTTCGGCAAAACCTCAGGCTCAGGCCACCGCCATGGCCACCGGGCGCGGGATCACCGTGGTGACGACATCGGCACGCCGGCCGGCTGCGTCCTGGCAGGCGAGTTCGGTGCCGGCGTCGGACAGCACACGGTGCAGCGGGACGTCGAGTGCCGTGCAGATGGCGCTCAGCAGCTCACTGGAGGCCTCTTTGCGACCCCGCTCGACCTCCGAGAGGTAACCGAGACTGACCCGCGCCGAATCGGACACCTCTCGCAGGGTGCGGCCCTGAGATGTACGCGCGCGGCGCAGCACGTCACCGATAACTTCACGCAGCAGTACCGCCATCTGGGCTGTCCTCCCTAGTCAAATGCAGCAACTCAAGTGGCTGCGGCAACTAGTGCAACGCCGGGAGCGCCGGGAAGGTTCCCGGGGCCCGGCATCAGCCGTCGGAGCGCTGTCCGCGGACGGCCGAGAACAGGTAGTCCAGGCCCGTGACCACGGTCAATACGATCGCGGCCCACATCACCCACCAGGCCGCCGTCTGCAGGTGGCCCGGCCAGGCGTGCAACGGCAGAATGAACAGGCCGATGGCCACGGCCTGGACCAGGGTCTTGAGCTTGCCGCCGCGGCTGGCCGGGATCACGCCGCGGCGGATCACCGCGAACCGCAGCAGGGTGACACCGATCTCCCGGACCAGGATGACCACCGTCACCCACCACGGCAGGTCACCGAGCATCGACAGCCCGATCAGGGCCGCCCCGATCAGCATTTTGTCGGCGATCGGGTCGGCGAGCTTCCCGAACTCGGTCTCCATGTTGTAGGTACGGGCCAGCCAGCCGTCGACACGGTCGGTGATGATGGCCACCGCGAAGACGACGAACGCGATGATCCGGCTGGTCGTCTGGTGCCCGTCGCCGGCGAACAGGCAGAGCAGGAACACCGGAACCAGGACCAACCGGAGGCCGGTCAGTACGTTCGCCCAGTTGACCGTCCCGGCGGGCCGGGCAACCGGCGGAGTTTGGGGTTGGCCCGGCACAGCAACCACCTTATCGGTAGGCGGGGTCCGCCGGGCCGGGCCGATAAGGTTGCGCCGTGGCCGACGGCAATCCCCCCGATGTGGTGGTCCGCCGTGCCCGAACGTCCGACGTCCCGGCCATCAAGAGTCTGGTGGACACCTACGCCGGCCGGATCCTGCTGGAGAAGAACCTGGTCACCCTCTACGAGGCGGTCCAGGAGTTCTGGGTCGCCGAGGTCGGCGGCGAGGTGGCCGGCTGCGGTGCGCTGCACGTGCTGTGGGCCGACCTCGGGGAGGTACGCACGGTCGCGGTGCGCCCTGAGGTCAGGGGCATGGGCGTCGGCCACGCGATCGTGGACCGGCTGCTGCAGGTGGCCCGGGAGCTGCAGTTGCAGCGGCTGTTCGTGCTCACTTTCGAGACCGGGTTCTTCGCCCGCCACGGCTTCACCGAGATCGAGGGCACCCCGGTGACCGCCGAGGTCTACGAGGAGATGTGCCGTTCCTATGACGTCGGCGTGGCCGAGTTCCTCGACCTGAGCTACGTCAAACCCAACATTCTGGGCAACACCAGGATGCTGCGCGTGCTCTGAGCGGCGTCGTCAGAAGTCCTCGGGCACGCCGCCGTCGTCCTCGTCGTCGTCGGAATCGCCGGCCGCCGCACCGCCGCGGATGGCGGTCAGGGTGGCGGCCAGTTCGTCGGGCTTGACCAGCACCTCGCGGGCCTTGGATCCCTCGGACGGCCCGACGATGCCGCGGGTCTCCATCAGGTCCATCAGCCGGCCTGCCTTCGCGAAACCGACCCGCAGCTTGCGCTGCAGCATCGAGGTGGATCCGAACTG
>JAPOHV010000113.1 GCA_029979305.1 Mycobacteriaceae bacterium | reverse complement strand
GCCACCGCGGCCCCGACGGCCGCAGCGGCCGGGAAGGCTCGCAACCGGCCCGGCCCGGCCGATCGTGCGCTGCGCCCGGCGCCCGCGGCGGTCGCCGCACGCCTCGGCGCGATCGCAGCGCCGATGTCCCCCACCCCGAATCCGGCCGCAGTCCCCGCGACCACGCCGGACCCGCAGCGCTCTGCGGTCGCCGGGCCCACGGCCGCGGTTCCCGCCGCCGCGCCGGTGACCGAGTCGGTCGCCGCCGCGCCGTCGTCCATGGCGACCGCGCGTGTGCCGGCCGGCCCCACCTCCTCGGCACTCGGCCTGGGCGGGTTTTTCGCGAAATTCCGGGCGTTGTTCGACGGTGGCGGACTGCTGCTGCGCCGCAGCCTTTTCAACAAGCCGCCGACGGTGAACCCGGTTCAGCTGACCGGGCAGAGTTCCGGCCCGATCACCGGCACCATCGGCGCGGTCGACCCCGACGGCGATGCGATCGTCTACAAGGTCACCGGCAATCCCAGCTACGGCAGCGTGACGGTGGGCCAGGACGGCAGCTACACCTATACCCCCGGCACCGCCTTCACGGGCAGCGACACCTTCGTCGTCACCGCGACCGACTCCGGTTTCCACATCAACCTGCTCAGCTCGCGGGGGTCGTCGGGCACCCCGGCCACGGTCTCGGTGCGCCAGGGCCAGTCCTCGTCCGCCCCGGCGCTGCGCTTCCAGTTCAATTACGGATCGGGCGCGCAGTTCTGGTCCACGGAGGCGCGCAGCGCCCTGGAACTGGCGGCGGCGAGGCTGGCGTCGTATTTCGTCGTCAGCTCACCGGTGACCATCACCTACGACGTGACCGGGCAGTTCTCGCCGCTGTCGCCGACGCTGGCCTCGGCGGGAAGCGACTTCGCCAACCCGCAGGCCGCGGGATTCCTGCAGACGGTGGTGCAGAACAAGATCCAGACCGGGGTCGACGCCAACGGTTCGGCGGCCGACGGCACGATCACCTGGAACTTCGGGCCGTCCTGGGCGTTCGGCAACACCGCGACCGGCGCCCAGTACGACTTCCAGTCCACCGCGATGCACGAGTTGCTGCATACCTTCGGGTTCCTGTCCAACGTCGCGCAGCCCGGCGCCAACATCGGTCAGACGTGGACGGTCTTCGACAGTTTCATGGTGGATTCGGTCGGCAACAGACCGATTTCGAGCGACTACAACTGGATCAGGTCCTACAACCAGAACCTCACCGGCGGAAACGGCGGGCTCTACTTCAACGGGCCCAACGCCGTCGCGGCGAACCGTGGGCTGGTCTCGCTGTACACGCCCAGCCCGTGGGAGTCCGGAAGTTCGGTGTCGCATCTCAACGACGGTGTGTTCACCGGCGCCAAGGACGCGATGATGACCTCCAGTTCCAATATGGGGTTGGGGATCCGCACGCTCAGTGCGGTGGAACTCGGCGTGCTGAAGGACCTCGGATTCCGGGTGACCGATCCCTCCCCGGCGTTGATGTTCCTCGGGTTGGTCTTCCTGCGCCGGACGCGCCGCGCCGACTGAGCGCCCGCTTCCGGGGCGGTCAGTCCAGTGGTGTCACGTCCACCGACACGTCGATCGTGCTGTGTTCCGACTCGGTGTAGATGATGCCGCGCAGCGGAGGTACGTCGGCGTAGTCGCGGCCCCAGCCGACGGTGATGTAACGCTCGTCCACCAGTTGGTCGTTGGTCGGGTCCAGCCCCAGCCAGCGATTGCCCGCGGTGCGCACCGCGGCCCAGGCGTGCGTGGCGTCGATGCCGAACACCCGGTCCCTGCCGGGCGGCGGATCGGTGGCCAGATATCCCGACACGTAGCTGGCCGCCAGGCCGTTGGCGCGCAGGCAGGCGATCGCCAGCCGGGCGAAGTCCTGGCACACTCCCTCGCGTGCCGCCAGCACCTGGTGCACTCCGGTGGAGACCGTGGTGGATCCGGACCGGTAGGTGAAGTCCCGGAAGATCCGGGAGTTGAGATCCTCGAGCACTTCGATCAGCGGCCGGCCGGGTGTGAAGCTGGGTGCGGCGTAATCCCTGACCGCATCGGTGATCTCCGGCGGACGAAGGTCCAGCGCGAACTCGGTGGCGAAGACTCCGCCGGGTCCTGTGGGGCGCGACAGCTCCCACGGCCCGGGGCCGGCCTCGAGCAGGGGGTCCGGTGGCGGGTCGACCTCGACGATCGACGTTGCGGTCGCGGTGAGCGCACTGTGGTTACGGGTGACGTGGAAATACGTGCTGACGTTGCCGTAGGCGTCGCGGCTGGTGGAGCGGTCGGCCGGTTCGGGGTCCACCTCGAAGGCGAACTCCAGGCAGCGCTGCCTTCCGGTGTCGCGCGGGGTGAGGTGTGCCCGGCCGTAGGAACTGGTCACCACGTCGGAGTAGCGGTACTCGGTTCGGTGCACGACCCGGTAGCGGCGCGTCGTCATGGCAGCACCCGCCGCTGATCCGGTCCCCACAGCGGCTGCATGTCCCCGGGCAGTGCGAGCCGGGTGCTGGTGATGACGTCGGAGAGCTGTTCCAGGGCCGCGTGCATCCCGTCCAGCAGTGCCTCGAGTTCGACGCGGCGGCCGCCGGCGCCGAGCTGTTCCAATTCGCTCGGCTCCAGCCGGCGCAACCGCGCCGCCATCTCCTCCACCAGCCGCTCAGGTCTCGACGAGCCCGAGGCGCCCGGCAGCGATCGTAGATGACCGCGGAGCCGATCCAGTTGGTAGGCAAGTGATCTCGGGTTGGAGTCGTCGAAGAGCAGGAGTTCGGACAGTGCCGAGACGCTGGCGCGCCCGAGATTGCGCCGGCGGTATATCACCGACGACTCGCAGACCACCAGAACCGAGTCGGTGATGGCCTGTTCGGCGGCCCCGGCCCGCACGGTGGTCAGTGTCGAGCGCAGCAGTGCCGTCAGCGCCAGCCCGCGCTCGATCCGCTTGCCGATGTCCATCATCGTCCAGCCCGGGTCGCGCACCATCGACTCCGCGGCCATCCCCGACAGTGCCAGCATGCCGGCCAGCGTCCGCTGCTGGGCGGCGGCCAGTGCGGTGTCGTCCCCGCGCTGCAGACCGGGACGACTGGCCGGGGGTCGGCCGGCCTGATCGGCGAGGCTGCGCTCCACCGAGGCCAGCACCATCCAGGTGTCACCCGACATCTGGTCGCGCACCGCGCGGGCCGCCACCGCCAGGCCGTCGACCGCCTGCGCCAGCGAACCCGCGGTGGCACGGTCGGCGGTCAGCGCCCACAGTGTCTGCGGCGCCCGTGCGACGCGCTCGCCATCCGGTTGATCGGCAACCGGATCGGCCCCGGCGGACTCGGCCAGCGCACCGAGCAGCACCGGCAGGCAGGCGCTGGCCGCCACGTCGGGTCGGTTGCGGTATTCGTGGTAGCGCTCCCGGGTGACGATGAGCAGCCGCGCCAGGTTCTCCGCACGCTCGGCGTAGCGGCCGATCCAGAACAGATCGGCGAGCACGCGCGGCGAACTGACGAACACCGTGCCGCTCGCCGGCATGACGGCCGGGATGGTGATGGCGCTCTCGGTGGCCGTGCGCGCCGGCGAGCGAACCCAGATATCCTTGGCGGCAACCTTATTGAGCGTGAAGGCGCCCGCGTCCGACCCCAGCACGTAACCCAGTCCGCCGACCATCGGGGCGTAACCGCTGCGCTGGGCGACGGTGAAGAGCCGAAGCCCGACACTGGCCGCCGACAGCCCGCTTGATCGGTCGGTCGGGGCCGAGGAGAACTGCGGCAGCTCCTGGCCGACCCACTGCCGGGGTTCGGCGTTGATCCGTGCCGCCACATCCTCGCACTGAGCTGCCGACAGCGTGGGTCCGACGATGACCTGCTGTCCGACGGCTGATTTGATCAGCAGCGATCGCAACCGGGACATCATCAGCGAGCGCTCCGCGTCGATGCCGGCCCAGTAGTGGCCGGGAGTGTCCAGCAGCGGCTTCTCGCCGAGAAGCAACTCGCACAGCTGAGGCAGGAACCGTTGCAGCCCAGCGCTTTCCAGGACACCGCTGCCCAGGCCATTGACCACGCTCACCGAACCGCGACGTTGCGCCTCGACCAGTCCGGCCACCCCCAGCCGGGAATCGGGTCGCAGGTCCAGTGGGTCGGCGTATTCGGCGTCGACCCGGCGCAGCACCACGTCGACCTGTTTGAGGGTACCGAGCGAGCGCATCCAGACCTTGCCGTCCCGCACCACGAGGTCGGCACTTTCAACCAGCGGAAAGCCGAGAACCGTTGCGAGGTAGGCCTGATCGAAGGATGTCTGCGAGTGGGTGCCCGGACTGAGCACCACCACCGCGGGATCCTCGGCAGCCTCCGGCGCGGCGTCGATCAGCGCCAGCCGCAGCGCCTGCGCGAAAGGCGCGGCGGGGCGGGGGCGGATGCGTTCGTAGATGTCGGGGATCGCACGGGCGACCACCCGCCGGTCGGCCAGTGCGTAACCGGCGCCCGAGGGCGCCTGGGTCCAGTCCGCGTTGACCCGGAAGCCCCCGTCGGCTCCCCGGCTGAGATCGCAGCCATGCATGAACAACTGGGGCGCTCCGGGCAGACCGCGCGCCGCCCGGATGTAGCCGGGGTGGCCGAACACCAGTTCCGGCGGCAGGATCCCGCTGGCGAGCGCGCGCTGCCCGCCGTAGAGGTCGCCCAGCAGCGCGTCGAGCAACCGGGAGCGCTGCACCAGTCCGGCTTGCAGCACCTGCCAGTCCGACGCCGAGATCAGCAGCGGGATCCCGTCCAGACGCCACGGCCCCGGGACGGCGATGTCGTGACCGGCCGGCGCCCGGCCGATGTCGATGTAGGTGATGCCGTCGTTGTCCACCAGTGTGCGCAGCACCTCGCGTGAGCGGTCCAGCCCGTCGCGGCCGCGATCGCCGATGAGCTCGCCCAGTTCACGCCAGTCCGGCCGCACCTCGCCGGCCTCGTCGACGAACTCGTCGTAACCGGTGCTCCCCGGGCCGCGCACCTCGAAGAGCGCCTCCTGGGCCCGGGCGGCGGAGTAGCCCTCCAGCAGGCTGTCGGGATCGCGTCGGACGGCATCGGGCGGGGTGGTCGGCACGGTTTCTGGGCCCGTCACCTTCCACCTCCCTGGGGGTCGGATTGCTCGTCGCGGCCCACTTCGCCCGGGACCGGTCCCGAGCCGCCGGGCCCCGGTCGGGCATAATAACCAGCACAGGTCGTCATACCTGCGCAAACGATCCGAAGGAGCATGCGAATGTCAGCTTTCCGACGCAGATGGCTGCCGATCGCCGCGGTTTGCCTGACGCTGCCCATCGCGTCGACCGGGCTGAGCGGCTGTTCGAAGAACGCCGACACCGCGGCCAAGGACGGCGCGTCGCAGTCGCAGGCTCCGGAGAAGCCGAAGACGCCCACCACCGGGACCGCCGGGCGGCAGCCCACGGTGGCCGATTACATCAAGCAGAACGAGATCAGCGAGACCCCGGTCAAGCAGGACGACCCCGACGCGCCGGCCATCACGATGCCGGCCGTCATGGGCTGGGAGGACGCCGGTGAGAACACCCCGCCGGACGCCTACGCCGCGATCATCAACGTCGATCCCGCCTTCGAGGCCGACCCGCCGTCGGTCGTGCTGGTGTTCTCGAAGCTGGGCAGCAACGCCGACCCGGCCGAGATCCTCAAACTGGCCCCCAACGAGCTGAAGAACCTCGCCGAGTTCAACGACTCCAAGACCGCGCCGGAGAACTTCAAGCTCGCCGGCTATGACGCGGTCCGCTACGGCGGCACCTACCTGCGCGACGGGAACACCCGGTTGATCGCGCAGGAGACCGTGACCATCCCGGGCAAGGACGGGCTGTACGTGATGCAGATCAACGGCGACGGCGCCCCCTCCCAGGTCCAGGCCCTGACTTTGGCCCTCAACGGGATCAACGAGCAGGGCACCATCACCTTCGGGCCGCTGCCGTCGGTTCCCGCCGCCCCGGGCGCCCCCAGCCCCGCGCCGGAGAGCCCGGCGTCGGAGAGCCCGGCAACCTCGAGCACCAAACCTGGCGGATAACCGGGCCCCGACGGCCCGGTCTTTGGGATGCTGTAGAGCGTGGCAAGCCTTCCCCGCCGGATCGCGTCGGGACTGAACTCCAGGCTCCGCAGCCCGGAGACCGCCGCTTTCGTCGCGGGCGTCGAGAGCAGCCTCACCCAGCGACGCCGCGAGCAGAAGATCCGCACGGGTGTGTTCCGGGGTCTGCACGTCATCGTCTACCGCGGGTTCGTCGCCGACGATGTGGCCAAGGTCCGGGTGCGGGTGCTCGAGGCGCCGGAGTTGCCCGGCGACAGCCGGATCCCGTATTGGGAAGTGGCCCAGGCGAATCTGCGCCGCCATGCCGCGCTGTGCATCGTCGGGGCCGAGGTGACCCTGAGCATCGGACCCCACAGTGCCACCGAGGTCACCGACGGCCGCGGGTTCGCTTATTTCTCGGTTCCCGTTGCGGGTCTTCGGACGGGATGGCACGAGGCCCACGCGGTCACCACCCCCATCGCCGACGGTGGCGAATCGGCGTCGGGCACCGGCCGGGTGGTCAAGCCGTCGCTCAGGGCGCCGTTCCTGGTGATCTCCGACATCGACGACACGATCCTGCTCACCGGGCTGACCGAAGGGGTGGCGATGGTGGCCCGCACCGTGTTGCGGGAGGCCAGCGAGCGAGCCGCCATCCCGGGCATGGCCTCGCTGTACCGCGGGCTGGCCCGGGGCGTGCCGAGCCGTAGTGGCGTCCGCAAGCCGATGCCGACCTTCTTCTACGTCTCGACCGGCAGCTGGTCGTTCTACGACACCCTGCAGGAGTTCGTCCAGTTGCGCGGCTTCCCGGTCGGCCCGATGTTCCTGACCGACTGGGGACCGACCGAACGGTACCTGCGGCGCAGCGGCGCCGAGCACAAGCGGACCGCCATCCGCCGGCTGCTCGAGGCTTATCCGGGCATGCAGTTCGTGCTGTTCGGCGACAGCGGTCAGCGCGATGCGCTGACCTATGAGGAGATGGCCCGCGAGTTCCCCGGCCGGGTCAGACTGATCGTGATCCGGCAGGTCGGCGATGACGACGAGGAGCGCAACGCCAAGTTGCACGCCCATGCCGCGGCACTGCGCAGCGAAGGTATACCGCTGTATCTGGTGCCCGACGCCACGGCCGCGGCCGAGCTGACCCACGAGTTGGGACTCTGCGACGAGGAGACCCTGGTCGAGGTGCGCGCCGAGCCCCAGTGAGCCGGGACTCCCGCAGCCGCCTCAGGCGATCGCGTAGTCCGCCAGCGGGAAGCGGTCCTGCTCCCGCACGGCGCTGCGGATCGAGGTCGGCCGGAACAGCGGCGCCTCGCCGCCCTCGTTGAACCAGTAGGACCGCGACGACGCGCAGTTGCCCAGCACGAAAACCGAATCCGCGAGCAGGTCGGTCATCCGGTTCAGGAAGCGGTCGTTGGCCTCCTCGGTGACCTCGAAGGTGGTGGCGCCCCGCCGTTGCAGCTCACCGAAGAGCCGGTTCATGTGGCGCATCTGGCATTCGACCGTGTCGAACCACGACATGCCGACCCAGGCGTACGGGCTGGACAGCGACAGGAAGTTCGGGAAGGCCGGCACCGACAAGCCCTCGTAGGCCTGGAACTTGTTCTCCCGCCACCACTTTCCGAGATTACGGCCGTCGCGACCTATCACCTCGATAGCCGGCAGGTTGGTGTTCCAGACGTCGAATCCGGTTGCGCAGACCAGGGTGTCGACGACGCGCTTGCTTCCGTCGCGGGCCACCACACCGTCGGGTTCGATGCGCTCGATGCCGGCCGTCTCCAGATGCACGTTCGGTTTGTTGAAGGTGCGGTAGTAGGAGTTGGACAGCGTGGGGCGCTTGCAGCCGTACTGGTAGGTGGGCTTGAGGGCGCGGCGCAGCTTCCTGTCCCGGACCGACACGAACCGGTGCAGTGCGCCGATCAGCCCAACCGCCTTGTTGAACGGCTTGAAATACCGGTATTTCCACATCGCGATGAGCACCAGCAAGTCGGTGAAGTTGTCGGTGGACTTGCGCAGCACCTGCTGGGTCAGCGGCGCCCGTTCGAAGCCGCGCTGGACGGCGGGAGCGAATCCGAAGTCGATCTTCGGCAGCACCCAGATCGGGGTCCGCTGGTAGACGGTGAGGTCCGCGGTTTGTTTCGCCAGTTCCGGAATGAGTTGCACACCGGTGGATCCGGTGCCGATCACGGCCACCCGCCGCCCCCGGGCCGAGTAGTCGTCCTCCCACCTCGCGGCGTGCAGCACTTTGCCTTCGAAGGTCTCGATTCCCGGGATGTCGGGCATTCGGGGCTGGCAGAGGTACCCGGTGGCCGCGATGAGGAATCGGGCGCGCAGCGTCTCACCGCCGGCCAGGCTGACCACCCAGACCTTGTCATCCTCGTCCCACCGCGCACCGTCGACGGTGGTGTTGAAGCGCATGTAGCGACGCAGGTCGTACTTGTCGGCGACGTGCTCGGCGTACCGCTTGAGTTCCACACCGGGGGCGTAGAGCCGCGACCAGTACGGGTTGGGTTCGAACCAGTAGGAATACGTCGTGGACGGGACGTCGACGGTCAGACCGGGGTAGTGGTTGACGTGCCAGGTGCCGCCCAGGTCGTCCTCGCGGTCGACGATGGCGATGTCGTCGTAGCCCAGCCGGTTGAGCTGGATCGCAGCACCCATTCCCCCGAATCCGGCGCCGACGATGATCGCGTCGAGCTGTCCGGTGCTCACGGCGGCGCTGCTATTCGGCGGCGGAGGCAGCGCTGTCGCCCGACGACCCGGCGCTCTCGCCCTGGCTCGCCTTGGCGGCCCCGGCGGCTGCGGCCACCCGGGCTGCGCGCTGCGCCGCGCGACGCTGCTTGCCGCTGGCCGACGGCGCGGCAGCACCGTCGGATGCCTTGGCGGCACTGCCGGGCGCGGCGTCCGCGGCCGCGGCACGCGCCTTGGCGCGGCTCTTCTACGCGCCGCCG
>JAPOHV010000247.1 GCA_029979305.1 Mycobacteriaceae bacterium | reverse complement strand
GCTCGGCGAACTCGTCGCGGGCGTCGACCACGACGGCCTCGACCGCGCCGCAGTCCATCGCGCGCCGGCGCACGACCTCCATATCCTCGCCCCCCTGGCCGAGGTCGATGGCCACGGCGACGACCTCGCGGCCGGTCTCTTTGCCGATCCAGCTGATGGCCACCGAGGTGTCCAGTCCGCCGGAGTAGGCCAGGATGACGCGCTCGCTCATGTGGGGGCTCCTTGGTTCCGGGGTTCTTAGATTCTGGGGTTCGCGGATTTTGGGGTTCTCAGCGGATGTTCTCGAACATGGCGGCCAGTTGCGCACCGGTCATCGGCTCGCGGGCCACCACCATGATGGTGTCGTCGCCGGCGATGGTGCCGACCACCTCCGGCAGCGACGCCCGGTCGATGGCGCTGGCCAGGTAGTGGGCCGCCCCGGGCGGGGTGCGCAGTACGGCCAGGTTGGCGCTGGCGTCGGTGGACACCAGCAGTTCGCCCAGCAGCCGGTGCAGCCGGTCGGTACCGCCCGACACCCCGCGCACCGGGCTCCCGTCCTCGGGAACCACGTACACCCCGACGCCGCCGTCGGCGCCGCGCAGTTTGACCGCGCCGAGTTCCTCGAGGTCGCGCGACAGCGTCGCCTGAGTGACCTCGATGCCGTCGTCGGCCAGTAGTGCGGCCAGTTCGCCCTGGCTGTGCACCGGCCGCGCCGCCAGGATGGCGATGATGCGGGCCTGCCTGCCGACGCGGGTCGCGGTGACCTCGGTGGACCTGATCGCCTTCATCGCCGCTCCAGCAGCCAGGCCAGCAGCGCCTTCTGGGCATGCAGCCGGTTCTCGGCTTCGTCCCAGACCACGCTGTGCGGTCCGTCGATCACCTCGTCGGTGATCTCCTCGCCGCGGTGAGCCGGAAGGCAGTGCAGCACAACGGCATCGCTTTCGGCAAGCGCCAGCAGGCCGGCGTTGACCTGGTAGGGGCGGAACGGGGCGACCCGGTCCAGTCCGTCGTTCTCCTGCCCCATCGAGGTCCAGGTATCGGTGACGAGGACGTCGGCGCCGCGGGCGGCGGCCTGCGGGTCGCCGGTGACGGTGACACTCGCCCCGGTCTGCGCGGCGCGGGTCTGCGCGGCGGCGACGACGGACGGGTCGGGGGCGAAGCCGGCCGGCGCGGCGACGGTGACGTGCAGACCCGCGGTGACACCGCCCAGCATCAGCGAGTGGGCCATGTTGTTGGCACCGTCGCCGAAGTAGGACAGTCGCAGGCCGGACAGCGTCCCCTTGCGTTCGGCGATGGTCTGCAGATCGGCCAGCACCTGGCAGGGATGGAACTCGTCGGAGAGCGCATTGACCACCGGAACCGTTGCCGCCGCAGCCATCTCGTCGAGCCGCTGCTGGCCGAAGGTCCGCCACACGATCGCGTCGACGTAACGCGACAGCACCCGACCGGTGTCGGCCAGGGTCTCGTCGCGGCCGAGTTGGGTGGAGCGGCCGTCGACCACGACGGCGTGCCCGCCGAGTTGGGCGATGCCCATCTCGAAGGAGAACCGGGTGCGGGTGGAGTTCTTGTCGAAGATCACCGCGACGCCGCGCGGGCCCTCCAGCGGCCGTCTACTGAACGGTGCCCGCTTGAGTTCGGCGGCCAGTGCCAGCACCTCGGCCTG
>JAPOHV010000152.1 GCA_029979305.1 Mycobacteriaceae bacterium | reverse complement strand
TGCAGTCCCGCGAGCCCAACACCCAGCTCGACCAGGTGGTCGATCTGTGGGGCCGTCAGCTCGACGCGGTGGAGAGCCAGGACTTCGCCAAGGTCGACACCGAGATCGACTGGGTGATCAAACGCAAGCTGTTCCAGCGCTACCAGGACCGCTACAACATGGAGCTGTCCGACCCGAA
Source organism: Mycobacteriaceae bacterium (assembly GCA_029979305.1). Taxonomy (GTDB): domain Bacteria; phylum Actinomycetota; class Actinomycetes; order Mycobacteriales; family Mycobacteriaceae; genus Mycobacterium. The sequence goes on along the minus strand of JAPOHV010000152.1, from coordinate 6,656 downwards.
GATCAGTCAGCTCGACCTGGCCTACCACGACATCAAGCGGGGCCGCGGCGTGTTCGACCTGCTGCAGCGCAAGGGGCTTGCCGCCCGGGTCACCACCGACGAGGAGATCGAGGCGGCCGTCGACACACCGCCGCAGACCACCCGGGCGAAGCTGCGCGGTGAGTTCATCGCCGCAGCCCAGGAGGCCGGGCGCGACTTCACCGTCGACTGGGTCCATCTCAAGCTCAACGATCAGGCGCAGCGGACGGTGCTCTGCAAAGACCCGTTCCGGTCCAGTGACGAGCGGGTCAAGCGGCTCATCGCCAGCATGTGAGTCGCAAACCGAAACTGCTTGACTGACGGTTAAGGTTTCCCGGTGGGGAAAAAGTCCGGCGGTACCACGACCAGCAAGGTCGAGCGGCTGACGAACCTTTTCATCGCCCTGCTGACCACCCGCGGCTACCTGACCGCCGAGAAGATCCGCAGGATCGTCGTCGGTTACGGCGAGTGCCCCACCGACGACGCCTTCGCGCGGATGTTCGAGCGGGACAAGGCCGAATTGCGGGATCTCGGTATCCCGGTGGAGACCGGGCGCGTGTCGTCGTATGACACGACCGAGGGCTACCGCATCGCCCCCGAGCAGTACGCGCTGCCCGACATCTCCCTGACGCACGGGGAATCCACCGCGGTCGCCGTGGCCACCAAGCTGTGGGAGTCGGCGGAACGGATCACCGCGACGCAGAGCGCGCTGCTTAAACTGAGGGCTGGCGGCGTCGAGATCGATCCGGTCGCCGAGGTCGCCATCACCACGGGTGCGGGCCCCACCGGGTTGCGTGGCTCGGAGGGCGTGCTGGGAATCCTGTTCTCCGCCATCGAATCCGGGCGGGCTGTGCGGTTCGAGCACCGTCGCACCCCGGTCGAGCCGTACGTGACACGCACCGTCGAGCCGTGGGGCGTGCTCACCGCGCAGGGACGCTGGTATCTGGTGGGCCACGACCGGGACCGTGACGACACCCGCATCTTCCGGCTGTCCCGCATCGGCGGTGACGTCATGGCAATCGGTCCGGAGGGCGCGGTGAGCCGCCCGGATGGGGTCGACCTTCGGGCGTTGGTGGACGACGGTATTGCCGACGCCGCCGGCCGGACGCACGGCGGGGACCACGCCCGGATCTGGGTGGCCGACGGCCGGGCGATCGCGTTGCGGCGGGCCGCAACCGTCATCGAACGGCGCACCGTCGAAGGCCGGGACGGCGATGTGATCGAGATCGACGCCGGCTCCGGCGATTGGCTGGCCCGCGAACTGGCCGGGCACGGCGCCGATGCCCTGGTGCTGGAACCGGCCTCGCTGCGCGACGACGTGATCGCCCGGCTCACCGCACATGCCGCTGGGGGTGGGACATGACGTCGTCGTCGAACCGACTGGTGCGGCTGCTGAACATGGTTCCCTACTTTCAGGCCAACCCGCGGGTGTCCTACGCGAGGGCGGCCGCGGACCTGGGAGTCAGCCGCAAGCAACTGGAAGCCGACATCGACCAACTGTGGGTGTGCGGAATGCCGGGGTACTTTCCCGGGGATCTCATCGACTTCGAGCTCGACGACGACACGATCAAGGTCACCTTTTCCGCCGGAATCGATCGGCCGCTGCGGCTGACGTCGACCGAGGCCACCGGACTGCTGCTGGCGCTGCAGGGGCTGGCCGACATCCCCGGTGTGCTCGATCCGGCCGCGGCTCGCAGCGCAATCGCCAAGATCGCGGCGGCGGCCGGCAGTGCGGCCGGCATCGCCGGCGGGGCTGCAACTCCGGACCCCGGCGCCGGGGAAACGGAGGCGGCCGCTGCGGTTCGTCAGGCCGTCCACGACCAGCGCGCGCTGGCCATCGAGTACTTCTCAGCCTCCCGCGACGCACAATCCCACCGGGTCGTCGACCCGATCCGGGTGGTGCTCGTCGGCGACCAGAGCTACCTGGAGGCCTGGTGCCGCGAGGCCGAAGGGGTCCGGCTGTTCCGCTTCGACCGGATCCTCGGTGCCCGGGTTCTCGACGAACCGGCGGCGGCGCCGAAGCCAGTGCTCAACGCGCCGACCAACACCGCCCTGTTCGACGCCGACCCAGCCCTGTCCTCAGCGACCCTACGGATCGCCCCCGGCGCCGCCTGGATGCTGGAGTACTTCCCGATGCGGGTCACCAGGGAACTCGACGGCGGCTACTGCGAGGCGGAGATGACCTACGCCGCCGAGGATTGGGTGGCCCGGCAGATCCTCGGGTTCGGCGCCGATGTGCAGGTTCTGGCTCCGCAGTCGCTGGCCGACCAGGTGCGCAGATCCGCGGCTGAGGCGCTGGCGGCGTATCAAGCGGTTCGGATCCAGTAACAACCCGATGCCCGCTGAAGGCCGATGACCGCTGAAGACAAGCGCCAGTCCATTTGCCTAGTCATGATCGTTCGGGACGAGGCGCACATCATCGCCGATCTGCTAGACGCCACCGCGCCCTACATCGATTACTGGGTGGTGGTCGACACCGGTTCGACGGACGGCACGCAGGACTTCGTCCGCAGGCATATGGCCGCTCTCGGCATCCCGGGCGAGTTGCACGAACGACTCTGGCGCGACTTCGGATACAACCGCTCCGAGGCGATCGCGCTGGCCCAGGGCAAGTCGGACTACATCTGGATGATGGACGCCGACGACACCGTCATTGGCGTGCCGCAGTTCGGCGAGTTGACGGCCGATTGCTACGCCATGTTGATTGTCGAGGACCCTGGCAACTACTTCTGGCGTCGCCAACTCTTCCGTGACGGGGTGCCCTGGTACTACCGGGGTGTACTGCACGAGTACGCGTGCTGTGACGAGCCGTTCGTCGAGGACGAAATCGGCGGCGAGTTCCAGATTCACTCCCGGCGGCTGGGGGCACGGGGCAGGGATCCGCGGAAGTGGGACAAGGACGCCGCGGTGCTGCTGGCCTACGTCAGCGAACACCCCGAAGACGAACGGTCGGTGTTCTTTCTGGCGCAGAGCTACTACCACGCCCGGGACTTCGAGAATGCGCGCGCCTGGTATGCCCGCCGGGCGGATCTCGGCGGCTGGGATGAGGAGGTGTTCTACTCGCTGCTGCAGCTGGGTCGATGCCTGGCCGAGCTCGGAGCGCCGGACGCGCAGGTGGACGACGCCTATGCGCGGGCCTGGGCGTACGAGCCCACGCGCGCGGAGCCCCTTTACGAACTCGCCTACCGAATGCGGGTAGCGGGGCGCTACGAATTGGGGTATCTCTTCGCCCGGCAGGCCGCCGCGCTGCCGGCGCCCGTCGGCAATCGGATGTTCGTCGACAGCATCGTCTACAACTGGTGCGCGATCGACGAACAGGCAGTGTGTGCGTCCTGGGTCGGCCGCAAGAAAGAGACCTTCGAACTCTGCCGGCGACTCCTGGCCGTCGCTGACATCGATGAAGACAACCGGGCCCGATTCGCGGCGAACCGCGACGTAGGGGTGCCCGAACTACTGGACGAAACCGCGGTCTACCCGGCGGATCTGGTTCGGCGAACCCAGGGGTCACCTGAGGCCGCGGTCACCTTCAGCCTGATCGCCGGTCCTGATCGTGCCTCCAGCGAACGCGCACTGAATTCGTTCCTGCGATGCTGCGCCGACGTCGATAAGGTCGGCCGGTTCCTACTGCTCGACATCGGCATGCAGAACAGCGATCGCGCCGCCCTGATCGCCCTGTATCCATTCGTGGAGTTGGTCGCCGGCGATCCCGGTATGACCGCTGCTGAGCAGACCGCCCGCATCGCCGAGGCGATCGGCGGTCCCTACTGGCTGCACGCAGGCCAAGGTTGGCAGTTCTTCGCGACAGATCCGCTGGTCACCCGACTGTGTTCGGTGCTGCACGCCGAACCCGACGTGTCGCAGGTCGGCATCAACTACGGCGACGCCACCGCCCTGACCGGTATCGCAGCTTCGGCTGCAACCACCCGCACCGCCGTCGGCACCGGCCGCTACGTGCCGACCGACACGGTGTCCCAGGGCCCGAAGATGGTCGATGTCGCCCGCTTCCGCGAGAGCTCGGGCCACACAGGCTTCCACGGCGCCACACTCGATGAGGTGCTGTGCATCCACGTCAGCGGCGGGGGAGGCACCCTCGGCGGGTAGCATCGACGCCAACGTCTGATTGCTCGTTGGCTCTGGAGGTGACCGAAATGGGTGCTCTGCAACCCTGGCACTGGATAATCCTGCTTCTCGTGGTCGTCCTGCTGTTCGGCTCCAAGCGGTTGCCGGATGCCGCGCGGTCGCTGGGAAAGTCGATGCGGATCTTCAAGTCCGAGGTCAAGGAGTTGCAGGCCGAGAACAAGGCCGACGTCCCGGTCACCCCGCAGCAGCCGCCGGTCGTCCAGCCCGCGCCTACCCATGTGCATTCCGAGCGGGTCGAGGCGCCGGCTACCCCTCCGGTTTCCGGCCCGACCGACATCCGCCCGGCCTGATCCGAGCCATCGAGCCTGCGCCCCGGGCGCCGCTAGGTAGACGCCGTGCGCACCCCTAAGTTCCTCGTTCATTTCGATCCGCGGCACCGGCGCAGCCGCACCAACCCCGACGGCACCATGTCGCTGGTCGAGCATGTGCGCGAACTGCGCGCCCGGCTACTGATCTCGGTGGCCGGGGTGACCCTGACGACGATCTTCGGCTTCATCTGGTACAGCCACGGCATCTTCGGCATGGAGAGCCTCGGGGAGTGGCTGCGCCATCCCTACTGCGCGCTGCCGGCGTCCGCGCGCGCCGATATCAGCGCCGACGGCGGCTGCCGGCTGCTGGCCACTGCCCCGTTCGACCAGTTCATGCTGCGCCTCAAGGTCGGGCTGACCGCCGGGATCGTGCTGGCCTGCCCGATCTGGCTGTATCAGATCTGGGCGTTCATCACCCCCGGCCTGTACCGCAACGAGCGGCGGTTCGCCTCGGTCTTCGTCGTCGCCGCGGCCACGCTGTTCGTGGCGGGGGCGATCCTGGCCTATGTGGTGCTGGCCAAGGCCCTGCACTTCCTGCTGACCGTCGGCAGCGACGTCCAGGTCACCGCGCTGTCCGGCGAGCAGTACTTCGGCTTCCTGATCAATCTGCTGCTGGTGTTCGGCGTGGGTTTCGAGTTCCCGCTGCTGATCGTCATGCTCAACGTCGTCGGCGTGCTGCCCTACGAGAAGCTGGCGTCCTGGCGCCGGGGCCTGATCTTCGCGGTGTTCGCCTTCGCCGCAGTCGCCACTCCCGGGTCGGACCCGTTCTCCATGCTCGCCCTGGGTCTGGCCCTGACGCTGTTGCTGGAGTTCGCCATCCAGGTCGCCCGGTTCCACGACAAGCGGAAGGCCAAGCGCGAGACCGAGGCCGTGATTCCCGACGACCAGGCGGCACCGATCGCCCCGCCGACCCCGGTGGCGGTGTTCGATCCCGGGCCGATGACAACCGGTCCGGACCATGACGACATCACCTGAGGCCGCCCAACTCGCCGACTTCGCCGGGCAACTGACGTTTCGGCTCGACCCGTTCCAGGTTCAGGCCTGTGAGGCCTTGGAGCGCGGCCACGGGGTGCTGGTGTGCGCTCCGACCGGAGCGGGCAAGACCGTGGTGGGCGAGTTCGCCGTGCACCTGGCGCTGGCCGCCGGGCAGAAGTGTTTCTACACCACGCCGATCAAGGCGCTGAGCAACCAGAAGCACAGTGACCTGGTGCGCCGCTACGGTCCGGAGCGCATCGGCCTGCTGACCGGGGATCAGTCGATCAACGGCGACGCCCCGGTGGTGGTGATGACCACCGAGGTGTTGCGGAACATGCTGTATGCGGGTTCGGATGCCCTGCAAGGTCTTTCATACGTCGTGATGGACGAGGTGCATTTCCTGGCCGACCGGATGCGCGGCGCTGTGTGGGAGGAGGTGATCCTGCACCTGCCCGAAGAGGTTCGGCTGGTGAGCCTGTCGGCCACGGTCAGCAACGCCGAGGAGTTCGGCGGCTGGATCCAGGCGGTGCGCGGCGACACCACCGTCGTGGTCGACGAACACCGCCCGGTGCCGCTCTGGCAGCACGTCCTGGTGGGCAAGCGGCTGTTCGACCTCTTCGACTACGACGGGACTGGCCCGAAGGACCGCGTCGACCCGGAGCTGCTGCGCCATATCGCCCACCGCCGCGAAGCCGAGCGGCTCAGCGACTGGCAGCCCCGCCGCCGCGGCCCCCGCCACCACGGCCCCGGCGTCTACCGCCCGCCGCCGCGCCCCGACGTCATCACCACACTCGACCGGGAGGGCCTGCTGCCCGCGATCACCTTCATCTTCTCGCGAGCAGGCTGCGACGCCGCGGTCAAGCAGTGCCTGCGCAGTTCGCTGCGGCTGACGACAGAGTCCGACCGTGTCCGGATCGCCGAGGTGGTCGACCGGCGCTGCGGTGATCTGGCCGACGCCGACCTGGCGGTGCTGGATTACTACGAATGGCGTGAGGGGCTGCTTCGTGGACTGGCCGCCCACCACGCCGGGATGCTTCCGACCTTCCGTCACACCGTCGAGGAACTCTTCACCGCCGGTCTGATCAAGGCCGTATTCGCCACCGAGACACTGGCTTTGGGCATCAACATGCCGGCCCGCACGGTGGTCCTGGAAAAGCTGGTGAAGTTCAACGGCGAACAGCACCTGCCGCTGACGCCGGGGGAGTACACCCAGCT
>JAPOHV010000138.1 GCA_029979305.1 Mycobacteriaceae bacterium | reverse complement strand
TAGCGCAGGCCGCGCAGGAACACCGCCCAGCGGGCGTGATTGCGCAGCATCGACAGGTGGATCATGTCCGGGTTGGAGAACAGCCAGCGGGAACGCTCCCGCGCGAACCGGCGGATCTCGGCGGCGGCGTCGCCGTCGTAGGCGGTGGGGGCGACGTCGCGCAGCACCGGGGCCGCGGCTGTCAGGGAGTAGGCGGTTCGAAGCTGGTCGTGGCCAAGTGCCTTGGTCGGCGAGAGGTACAGCGCCCGCGCCCGCGGGTCGGTGGCCAGCCGATCCAGGATCGGCAACTGGTAGGCCAGTGACTTGCCCGATGCGGTTCCGGTGCTGACCACCACGTTGCTGCCGGCGTGCGCCAGGCCGGCTGCCTCGACCTGGTGTGACCACGGCGCGGTGATGCCGTGTCCACGCAGTGCTTCGAGCACCTCGGGGTGCGCCCACCGCGGCCAGGAGGCCGTCTCGGCGCCGCGGGCGGGCATCTCCGCGACGTGGAGCAGCGCGGCCGGCCGGTCCGGTCCGCAGACCGCAGCCAGCAAATCGCCGCCGAAACTGGCCACGGTGCCTGCACCCCCATCCGGACGGCGTTTCGCCGATCCACAGCCGAATTGTCGCCGAAACTGTCCTAACCGCGCCGAACGTGATTGGATGAGGGCGGTCGCAGCTTCTGTGTTTCGTGTTTGGCGCATCGCAGGATCTTTTGTTGCGGTCGCGGTTCCTGCGAGGGTCTGTAGGTCGGCTCAGTTCCGACGAAGCCACGAAGGTATGGCGGTCGGAACCGGCCCGGCCTATCGGAACATCGGTAGACCGCAACCGGAAGAAGTAAGGAAAGTACGAAAAATGCCACAGGGAACTGTGAAGTGGTTCAACGCGGAGAAGGGCTTCGGCTTCATCGCCCCGGAGGACGGCTCCGCTGACGTGTTCGTCCACTACACGGAGATCCAGGGGTCGGGCTTCCGCACCCTGGAGGAAAACCAGCGGGTTGAGTTCGAGGTCGGCCAAAGCCCGAAGGGGCCGCAGGCCACCGGCGTTCGCGCCGTCTGATCCTCAGCCACCACAAGCACCCCCGCGGGCCCGTGAACCGGGTCTTGCGGGGGTGTTTTGGTTTCCCGCCGCCGCCCCGCCACGGCTTGGTGACGGCGTGCGACTGGCCGACTGCCTTACTGTCGAGACGTGAGCCAGCTGTCGTTCTTCTCGGCCGAGTCGGTGCCGCCCGCGGTCGCCGACCTGACCGGGGTGCTCGCGGCGGCCGGCCAGGTGGTGTCGGTCGGCGGCGGGGCCCGGCTGTCAGTGGTGGTCGACGCCGTCTGGCGAGCGGCCGCACTGGCCGACATGATGGTGGCCGCCGGCCTGCAGGCCGAGATCACCCGCACCGAGGAGGACACCCCACTGGTGCGCACCGCCGTCGACTCCCGGCTGCTCGGGATCGCCGCACAGTGGACCCGCGGCGCGGTCAAGACGGTCCCGCCGGCCTGGCTGCCCGGTCCGCGGGAGTTGCGGGCCTGGGTGTTGGCCGCGGGCGTCCCGGAGGCCGACCGGTATCTGCTGGGTCTGGACCCGCACGCCCCCGACACCCACTCCACGCTGGCGTCGGCCCTGATGCGGATCGGGATCGCTCCCACCTTGATCGGCACCCGGGGAGCCCGCCCGGCGTTGCGGATCAGCGGCCGACGGCGGCTATCACGGCTGGTAGAGACGGTGGGAGAGCCCCCCGAGGGGCTGGAGGCGGGGGAGGCCTGGCCCCGGGTGTAGGACGTGGCAGTTTGCGTCCGCCGGTCCTATGGTGCGAAATTGTGGGTGGCCCGGGGGTATTCAGTGGGCAGCGAGACCTCGGATGCCAGGGGGCAGCGGGGCAAATCAGGAAGTGGAGCGTAGGCGCAGTTGGCTGACGACGACCGCACCAGCGGTAACCGCAACAACGGCAACGTCCGGCGGCTCGTCATCGTCGAGTCGCCCACCAAGGCGCGCAAAATCGCCGGCTACCTCGGCCGCAACTACATCGTCGAATCGTCCCGCGGTCACATCCGCGACCTGCCCAAGGGTGCCGCTGACGTACCCGCCAAGTACAAGTCGGAGAAGTGGGCGCGCACCGGCGTCAACGTCGATCACGACTTCGAACCGCTCTATGTGATCAGCCCTGACAAGAAGGCCGTCGTCTCCGAACTCAAGAGTCTTCTCAAGGACGTCGACGAGCTGTATCTGGCCACCGACGGCGACCGCGAGGGCGAGGCGATCGCCTGGCACCTGCTGGAAACCCTCAAACCGCGCGTCCCGGTCCGCCGGATGGTCTTCCACGAGATCACCGAACCGGCCATCAGGGAGGCCGCCGAGCACCCACGCGACCTGGACACCGACCTGGTCGACGCGCAGGAGACCCGCCGCATCCTCGACCGGCTCTACGGCTACGAGGTCAGTCCGGTGCTGTGGAAGAAGGTCGGACCTAAGTTGTCGGCCGGGCGGGTCCAGTCGGTGGCAACCCGCATCATCGTGCAGCGCGAGCGCGAGCGTATGGCGTTCCGCAGTGCCGCCTACTGGGACGTCCTGGCCGAGTTGGACGCCAGTGTCTCCGACCCCAACGCCAGCCCGCCGCGGTTCAACGCACGCCTCGTCGCCGTGGACGGCAAACGGGTCGCCGCCGGCCGCGACTTCGACTCGCTCGGTGGGCTGCGCAAGCCGGAAGAGGTCGTGGTCCTCGACGAGGCCGCGGCCGTCGCGCTGGCCAACGGACTGAGCGGCTCGGCGCTGACCGTGGCGTCTGTGGAGGAGAAGCCCTACACCCGCCGGCCCTACCCGCCGTTCATGACCTCGACGTTGCAGCAGGAGGCCGGCCGCAAGTTGCGGTTCTCCGCCGAGCGCACCATGAGCGTGGCGCAGAAGCTCTACGAGAACGGCTACATCACCTACATGCGCACCGACTCGACCACGCTGTCGCAGTCGGCCATCAACGCCGCGCGCACCCAGGCCCGCCAGCTCTACGGCGAGGAGTACGTCAATCCGACCCCGCGCCAGTACACCCGCAAGGTCAAGAACGCACAGGAGGCACACGAGGCCATCCGCCCCGCCGGTGACACTTTCGCCACCCCCGGCGCGCTGCACTCCGAACTCGACGCCGACGGCTTCCGGCTCTACGAACTGATCTGGCAGCGCACGGTCGCCTCGCAGATGGCCGACGCCCGAGGTACCACGCTGAGTCTGCGGATCACCGGCGACTCCTCCGACGGTCGAGAGGCCACGCTGGCCGCCAGTGGGCGCACCATCACCTTCCCGGGGTTCCTGAAGGCCTACGTGGAGACCGTCGACGAACTGGCAGGCGGCGAGGCCGACGACGCCGAGAGCCGGCTGCCGCAGCTGCGACAGGGCCAGCGGGTGGACGCCACCCGGCTGACCGCCGACGGGCACTCCACCAACCCGCCCGCGCGCTACACCGAGGCGTCGCTTGTCAAGGCGCTGGAAGATCTCGGAATCGGCCGGCCCTCAACGTATTCCAGCATCATCAAGACCATTCAGGGCCGCGGCTACGTGTACAAGAAAGGCAGCGCGCTGGTCCCTTCCTGGGTGGCATTCGCGGTTACCGGACTGCTCGAGCAGCATTTCAGCCGCCTGGTGGACTACGACTTCACCGCGGCGATGGAAGACGAACTCGACGAGATCGCCGCGGGCCACGAGCAGCGAACCAACTGGCTGCGGAACTTCTATTTCGGCGGCGAGCACGGGGTGCCGCATTCGATCGCCCGGGCCGGCGGCCTGAAGAAGCTGGTCGGCGAGAACGTCGACGACATCGACGCCCGCGAAGTCAACTCCATCACCCTGTTCGACGACGCGCACGGCCGCCCGATCTATGTCCGCGTCGGGCGTAACGGCGCCTACCTGGAGCGGATGATCAGCGGTGAGGACGGCGAGCCCACCCCGCAGCGGGCCAACCTCAGCGACGAGATCACCCCCGACGAGCTGACCCTGGAACTGGCCGAAACCCTCTTCGCCACACCGCAGGAAGGCCGGGTACTCGGGGTCGACCCGGAAACCGGGCACGAGATCATCGCCCGGGACGGCCGGTACGGTCCCTACGTCACCGAGGTGCTGCCCCCGCCGCCGGAGGACGACTCCGGGTCGACGGCCAAGAAGGGTAAGAAGCCCACCGGTCCCAAGCCGCGCACCGGTTCCCTGCTGCGCACCATGGATCTGCAGACGGTCACCCTCGATGACGCGCTGAAGCTGCTGTCGCTGCCGCGGGTCGTCGGGGTTGACCCCGAGAACGGTGAGGAGATCACCGCGCAGAACGGTCGCTATGGTCCGTACCTGAAGCGCGGCAATGACTCCCGGTCGCTGGCGTCGGAGGAGCAGATGTTCGACATCACCCTCGAAGAGGCGCTGAAGATCTACGCCGAGCCGAAACGCCGCGGTCGGCAGGGCGCGGCCACCCCGCCACTGCGCGAATTGGGCACCGATCCCGCCTCGGGCAAGCCGATGGTGATCAAGGACGGCCGATTCGGTCCCTACGTCACCGACGGCGAGACCAACGCCAGCCTGCGCAAGGGCGACGACGTGCTGAGTATCACCGACGCGCGGGCCTCCGAACTGCTTGCCGACCGCCGCGCCCGCGGCCCGGTTAAACGCGTCGCAAAGAAGACGGTCCGCAAGAAGGCCCCTGCAAAGAAGCGCTGACCCGCCACGCTCGAACCGCCGCGGGAAAGTCCAAGAGCGTCAGATCATTTCGTCAAAATCGGCGACTATTTCGCGACGTCGCCGGCCGCGATTTCCTCAGGTGACACGATGTTCAGCGGCCGGGCCAGCTGGGTGGGTGCCGCCCGGCCGCGCAATTCGACGATCTCCCCGACGTCCCAGCACAGCGCCTCGGCGTCCAGTGCCCCGCTGACGGCGATGGCCGATGCGAGCACATGGCCCGGCTCCCCCTTGGCCAGTTCGGTCAGCCGGGCGGCCTCGTTGACGGGATCGCCGATCACGGTGTACTCGAAGCGGGAATGCGCGCCGATATGCCCGGCGATGGCCCGCCCGGCTGACACCCCGATGCCGAATTCGGTCTGATCGAGCACCGAGACCAGTTCGTCGTGCAGTTCCCGGGAGGCGGCCAGTGCGGCCCCGGAGGCGTCCGGATGCTCGATCGGAGCGCCGAAGATGCACAGGGCGGCGTCGCCCTGGAACTTGTTGACGAAGCCGCCGTGCTCCTGCACGGTTTCCACCACGACGCGGAAGAAGTCATTCAGCAGCCCGACCACCTCGGCGGGCGGGCGCGTGGCGGCCAGCTCGGTCGAACCGACCAGGTCGATGAACAGCACCGCGACGTCGCGCTCCTGGCCGCCCAATTCGGTGCCGCGCTCCAGGGCGCGGCGGGCGACGTCCTCGCCGACGTAGCGGCCGAACAGGTCCCGCATCCGCTGTCGCTCGCTGAGCTCACGGACCATGTCGTTGAAGCCGGCCTGCAGCAGCCCCAGTTCGGTGGCGTCGTAGATCTGCATGTGCGCGTTGTAGTTTCCGCGCTGCACCTCGCCGAGCGCCCACCGGAGCTGGCGCAGCGGGTCGGAGATCGCCATCGCCGAGAGGACGTTGCCGGCGAGGCCGACGACCAGCGCTGCGATCGCCATCAGCAGGATCGGGGTGAACATCGCGTCGGCCGACGCCTCCAGGATCGAGAACTTCGTCGCCATCACCGACAGCACGATGAGTAACAGCGGAACCCCGGTCGACAGCACCCAGGCCAGCACCAGCCGCAGCACCACCCCGGGTCTTCGGAAGTTCTCCGGAACGCCGCCGCGCAGCGCCGCCACCGCGACCGGGCGCAGCACGCGCTCGGACTGCAGGTATCCGATGATCGCGGTGGCGGTGGCGCCCAGCAGCACCGCCATCGCGAGTTCGGGAGCGGCGTGCCGGGCGACCGGCCAGCTGGCGGAGATGAACACCACCGCGCCGAGCAGCCACAGCGTGATGCTGATCATCGAGCGATAGGCGGGCATCCGCAGCGCGCGCATCCGGGCCTGCTCGGTCAGCGCCGGATCCTCCTCGGACAGCAGCGCATCCTGGCGCTGCCAGCGGAACACCGGAATCAGCAGGCTGAAGCTGAACGTCGTTCCGATCAGGAACGCCACGAACACGTAGCCGAGGAACACGGCGAGATTGGCCGCCGGCAGATCCTGAAGCTTCACCCGGTCGGACGGCGGAAGGCCGAAACGCAGAAAACTCATCACCAGAAGCGCGCCGATGATGTCGGCCTGCAACAGTCCCAGCGAGAACAGCAGCCACGGCGTACGCGACACCCACCGGACGAATTCGCCGATCCGCCCGCGTCGGCCCGGCGGGGTGCTCACCGATCCACCGTAGCGGTCATGTCCTGGCCCAGGACTACTGTGGGCAATCGATGTCCGGGGTGTTCGAGAGACTGGTCGGCCAGAGCTCAGTCGAGTCTGAGCTGGTCGCCGCCGCACTCGCGGCCCGGGGTGATTCCGCTCACGATGGTGCCGCGACCGGCTCGATGACGCACGCCTGGCTGATCACCGGTCCGCCGGGATCGGGCAGGTCGGTGGCCGCGCTGTGCTTCGCGGCGGCTCTGCAGTGCACCTCCGACGGGACACCGGGTTGCGGTCACTGCCGGGCCTGCACGACCACGATGGCCGGCACCCATCCCGACGTCCGGCGGATTGTCCCCGAGGGCCTGTCGATCGGCGTCGACGAGATGCGGGCCATCGTCGCGACCGCCTCACGCCGTCCCGCCACCGGTCGCTGGCAGATCGTCGTCATCGAGGACGCCGACCGGCTCACCGAAGGCGCCGGCAACGCCCTGCTGAAGGTGGTGGAGGAGCCTCCACCTTCGACGGTGTTCCTGCTCTGTGCGCCCTCGGTGGATCCCGAGGACATTGCCGTCACGCTTCGGTCCCGCTGTCGCCACGTGGCGTTGGTCACGCCGTCGGCCGAGGCCATCGCGCAGGTTCTGCTCGACACCGACGGGCTGAACGAGACGGACGCCCGCTGGGCCGCCTCGGTCAGCGGGGGGCATGTGGGCCGGGCCCGCCGGCTTGCCACCGATCCGGAAGCGCGGGCGCGCCGGGCCCGCGCGCTGGGACTTGCGCGCGACGCCGCCACCCCGGCGCGCGCCTACGCCGCGGTCGAGGAACTGGTGGCCGCCGCCAAGGCGGAGGCCCTCGCACTGACCGGGGAGCGCAACGAGACCGAGACCGAGGACCTACAGATCGCACTGGGTGCCGGCGGTACCGGGCGGGGGACGGCCGGGGCGCTTCGCGGCGCGGCCGGGGCGCTCAAGGAACTCGAGAAACGGCAGAAGTCACGCCAGACCCGCGCCGAACGTGATGCGCTGGACCGTTCGCTGATCGACCTCGCAACCTATTTCCGCGACGCACTGATGGTGGCCGCCGGTGCCGGCGAGGTGGCGCCGAGCCACCCCGACATGGCAGAGAAGGTCGCCGCGCTGGCCGCCCATGCCTCCGCCGACCGGCTGCTGCGCTGTATCGAGGCGGTGCTGGGCTGCCGCCAGGCACTGGCTACCAACGTCAAACCCAAGTT
>JAPOHV010000042.1 GCA_029979305.1 Mycobacteriaceae bacterium | reverse complement strand
GGGTGTGGGCGTCGATCAGCGGGGACAGCGGCTCCGGGGCCGGCGGCGGCTGACGCTCCGGACGCTTGCTCACCGCAACACCATAATGTGAGGTTCGACATGAGCGAGCCCTTCTATGTGACGACCGCGATCGCCTACCCCAACGGCGCACCGCACGTCGGCCACGCCTACGAGTACATCGCCACTGACGCGATCGCGCGCTTCAAACGGCTCGACGGTTTCGACGTCCGGTTCCTGACCGGGACCGACGAACACGGCCTGAAGATGGCGCAGACCGCGGCCGCCGAGGGAATTCCCACCGCCGAGTTGGCACGGCGCAACTCCGATGCCTTCCAGCGGTTGGACGAGTTGCTCAACATCTCCTTCGACCGGTTCATCCGCACCACCGACCCCGACCACTACGCGGCCTCCACCGCGATCTGGCAGCGGATGGCCGAGAACGGCGACATCTACCTGGACAGTTACTCCGGGTGGTACTCGGTGCGCGACGAGCGGTTCTTCACCGAGTCGGAGACCACCCTGGCCGAGGACGGCACCCGGGTCGCCACCGAGACGGGCACGCCGGTCACCTGGACCGAGGAACAGACCTACTTCTTCCGGCTGTCGGCCTACGCCGAGCGACTGCTGGCCCACTACGCCGAGCACCCCGACTTCATCGCCCCGGAGGTGCGCCGCAACGAGGTGGTCAGCTTCGTCTCCGGCGGATTGCGTGACCTGTCGATCTCGCGGACCTCGTTCGACTGGGGAGTCCCGGTTCCGGGCGACCCCGCGCACGTGATGTATGTGTGGGTCGACGCGCTGACCAACTATCTGACCGGCGTGGGCTACCCGGACACTGATTCGGCTCTCTACCAACGGTATTGGCCCGCCGATTTGCACATGATCGGCAAGGACATCATCCGGTTCCACACCGTCTACTGGCCGGCATTCCTGATGTCAGCGGGAATCCCGTTGCCGCGCAGGGTTTTCGCGCACGGCTTCCTCTACAACCGCGGCGAAAAGATGAGCAAGTCGGTGGGCAACGTCGTCGATCCGGTGTCGCTGGTGGAGACCTTCGGGGTGGACCAGGTGCGCTACTTCCTGCTCCGGGAGGTTCCGTTCGGCCAGGACGGCAGCTACAGCGAAGAGGGCATCATCGGCCGGATCAACACCGATCTGGCCAATGAACTGGGCAACCTGGCCCAGCGTTCGCTGTCGATGGTGAACAAGAACCTCGGTGCACGGGTGCCCGAGCCGGGCGAGTTGAGCGCCGAGGACGCCGAACTGCTGGGACTGGCCGACGGTCTGCTGCCGCGGGCGCGCGCCGCCTTCGACTCGCAGGCCATGCACCTGGCGCTGGAGGCGATCTGGCTGATGCTGGGAGCGGCCAACCGCTACTTTTCCGCCCAGCAGCCCTGGGTGCTGAGAAAGTCCGAGCGCGGGGCGGACCAGGTGCGCTTCCGGACCGTGCTGTACACGACGCTGGAGGCGGTGCGGGTGGCGGCGGTGCTGCTGCAGCCGGTGATGCCGACCTCCGCGGCCAAATTGCTGGACCTGCTGGGCCAGCCACCGAGCGCACGGGACTTCGCGGCGCTGGGCACCCGGCTGGTTCCGGGCACCGAACTGCCGGCACCCGTGGGGGTTTTCCCCCGCTACGAGGCCCCCTAGCGGGCCGCGGTGACGCGCGTTGAGCGACTCGGCGATCTGGGCGGCCCCGCCGGCGTGCTCAGGGTCCTCGACGCCGGCACCGGTTCCCACCGTCTCCCGCCACCGGCCGCTCTGATCGGTGAGTGGTTCGGCTCTGCGGCGGTGATCGCTCCGAGTGTGGACGTCCGGCCCGTCGACCCGGCCGGTGTCTTCGACGTCCCCCCGGGTGAGGATTCCGGCATCGTCGGAGGCGGCTGGTTCGGCTATCTGTCCTACCCCGATCCCGGCGCCGACGGGGCCCCGCCGCGCATCCCGGAGGCGGCCGGCGGCTGGACGGACTGCGTGCTGCGACTCGACGGCGACGGGACCTGGTGGTTCGAGAGCCTGTCGGGGGACGGAATGCCGGACTGGCTGACCGCCGCACTCCGGGAGGCACAGCCGGCCCGATCCTGCGAGATCAGCTGGGAGCGGCCCGATTTCGATCAGCACCGGGCCGGGGTGCTGGACTGCCTGGAGGCCATCCGTTCCGGCGAGGTGTATCAGGCCTGCGTCTGCACGCAGTTCACCGGGACGGTCACCGGTTCGTCGCTGGACTTCTTCGCCAACGCGATCACCGCCACCACGCCGGCTCGCGCGGCCTATCTGGCCGGGGACTGGGGAGCGGTCGCGTCGTTGTCGCCGGAGTTGTTTCTGCGCCGTATCGGTAGCGAGGTGAGTTCCAGCCCGATCAAGGGCACATTGCCGATGCACGAGCCGCCGGCCCGCCTGCGGGCGTCGGCCAAGGATGTCGCGGAGAACATCATGATCGTCGACCTGGTGCGCAACGACCTCGGACACGTCGCGCTGACCGGGTCGGTCACGGTGACGGAACTACTCGCCGTGCGACCCGCCCCGGGGGTGTGGCATCTGGTCTCGACGGTCGCGGCGCGGGTCCCGCCAGACCTGCCGACCGCCGACCTGCTTTACGCCACATTCCCGCCGGCGTCGGTGACGGGAACTCCGAAACACCCTGCCCGCGAACTGCTTTCGATCTGGGAGCCGCGGCGACGCGGCGTCTACTGCGGGACGGTGGGTCTGGCCTCGCCGATCGCCGGATGCGAGCTGAACGTCGCGATCCGCACCGTGGAATTCGACGCGACCGGGAACGCGGTGCTCGGCGTGGGCGGCGGGATCACCGCCGACTCCGATCCCGGAGCCGAATGGCAGGAGTGCCTGGACAAGGCCGCACCCATCGTCGGGACCGTTCAGGCCTGGCGGGAACGCAGCACCGCGTCGTAGAGATCTCGCCGTGACGGCGCACCGGGGTGGGCACCGGTTACCTGCGCACAGGCGTCCTTGACCCGCATCCCGCCGTCGACCAGTGCGAGTGCCTCGACCACCAGCGCGTCGAGGTCGGCGACCGGCGCCGCGCCGGCGAGCACCACGGTGATCTCGCCCAGCACCCCGTCGGCGGCCCAGCCGGCCAACTCCCCCAGCGTCCCGCGGCGGATCTCCTCGTGGGTCTTGGTGAGCTCGCGGCACACCACCGCGCGGCGCTGCTCCCCCAGTTCTTCGACCGCGTCGCGCAGGCAGTCGGCCAGCCGCCGCGGCGACTCGAAGAACACCGTCGTACGGGGTTCGCCGGCCAGCCCGGCCAGCCAGGTTCGTCGCGCCGACGACTTCCGCGGCGCGAATCCCTCGAAGCAGAACCGGTCGGACGGCAGACCCGAGACCGCCAGCGCGGTGGTGACGGCCGACGGCCCGGGCAGGCAGGAGACCGTCAGTCCGGCATCGGCACAGGCCGACACCAGCCGGTAGCCGGGATCGTTGACCAGCGGCATCCCGGCATCGCTGACCAGCAGCACGGTTGCCCCGGCGGCGATCTCGGCCATCAGGCCCGGCACCCGGGCGGCCTCGTTCTGGTCGAACAGGCTGATCACCCGGCCGCCGATCGCGACGCCCAGCGACGCGGCCAGCGCCCGCACCCGGCGGGTGTCCTCGGCGGCGACGACGTCGGCGGCGACCATGGCGTCGATCAGCCTTTTCGACGCGTCGTCCGGCCGACCGAGCGGGGTGGCACCGAGGAGCAGGGGCACCGCATGAGCCTACGATCGTCGGTGATGACCGTCCTTACCGACGACCTCGAGGCGCCCGAACGCGACGTCGAGGTCATCAGTCCCGCCCCGCTGCTACCCGTCGCCGACTTCGGGCCGACCGACCGGCTGGCGGGCTGGGTGGCGACGGCCGTGGTGGCGGCGCTGGCGGCCCTGACCCGGTTCATGAATCTGGGCTCGCCGACCGATGCGGGCACCCCGATCTTCGACGAGAAGCACTACGCACCGCAGGCCTGGCAGCTGCTGCACAACTACGGCGTGGAGGACAACCCCGGCTTCGGGCTGGTGGTGCACCCGCCGCTGGGCAAGCAGCTGATCGCGATCGGCGAGTCCATGTTCGGCTACACCGGGCTGGGCTGGCGCTTCACCGCGGCGGCGTTCGGGGTGATCCTGGCGGTGCTGGTGACCCGCATCGTGCGGCGGATCAGCCGCTCGACCGTTGTCGGCGCGATCGCCGGACTGCTGGTGGTCGCCGACGGGGTCAGCTTCGTCGCCGCCCGCACGGCGCTGCTCGACATCTTCATGACGGTGTTCGTCGTCGGCGCCTTCGGCGCTCTGATGGTCGACCGCGACGAGGTACGCGCCCGGATGCACACCGCGCTGCTGGAGGGCCGGATCGCCGAAACCCCCTGGGGGCCCAGGCTCGGCGTGCGGTGGTGGCGTTTCGGGGCGGGTGTGCTGCTCGGGCTTGCCTTTGCGACGAAGTGGTCGGGTCTGTACTACATCGCCTTCTTCGGCGTGATGACCCTGGTGATGGACGGCTCCGCACGGCGGGCCTACCGGGTGCAGCGGCCGTGGGCGGGGATGTTGCGCCGCGACGCCGCCCCCGCGGCCTACGCCCTGGGGCTGATCCCGTTCCTGCTGTACCTGTTCTCCTACACGCCGTGGTTCGCCTCGGAGACGGCGGTCAACCGCTATGAGGCCGGACAGTCGATCGGCGATCGGCAGTTCTGGTGGCAGCCGCCCGACGCCCTCCGGTCGCTGTGGCATTACACCTACAAGGCGTTCCACTTCCATTCCACGCTGACCAACTCCGCGGGAAACCATCACCCGTGGGAGTCCAAACCGTGGACATGGCCGATGTCGCTGCGGCCGGTGCTCTACGCCATCGACAACAACGACGTGCCGGGCTGCGGCGCGTCCTCCTGCGTCAAGGCCGTGCTGCTGATCGGCACACCGGCGATGTGGTGGCTGGCGGTTCCGGTGATGGGCTACGCGCTGTGGCGGACGCTGGTGCGCCGGGACTGGCGCTACGCCGTGGTCCTGGTGGGCTACCTCGCCGGATGGCTGCCCTGGATGTTCAACATCGACCGGCAGATGTACTTCTTCTACGCGGTTCCGATGGCGCCGTTCCTGCTGATGGCGATCGCCCTGATCCTCGGCGACATTCTCCACCGGCCGAACGTGGGTGCAGAACGGCGGACCCTGGGCGTGCTCGTGGTGTGCTTCTACCTGGCGCTGGCGATCACCAACTTCGCCTGGCTGTTCCCGGTGATGACCGGCATCCCGGTATCGCAGTCCACCTGGAACATGGAGATGTGGCTGCCGAGCTGGCGGTAGTGGCGATCTCGCGGCGAGGCTAGAGCGGGTCGCGGGCGGCCGGACAGGACATGCAGCGCGGGCCGCCGCGCCCGGTGCCCAGTTCCGAGGCTGCGATCGGCAGCACCTCGATGCCGGCGTCGACCAGGCGATCGTTGGTCTCGGTGTTGCGCTCGTAGGCCACCACCACCCCCGGCGCGAGGGCGAGGGTGTTGTTGCCGTCGTCCCACTGCTCGCGCTCGGCCGTCACCGGATCGAGTCCGGTGTCGATCACCCGCAGCCGCGGGATCCCCATCGCCGTGGCCGCGGCGGTGACGAACGGCTCCTCGTCGAGGATCTTCACCCCGCCCGCACCACGGGTCATTGTGAACGCCGACAGCGAATGGCGCACCGCCGGATACATCACCATTGCGTCGACGTCGACCATGGTGCATACCGTGTCCAGGTGCATGGTGGCCCGCTCCTGGGCGATCGGGACGGCCAGCACGGTGTGGGCCAAATCATCGTCGAAAAGGCTGCGCGCCAATGCTTCCGCACCCGCAGCGGTGGTGCGCTCCCCCACCCCGACGGCCACCACGCCCGGCGCCAGCAGCAGCACGTCGCCGCCCTCGACCGGCGCGGTCTGCGACTCGTAGGCCCGCCGGACACCGAGGAAACGCGGATGGTGGGCGTAGATCAGGTCGGTCAGCGAGGTCTCCCGGATCCGGGCGGGCAACGCCAGCGCGGTGATCGCGAACCGCGGGCCGATCCAGAACGAGGAATCCCGGGTGAACATCAGGTTGGGAAGCGGGTCGATCGCGAAGTCGACGCCCTGGTGCATCCGCCGCACCAGCGAGGTGTCGCCATGGGCGTCCGGCGGCAACTCGGCGAACGTCATCCCGGCAATCAGCACATGCGCCAGGTCGGCCGGCGCCAGTCCGCGCAGGTACGCCGACAGGTCACCGGCCAGGTGCGGCCCCAGCAGCCGGGCGTCGACCGCGGCCGCGATGCCCTGCATCCGCGCCGCGCCGCTGGCCAGCGCCTCGGTGAGCAGATCCCCCAGCAGCAGCACCTCCACGCCGCGGGAGCGCAGTAGTGCGGCGAACGCGTCGTGCTCCTCCTGGGCCCGAGGCACCCACGGCAAGCCGTCGAAGAGCAGGGCGTCGTTGTTACGGGGCGTCAGCCGCATGAGTTCGGCGCCGGGCCGGTGCAGGATGACCGTGCGCAGCACCCCGACTTCGGAGTTCACGCCGAGCAAGGTCGCCGTCACGCCGCCTACGGTATCGCCGCGCTGCGCGCCCCGGCCGTAATTCGAACGTGTGTGCGATAGCATGGCGGGCGTGACCGTGACGGTTCAGGGCTCGCTGTTCGACCACTGCGAACGACGCGACCTGGGGTCGGGCGCGTGGATCGAGGCGCGCTCCGGCTGGCTCGACGACGCCGGCTCTCTGTTCGACGAAGTGGCCGCCGCGGTGGCCTGGCGCAGCGAGCGCAGGCTTATGTACGAGCGGGTGCTCGACGTGCCGAGGCTGGTGAGCTTCTGCGACCTGACACTCGGGCCGCCGCCGCACCCCGCGGTCGTGGATCTGCAGCACCGCCTCAACGACATCTATGCCGGCGAACTCGGCGAGCCGTTCACCACCGCCGGGTTCTGCCTATACCGGGACGGGAACGACAGCGTCGCCTGGCATGGCGACACCATCGGCCGCGGCCGCAGCCAGAACACCATGGTTGCCGTCGTCAGCCTCGGCGCCACAAGGACGTTCGCCATGCGCCCGCGCGGCGGCGGCGCCTCGCTGCGACTGCCGCAATCCCACGGCGATCTGCTGGTGATGGGCGGCTCCTGCCAGCGCACCTGGGAGCACGCCGTGCCCAAGACCAGCACTCCCACCGGCCCGCGGATCAGCGTGCAGTTCCGGCCCCGCGGGGTGCGCTAACCCGGCGCCGAGAGTGCGCCCAGATCGCGAATCCGGGCTTATCCGGCTCCAACTTCGATCTGGACGCACTTTCGGCGAAGAGGGGCAAGGAGCGGAGCAGCCGAGTTACTTGCGAATCGCGTTGACCCCGGCGATGAGCAGGTCCTGAGCCCGGCGGGTGTTGACCGGCACCGGTGGTTTGCCCTCCAGCACAAGGGGATTGGCCGAGACGATCACCTGGTAGTCGCCGAAGTGCGCCGAGTAGTTGTAGACCTCGCCGGTGCGGGGCTTACCGTCCGTCGGGAGGGTCTGCACCACCCGGTGCACGCCGATGGTGATGGCGCCCTCGATCTTGGGCACCTCGACCGCCTCGACGGTGCCGCGGACGGCTGCGCCGCCGAACGACACCTTGCGGCAGTCGGGTCCCGGTTCGGACACCGGAACCGGCTCGTTGGTCTGCACCGCGATCACGATGAAGCGGTTGCCCTCGCCCTCGGCGGACACCGCGGCCATGTTGCCTTCGGTGCCGGCCGGCACCAGTTGCCCGGCGGCGAACTGAGCGCAGTCGGCCGGCTCGAACTTCAGACCCTCGGGCAGTTTCTGACCGGTGAGGAATCTCGGGTCGATTCCCGTCGGCTCGATCTCTGTCACGGCGAACTGCCGTCCGAAGCTGGAGCGGAGGTCGGTGATCTTGCCGATGTCGGCGGTCGGCGCCGAACGCCCACCGCAACCGGCGACGACGGCACAGCCGAGAAGCACGGCGACGTTGCGAACCAGCATCGGCGCCAATGTACCCGCTGGCCGGGCTTCAGCGGTTGAGCCGCCAGATGTCCGTCGTCATCACGGTGGCGAACGTGCACCACGCGGGGTAGGGCGCCAGTGCGGCGCCGAGTTTGAGGTCGGCGTCGGCCGCGCGGCGGGTCAGATCAGCCGATGAGGCGGCCAGGGCGCCGGCGGCCACCGACGACAGGAAGAGTCTGTTCTTCGCGAAGAACAACCAGCTCCACCCGGCGTTGAGCACCAGGTTGGTGCCCAGCGCGGCCATGTAGGCACGTGCCTTGGCGTGCTCGCCGTCGGCCCGGAACCTTTCTATCGCCGCCGCCGAGGTGACGGCGATATCGGCGTACAACGCTGTCCAGGCGATCGGGAACACCGCGTTGGGCGGGACATAGCCGGGCTTGCGGATGCCGGTGTACCAGCCTCGGACGCCTTGCCGGCTCGAGGCGCTGCCCACGACGGCAGCCGCCGCGGTTGCCAAACCCGTTCCCACCAGAGCCTTGCGCATCAGCCCAACGTAGCGAGCGGCGGGCGAGCGGGTCAACTACCGGAAGCCCGGATGACTTCTCTTGTCATACGGCGTATTTCGTCACCCAGGACCGGGTCCAGCCGCAGCTGATCGGCGTCGGGGACGTCGAACGAGATCGTCACGACGCCGGGCTCGTCGCGCTCCCACTCGCCGCCGTAACGGTCCAGAATGGCCCGCATCGCGTGGTTCTCGGCCAGCAGCCGGGCGGTGAACCGCTGCACTCCGCCCGCCCGGGCGGCGATTGTCACCGCGTCCATCAGGAAGCTGCCGATCCCGCGGCCCTGGTAGTCGTCGGCGACGATGAAGGCGATCTCGGCTGTCGCCGGGTCGTCGACGTCGCGGACGAATCGCACGTCGGCGACCACCGGACCGTCCGTCCCGTCGACCAGCACCCACACGAAATGGTCGACGTAGTCGACCTGGAACAGGTAGTTCATCAGCGACGGGCTCGGCACCTGGGTGGACATGAACCGCCGGTAGAGGGTCTCGCTGGAGAACTCGACTGAGGAGTTGTTGGTCCGTTCGGTGTCGCCCGGCAGCACCGGCCGCAGCAGCAGCTCGGTGCCGTCGCCGAACCCGACCGGGATAGGGGTGATGTAGGCCGCCAGCCGCTGGCGGACGATGCGCAGCAGCCGCTCGCTGACACCGGGCAGGTCCAGGATGGCGGCGAACGCCTTCTCGTCGCCGACGAAGCCGGTCAGCTTCTCGGTCGCGGTGACGGTGGCGGTGCGCGGCTTGTCGCGCAGCAGCGCGATCTCGCCGACGATCACGCCGGCTACTGCCTCGTCGACGACGACCGCCCCGTCCTCACCGGTATGACTGGCCTCGATCGCGCCGGACTCGATCAGCACGAAGAAGGTGGCCGCCTCGCCCTGGCGCATCAGCACCTGGCCGCTTTCGGCGCACAGTCGACGCAGCCGTTCGGCGACCGCGGCGAGTTCGTCCTCCGAACACTCTTTGAACAGCGACATGCCCGCCAGGTCCCCGGCGCGCACGGCACCGTCGCTGTGGTCTGCGGTCATGGTCAGATCATGCACGACGCTGGGCGGGGGCTAGTAGGCCAGGAGATTGACGATGCGGGCGAACACCGACGGCAATGCGCTGGCCGCAGGCACGATCGCCGCCCGCACCGGCGGCAGGCCGCTGGCCTGCAAGAGCCCGGCGGTGAGCAACCGGTAGCGGCGCGACATCGCCCGCCACTGGCGGTCGTAGTCCTCCGGAGTGTCGGCCAACACGCATTTGACCACCAACTCGGCTCCGCCGAAGGCGATGCCCAGCCCCTCTCCGGTCAGCGCGTCGACGTAGCCGGCGGCGTCCCCCACCAGCATCACCCGCCCGGCGGCCCGGCAGCGGACCCGCTGGCGCAGCGGCCCGGCGGCACGGTCGGAACCGTGCGGTACACCGTCGAGTCGCGCTGAGAGAGAGGGAAATTCGAGTAGGTGGTCGCCGAACTTGCCCTGCCGGGAGGTCAGGATCGCCACGCCCACGGTGTCGTCGGCGACCGGGGTGACATAGGCCTCGGTGTCACGGGCCCAGTACACCTCGACCGTATCGCTCCACGGCGTAACGGAGTAGTGCCGCCGGATTCCCCACCTTCGCCGGCCACGGGCAGGGCGGTTGAGTCCCAGCGAGCGACGGATGGGCGAGTGCAGACCATCGGCAGCCGCCAGGTACCGGGCTCGCAGGTCCCCGCACCGCACCGCAGCGGCATCCTGGCTGACCGGTCCGATCTCACCCTGGACGATCCGCACTCCGGCGGCGGTGGCGGTGTCGTGGAGGGCCTCGTAGAGGACCGTACGCCGCACTCCCAGACCGCTGCCGTGGCGAAAGGAAGCCTCGACGCGTCGCTGCGAGTCGAGGTAGGTGATGCCGCGGAAGGACTTACCGCGCAACGGCACCCCGATGGACTCGAGTTGCGCGACGGTGTGTGGCATGAGTCCCTCACCGCAGGCCTTGTCGATCGGCCCCGGCCGGCGGTCGACGACCACGGCCTCCAGGCCGGCGCGCGCGGCGTGAATGGCGGTCGCCAGACCGGCCGGGCCGCCGCCCGCGACGAGCAGATCGGTCATGACAGCCTCGCCAGGGCGGAGTTCTCAACACCGATGCGCCGGTTGAGCAGGACCGCGTTGAGAACGGTGAAGGTCAGCGCGGTGATCCAGGCGGTGTGCACCAGGGGCAGGGCGATGCCCTCGGCAACCACTGCGACGTAGTTGGGATGCGGCATCAGCCGGTAGGGGCCGCCGCTCACCCGTTCGGCACCGGGGATCACCACGACGCGGGTGTTCCATTGCCGCCCAAGGGTTCTGATGCACCACCAGCGCAGCAGCTGGGCCAGCACAACCACGGCCAGCATGGGCCATCCCAGCATCGGAATGAATGGCCGATGCAGCGCGAAGACCTCTATCAGGCACCCGACCAGCAGTCCGGTGTGCAGCACCACCATCGCCGGGTAGTGCCCGGACCCGAACTCCACGCCACCGCGCTCACGGCTCCATGCGAGGTTGCGCCGGGCGACGACGAGTTCGGCCAAGCGCTCGAGGCCGACGGCGCCGACCAGGAGGACGTACCAGATCACGGCAGCGTCAATCCCACTGCATCAGAACGAGTTCCGAACAGAACCCGGGCCCCATGGCCATCATGAGCCCGGGCCCCGGAGCTGATCCCTTGGCGATGGTGTCGCGCAGCACGTGCAGTACCGAGGAGGACGACAGGTTGCCGACGTCGGCCAGTGACCGCCAGGTGAGCTCCAGGGCGTCATCGGAGAGTCCGAGGCTGGAGACGATCGCCTCGATAACCTTCGGGCCGCCGGGGTGGCTCACCCAGGTGACGATATCGTCGATGGTCAGACCATGGGCGGCGAGGAAATTCGACACATCCCCCGGCAGGTACTGGCTGACGACCTCGGGCACGTCCGGCGAGAGCACGAGCTGGAGTCCGGTCGCCCCGACGTCCCAGCCCATCGTCCGCAGCGAGCCGGGATAGAGATGGCTGCGGCTGTCGCGCACCGCCGGTCCGGTGACGGCCATCCTGGCGGCCCGGCGCTCACCGACGGCGACCACCGCCGCCGCACCGTCGCCGAACAGCGCGGTCCCGACGAATCCGGCAATCGTGGGCTGGACGGCGGGGAACGTCAGCGAGCACAACTCCACCGACAGCAGCACGGCCACCTCGTCGGGGGCACCCCGCAGATAGTCGTGCAGCCTGGCCACCCCGGCCGCACCGGCCACACAGCCCAGGCCGAACATCGGCACCCGGCGGACATCGGGCCGCAGTCCCAACTTCTGGGCCACCCGCGCCTCCAGTGAGGGCACCAGGATTCCGGTCACCGTGGTGGACACGATCAGGTCGACGTCGGCGGGTGCCAGGCCCGCCTCGTCGAGCGCGGCCGTCACGGCGGCACAGCCGAGTTCCACGGCGTTCTCGATGAAAATGTCGTTGGCTTCGCCGAAGTCGGTCAGGGTCCGGTACCGCTCCAACGGCATCACCAGGTTACGGTGGCCGACCTTGGCGGCGCGATGCATCTGGTGGACGATCTGCCCGTGCTCGCTCATGGCGGGCAGCGTCAGGAAGGCCTCGGCGATCTCGTCCTGGCCGTAGCGGTACGGCGGCAGTGCGCCCTGGACGCCGGAGATCACGCTGACGGGTGCGGCCCGCTGGGACCGGTGTTCACTCGTCATAGATCCAGTATGTCCGGATCGCGCCGACCCACGCCGCCCGATATCCGAATGCCCAGGTCAAAAGGCCCGAAGCCTCAGTGCCGTCGGCGCGGCAGCGGCAACCAGTACGGGACGGCGCGGGCGTAGTCGTCGAAGGCCGCACCGTAACGCCGCCGGAAACGCGCCTCCTTCAGCAGCGGCGCCGACAGGCAGTAGAGGGTGAGTGTGACGGCGAGCACCAATTGGTCGGGGGTCCATGTCGGGACGGTCCACAGCGTCAGCGTGAACGAGAGGTAGATCGGCTGGCGGACGAGCCGGAAGAGCCCCTTGACCGGCATCGGCGGATAGACCGGCGGGCGGCCCCGGAACAGCGCCAGCCATCCGAGCGTTCCGGTCTGCAGGCTCAGCCCGGCGTCCCACATCGACTTCAGCAGCAACAACCAGCACAGGCCGTAGAGCGCGGCCATCGCGACCAGCGTCACACCGTGGGCCTGCCACCAGATCGTGCCGGTCGGCGACCAGAATGCGAACAGCAGAAAGACCTGTACGGCGGCGACGATCACATAGCTGGTGGCCGAAAGGGTGCCGCCGACGCCGCGCGGCGCCAGCCGGCCCAACACGGCCCCGCCCCGATCGGTCAGCAGCAGCGAGTGCACAACAGGGAACTGCACCAGAAGAGCCCCGTTGGCCAGCCAGTTCCACGGCGGCCGGACCGTCCCGAGCGACCGGCTCATCCCGAAGAACATCGCAGCCATCATGGCCGCTATCCCGACGACGAAAAACGAATGGCAGACGACGGCGTAGCTCACCGCGAGCACCCTGCGCCTGTCGCTCGGCACCGCCCGCACCGACACCTCCGTCATCGCAAGACCCTGCTCTGGCCGTAGCGTAGACCCGGTGGGCACCGGCAGGCGTTTCCCGATGCTGCGCTGGTCGGTCCTGCGCGCCGGGATCGGACTGCGCAGGTTCAACAGGACCGGTCAACTCGGCGACGGGCGCGAGGCCGCCGCGGCCGCCTTCGTGGAGGCGCACGCGCGCCCCGGCGACATCGACGATGCGCTGGCGGCGATGGACCGCTACGCCTACCAGAAGTCCTTCCTGGTCAACGTCGGTGACGAGAAGGGGGCCCTGCTCGATGCGGCGGTACGCCGGTCCAATCCCAGCCTCGCGATGGAGCTGGGAACCTACTGCGGGTACAGCGCGCTGCGGATAGCCCGTGCCGCGCCATCCGCCCGCGTCATCTCGGTGGAGCTGGCTGCCGCCAACGCCGAAGTGGCACAGCGGATCTGGACTCATGCAGGAGTGTCGGACCGCATCACCTGTGTCGTCGGGACAATCGGCGACGGTGGCCGCACCCTGTCTCGGCTCGAAGCCGGGCACGGACTGGCCCCCGGCACACTGGATTTCCTATTCATCGATCACGACAAGAACGCCTACCTGGCCGACCTGCGCGCCATCACTGAACGTCACTGGCTGCACCGGGGCTCGATCGTGATGGCCGACAACGTCGGATTCCCCGGCTCCCCGGAATACCGGTCCTTCATGCGCGAGCAGCAGGACAACCGCTGGCGCACCGTCGAGCACCGCACCCACGTGGAGTATCAGACGCTGATCCCGGACCTCGTTCTCGAGTCCGAATATCTGGGCTGAGGGCAAGCGGCCTCAGGCCGGCCTGCCCGCCTCACTGATGCCGAAGCGGTCATGCAACCGGCGCAACGGCGCCGGCGCCCACCAGTTCCACCGGCCGGCGATATGCATGAACGCCGGGACCAGGACCAGCCGCACCAGCGTGGCGTCCACCAGCACCGCCAGCGTCAGACCCACCCCGAACAGCCGCATCACGGCGACCTGGGCGGCGACCAGTGCGGCGAAGGTGACCGCCATGATCAGAGCCGCCGCGGTGATCACCCGGCCGGTGTGGGCCAGCCCTAGCGCCACACTCTCGTCGTTGTCGGCCGAGGTCTGCCCGGACGCCAGCCAGAACTCACGGATGCGCGACACCAGGAACACCTCGTAGTCCATCGACAGACCGAATGCGACGCAGAACAGCAGCACCGGCATATTGGCCACCAGCGTGCCGGTGGCGGTGGTCCCGAGCGCACCGAGGTGGCCGTCCTGGAAAATCCACACCGTCGCACCGAACGCCGCCGACAGCGAGAGCATGTTGAGGATGAGCGCCTTGACCGGCAGCACCACGCTGCCGGTCAGCAGGAACAGCAGCACCAGCATGATCACTGCGATCAGTCCCAGCACCACCGGCAACCGGGAGGTGATGGCATGCACGCTGTCGCGATTGGTCTGCGCCAGTCCACCGAACTCGACGGCGCGACCGCCTGGCGGGGACACCGCGTGCAACCGGGTGAGCTGATCATCGGAGGCCTGCGAGAAGAGCGGCACCGAGCTCCCGACGGTCAGCAGCGTGCTTCCGGAGGCCTCCCCGGTATTGGCCAGCGGCGGGCCGGTCAACCGGCCGCCCACCCAGGTGCCGCCGGGCGCCGACACCGAGTTGACGTCGGGTACCCGGGACAGTTCGGCGGCGTAGCGGTCCACCGCGGCGCGGTCCAGTCCGGTCGAGTCGGTGATGACGACCGGCCCCTCCGAGTCGGAGTCGATTTCGAAGTCCGCGCGCAACAGGTCGCCGACTTGGTGAGCCGACGCCGACTTGGGCAGCACCCGGTCGTCGGGGAAGCCCGGGCGGACCCCGAAGAACGGGGCACCCAGGACCGCCAGCACCGCAACTGCCGCCAGGCCGATCGGGACGGCCCGTCGCATCACGAATTTCGTTGAGCGGTACCAGAACTGCTGTTCGGTCGGCAGCGCCACCGGTTCGGGCCGGCCGAGCAGGCGGCGCAGCCCGCGGCGCACGTCGAGCTTGTCAAGCCGGTCGCCGAGCAGCATGATGGCCGCCGGCGTGACGACGACGGCCGACACTGCGGCGAAGGCGACGGTCGCCACGCCCGCGTAAGCGAACGACCGCAGGAAGTTCATCGGGAACAGCACCATGACCGCCATCGAGAGCGCGACGGTGACCGCCGAGAACAGCACGGTACGCCCGGCAGTGGCCATGGTGGTGGCGATCGCGTCCCGACGGTCGGCGCCCTCGCCCAACTCGTCGCGGTACCGGCTGATGATCAGCAGCGTGTAGTCGATGGCCAACGCCAAACCCATGGCGGTGGCGAGGTTGAGCGCGAAGATCGACACGTCGGTGAAGAACGTGACGGCGCGGAGAACGGCCAGTGATCCGAGGATCGCCATCACGCCGACGACGATCGGCACCGCCGATGCGAACAGCCCGCCGAACACCCAGATCAGCACCAGGAAGCTGAGCGGGACGGCGATCGCCTCCAGTAACAGCAGATCCCGCTTCGACTGCTCGGTGACTTGAAGATTCACCATCGCGGCCCCACCGGCGCGCACACTGATGCCGTCGCGGTCTCCGGTGATCCGGTCGGTGATCGCCTTGGTGTACTGCTGCTGCTTGGCCTCGGGGCCGACGATCCCGGTGACGATGAGGCCGGACCGCTTATCGGCGCTCACCAGTGCGGATGCCGCGGGTTCCGGTGTGGTCCACGGCGAGGTGATGGTGGCGACGTGCCCGGACCGCTCGAGTTCGGCGATCACGTCGGTGGCGGCACTGCGCGCCCGCGGGCTGTCATAGCGGTCGGGGGCGGTGACCACGATCACCAGCGGCACATCGCCCTGGCCGAACTTCTCGGTGAGCAGACGCGCCACCCGCGATGACTCCGCATGGGGATCCTGGAACCCGCTCGGCGAAAGGTGCTGTGCGACCGGTACTCCGAAGATGCCGATGGCAACCATCAGCAAGCCTGCGACGGTGACCACCCGTCGCGGCGCGTGAATCGCCAGTTGTGCGATCCGTCTGAGCACGAGCGGCTACGCGGCCGCGCGCAGAGAGGTGTGAGCGCGGGCGGATTTGCGCGAGCCGACCGCACCGGGGCTGTCGTCATCGGCCGGTGCGGCGGTCGATGACGAGGTCATTGCAGAGGACGGAGCAGCGGCAGCCGGCCGGGGAGTCGAACGCAGGTCGCGGCGCGGCGATGCGGCCGCGTCGGCAATTCTGGCGGTGCCGACGTGAACCGACGGCCCCCGAGGCACATCGACCCTCAGGGTCTGGGTGGCCGCTACCGCGGCGATGGCGGCCGTAGGCGATGCCGGTGCCGACGGCGGCGCAACCCCACCACGCAGGCCCTGGCAGAAGTCGTACAGCGCGGTTTGCGGCGCCACGACGATCTCGCGGACCGCGACGAACAATCTGGTCAGGAGGCCGGGATCAGGGCTGACCGCGATGCCGTCCCAGCTCTGCAGAGTCCAGCCGTCCTGCGGGTTGCCGGAGACCACCACCACGGCGGTGTTGCCCAGCGGATGGGTGATCGCCAGAAGAAGATCCGGGTTGTCCACGTTCATCAGCGTCCAGGCCATGATCGTGGCGCCGTGCGAGAACGCGACGGGGTTGGTGTCGCCGGTGTCGTAGATCTGCGCCACGGCGTCGTTGACGCGCGCCTCGAACTGGTTGCCGTTCCCCCCGCCGATGACCGGCACGAATCGGGCGCCCAGCACCCAGG
>JAPOHV010000220.1 GCA_029979305.1 Mycobacteriaceae bacterium | reverse complement strand
GGGAAGTAGCGCCGGAGCTTGTACATCGCAGTGCTCTCGACGATCTGGAACGCCGAGGGCACCGCCCCGGTCTCCAGACCGCCCCAGCGGGCCACCTCGTACCCGTTCTGGGCGGTGGCCACCAGCCGCTCCAGCGGTCGCGTGACCGCCGAAGCCAAGGACGCCAAGTTCAGATCGGCCATATCTGTCTGCCCGCCTCTTCCTGCCTGCCGCGATGCGGCTCGTATCACCCCGGTCCGTGACTGCTCACTAGGCTATCGCCAGTGGCGCACCTGCTGGGGGCCGAAGCCCTCTACCTGCAGTATCCGACGCAGGTGATTTTCGGCGGTGTGACGGTCGGGATCAACGACGGCGACCGCATCGGCATCGTGGGACGCAACGGCGACGGCAAGTCGAGCCTGCTCGGCATGCTCACAGGCCGGATCCAGCCGGACTCCGGCCGGGTCACCCGGCGCAGCGGGGTGCGGGTCGCCGCTCTCGAGCAGGCCGACGTCCTCGACCCCGGGCGCTCCGTGGCGGCGATCCTGGTCGGCGATCGCCCCGAGCACGAGTGGGCCGGCGATGCGCGGGTGCGCGACGTTGTCGCCGGCCTGGTGGCCGACCTCGATTGGAACGCGCCGGTGTCGTCGCTGTCGGGCGGACAGCGCCGGCGCGTGCAACTGGCGGCGCTGCTGATCGGCGACTGGGACGTGATCGCCCTCGACGAGCCCACCAACCATCTCGACGTGGAGGGCATCACCTGGCTGGCCGCACACCTGAAGGCGCGCTGGCCGCGCAACACCGGCGGGTTACTGGTGGTCACCCACGACCGGTGGTTCCTCGACGAGGTGGCGACCACCACCTGGGAGGTCCACCCGTCCGGTTCCGGGAGTGTGGTCGAGGAGTTCGAGGGCGGCTACGCGGCGTACGTACTGGCGCGCGTGGAGCGCGACCGTCAGGCCGCCGCAGCCGAGTCCAAGCGGAAGAACCTCATGCGCAAGGAACTGGCGTGGCTTCGGCGCGGCGCTCCGGCACGCACATCGAAGCCGAAGTTCCGGATCGAGGCGGCCAACGCGCTGATCGCCGACGTGCCCGCGCCGCGCAACACCGTCGAACTGGCCACGCTGGCGACCGCGAGACTGGGCAAGGACGTCGTCGACCTCGTGGACGTCTCGGTGTCCTACGGCCCGAGACCGGTGTTGCGTGACGTCCAATGGCGGATCGCACCGGGTGAACGCACCGGCATCGTGGGCGCCAACGGTGCCGGCAAGTCCACCCTGCTGGGTCTGATCGCGGGCACCGTCACGCCCGACGAGGGCCGGGTTAAACGCGGCAAGACGGTGCGGCTGGCAATGCTCGATCAGCAGGCCGGGCGGTTGGCCGCCATCGAGGATGATTTGGTGCGCGAGGTGATCGGCCGGCTCAGGTCGGATTATCAGGTGGACGGCAAGGACATCACGCCCGCACAGTTACTGGAGCGCTTGGGTTTTCGCCGCGACCAACTGTCGTCCCGGGTGGGCGAGCTGTCCGGCGGCCAGCGCCGGCGGCTTCAACTCATGCTCACCCTGCTCGACGAACCCAACGTGCTGATCCTCGACGAACCCACCAACGACGTCGACATCGACATGCTGTCGGCCACCGAGGATCT
Source organism: Mycobacteriaceae bacterium (assembly GCA_029979305.1). Lineage (GTDB taxonomy): Bacteria > Actinomycetota > Actinomycetes > Mycobacteriales > Mycobacteriaceae > Mycobacterium. Next base: position 1,756 of record JAPOHV010000220.1, on the reverse strand, counting down.
GCTCGACTCGTGGCCCGGCACGTTGATCGTGGTGTCCCACGACCGCTATCTGCTCGAGCGTGTCACCGATCAGCAGTACGCGATCATCGACGGGCACCTTCGGCATCTGCCCGGCGGGGTGGACGAGTACCTGCGGATTGCCGCCCACACCGCAGGTTCCGGCAGGCCGCGCCGCCCGGCTGCCGTCCCAGCCGGCAATCTCACCGGAGCCGCGTTGCGCGCTGCCCAGAAGGAGATCGCCGCACTGGACCGTGTCATCGCCAAACTCACCGGCCGTATCAATGCCAAGCATGTGGATCTGGCCGAACACGATCAGTCCGACCACGCCGGCATCGGCCGGCTGACCGCCGAACTGCGGGCGCTCGAGGACGAACTCGGCACCACGGAGAACCGGTGGCTGGAGTTGTCCGAACTGGTCGAATCAGCCGACTGAAACGGCGGCGGCGGGCATCCGGTCGGGTCGCCGGTAATCGGGGGCGGACGTCGGCATGCTCACCGGCGAATGCTGCGCCGCAAGGCCGCCGCGGAGTCGCGAACCGCCGACAGTTGCTCGGCCACCCGCTGCGGCGCGGTGCCGCCGCGGGCGTTGCGGGCGGCCACCGAACCGGTGACGGTGAGTACCTCGCGGACCGCGGGAGTCAGCTGCGGGCTGATGCCGGCCAGTTCCGCGTCGGTCAGTTCCTCCAGTCCGACACCGCGACCCTCGGCGACGCGCACCGCCGCACCGGCAGCCTCGTGCGCCACCCGGAACGGAACGCCCTGGCGCACGAGCCATTCGGCGATGTCGGTGGCCAGGGTGTAACCGGCCGGGGCGAGCGCGGCCATCCGGTCGGTGTCGAAGCGCACCGTTGCGATCAGGCCGGCCATGGCCGGCAGCAGCAGCTCCAGCTGCGCGACCGAGTCGAACACCGGTTCCTTGTCCTCCTGCAGGTCACGGTTATAGGCCAACGGTTGCGCCTTCAGCGTGGCCAGCAGGCCGGCCAGGTTACCGATCAGCCGGCCGGACTTGCCGCGCGCCAACTCGGCGACATCGGGATTCTTCTTCTGCGGCATGATCGAACTGCCGGTGGACCAGGCGTCATCCAACGTCACATAGCCGAATTCAGTTGTGCTCCAGAGGATGACGTCCTCGGCGAGCCGGGACACGTCGACCCCGATCATGGCCAGCACGAAGGCCGCCTCGGCGGCGAAGTCACGTGCGGCGGTGGCGTCGATCGAGTTGTCCGCCGACGCTGCGAAGCCGAGGTCGGCGGCGATGGCGTCGGGGTCCAGACCCAGCGAGGAGCCGGCCAGGGCACCGGATCCGTACGGCGACACCGCGAGACGGTCGTCGAGGTCGGCGATGCGATCCACGTCGCGCAACAACGGATGCGCGTGCGCCAGCAGATGGTGGGCCAGCAGAACGGGCTGGGCGGCCTGAAGATGCGTCTTGCCAGGCATGACCGCGTCCGGGTGCGCGTCGGCCTGCGCGACCAGCGCCTCGACGACCTCGAACACCCCGTCGGCCACCCGGCGCATCGCCTCGCGCAGCCACATCCGGAACAGGGTGGCCACCTGGTCGTTACGCGACCGTCCGGCCCGCAACCGGCCGCCGAGATCGGCGCCCACCCGGTCGATCAGCCCACGCTCGAGTGCACCGTGCACGTCCTCGTCGGTGACCAGCGGCGTGAAACTGCCGTCGGCGATATCCGATCCCAGGCTGTCCAGGCCCGCCAGCAGCCCGTCGCGCTGCTCGTCGGTGAGCAGACCGGCGCGG
>JAPOHV010000142.1 GCA_029979305.1 Mycobacteriaceae bacterium | reverse complement strand
GGTCTATGCGGCCGAGCAGTTCGTCCGCACGCTGTTCGACCGCGCGGCCGAGCACACCTCCAGGTCGGTCGACTTCTTCGGCGAGTCGATCACGCTGCCGCCAGAGGCCAGGTTCGCCTCGGTGGAGTCGGTGCAGCGCTATGTCGACGAGGTGCTGTCGCTGCCTGCGGTGGCCGCAATCCGTTGCGGTGCAGGCCCGCTGATGGTGCGCGCCCGTCGCTCGATGACGGCCGCGCACTACGAGAGGGCCGGCGCGGTGGCGGTGATCGCGGTTCCCGAGCGGACCGGCGGGGCCTGGGCCATGCGGGAGCTGGTCGTTCTGCACGAGGTCGCCCACCATCTGTGCGACCCGGCTGCAGCCGCACACGGGCCCGGGTTCGTCGCGACGTTCTGTTCGCTGGCCACCGCCGTCATGGGGCCGGAGGCCGGGCACGTGCTGCGGGTGGTCTACGCCAAGCAGGGTGTGAAATAGCCTGCGGCGCTGGTTCTTAGCCCGAGGCGCTAGGGCCCGCGGCCATCACTTCCACGGGAACGCCGTTGAGCACCGCGGTGCCCGACAGCGGCTCGATCAGCGAACTGTCGAGCAGGCTGTTGGAATTGACCCCGGCCTGGGTGGCTGCCACCCGCATCCGGGTGCCCGGCGAGGTATGACCCCAGCCGTGCGGCAGCGACACCACTCCGGGGCGGATGGCATCGGTGATCTCGACCGGAACTTCCAGCTTGCCGCCCGGCCCGGTGACGACGGCGACGTCGGTGACGCCAAGTCGGGCGGCGTCATCGGGGTGGATCTGCAGGGTGCAGCGGTTGGTGCCGCCGGCAAGGGCGGGCAGGTTGTGCATCCAGCTGTTGTTCGAGCGCAGATGCCGCCGGCCGATGAGCAGGAATCCGGGGTGGTCGGAGTCCAGCGACAACTGCAGCCGCCTGATATCGGCCATGATCGGCTCTGGCGCAAGCTCGACCATGCCGGAGGGGGTCCGGAGGATCTCCATGATGCGCGGGGTCAGAGGACCCAGGTCCACGCCGTGCGGGTTGTCCTTGACGCGCTGCAGATTCAGCCCGTCAGGTTTCGTCCCGAAGGCGTCCCCGAACGGTCCGAGCCGCAGCATCATGTCCAACCGCCGCTCGTAACCCGGCCCGTCCGGCAGCATCGCGGTGAGTTCGGCCACGTCTCTCCCTGACACCGGCGAATGCGGGTCGGCCACCTCCTTGGTCAGCGTCGTCGCGATGATCTGATCGTCGACGAGCGTCGGCGCGGCGTCGGCTCCCAGCCCCATGAGCCGCAGCGCAAGCCGTGACAGAATCTCGATCTCATCCGGGCGGTCCGGCGGCAGCGGAAGAACCGGAGGCGAGTAGCGGGCCGTCGTGCGTACGCCCAGGCCCGAGAGCAGGACGTCGAAATGCGGCGCCCGGGACGGCGGGGGAGGGGGCAGGATGACGTCGGCATGCCGGGTGGTCTCATTGAGATACGGGTCGACCGACACCATGAACGACAGCCCGCCCAGCGCCGCCGAGAGCCGGTCGCCGTCGGGGGCGGACAGCACCGGATTGCCGGCGATGGTCACCATCGCCCGGATCTGGCCTTCGCCGGGTGTCTCGATCTCCTCGGGAAGCAGGGCGGTCGGAAGCTCGGAGGCCACCTCGGGGTGGCCGGATACCCGGCTATGCCAGCGCCCGACGGAGAACCCGCGCCCGGGCTTCGGCGGCCGCGGCGCCGAGCCTATCGGCGAGACGGGGAACATGGCGCCGCCCGGCCTGTCGAGGTTACCGGTCAGGATGTTCACCACGTCCACCAGCCAGCTGGTGAGGGTGCCGAATCTCACCGTGGAGGTTCCGATCCGGCCGTAGACCACCGCCCGCGGTGCCGCGGCGATATCCCTTGCCAGTGAACGGATTTCGGCCGCCTCGATCCCGCAGTGCGCGGCTACCGCCTGCGGCGGGAAATCCATGGCGGCGGCGCGCACCGCCTCGATCCCGACTATCCGGTCCTTGAGGTCGCCCAGATCGACCAGGTCCTCGTCGAAGAGCACGTTCACCACGGCGAACAACAGAGCGCCGTCGGTACCCGGCCGCGGTGCCAGATGGCGGTCGGCCATCTCGGCGGTGCGGGTGCGATTCGGGTCGATGACGGTCAGGGTTCCGCCGCGGCGTTTGAGGGCTTTGAGCTTGCCGGGGAAATCCGCGGCGGTGGTGACGCTGCCGTTGGACACCAGCGGGTTGGCCCCGATGATCACCAGGTGGTCGGTGCGGTCCAGGTCCGGAACGGTGAACGCGAACGGGTTTCCGTACAGGTAGCCGCACGCGACCTGCTTGGGCATCTGGTCCAGCGTGCTGGCGCTGTAGACCTGCCGGGTGCCCAGCGTCCTGGTCACCGCCGGGCCGTAGAGGCCGCCGGCGACGGTGTGAGCGTTGGGGTTCCCGAGATAGACGCCCACCGATCCACCGCCGGTCTCGGCGATCACCGCGCGCAGGCCCTCGGCGGCCGCGTCGAAGGCCTCGGCCCATGTGGTCTCGACCAGTTCGCCGTCACGGCGGACCAGGGGGGCGCTGAGCCGGTCCGGATCGTTGTCGAGCTCGGCGAAGCTGGCCCCCTTGGGGCAGATGAACCCGTGGCTGAAGACGTCGTCGCGATCACCGCGGGCGGCGGTCACCCGACCCTCCGGACCGTCTCCAGAGACGGTCAGCACCATCCCGCAGGTCGCCTCACAGAACGGGCAGATGCGAAGTGCGGCGCGGCTCACCCCCTCACTCTCCGGCACCGCGGTGCCGCAGGCAAGGGTCAGCGCCGCCGACGGTCAGTCGCAGACCGCGCCGTGGGCCGCCGATCCGACGAGCTTGCGGTACTTGGCCAGCACCCCGGAGGTGTAGCGGGGCGGCGGCGGGGCGAAGCCATTGCTGCGCGAGGCCATCTCCGCGGAGTCCACGAGGATGTCGAGGGTCCCGTTAGCGACGTCGAGGCGGATCCGATCCCCGTCGGCGACGAAGGCGATCGGGCCGGCGTCGACGGCCTCGGGGGCGACGTGACCCACACACAGCCCGGTAGTGCCGCCGGAGAACCGGCCATCGGTCAGCAGCAGCACGTCCTTACCCAGCCCGGCGCCCTTGATGGCGCCGGTGATGGCCAGCATCTCGCGCATGCCCGGGCCGCCCTTGGGCCCCTCGTAGCGGATCACCACGACGTCGCCGGCGGTGATGGTGCCGTCCTCGAGGGCGTCCATGGCGGCGCGTTCGCCGTCGAAAACCCTTGCGGTGCCCTCGAACACGTCGGAGTCGAAGCCCGCGGACTTGACCACCGCACCTTCCGGAGCCAGTGATCCGTGCAGGATGGTGATGCCCCCGGTGGGGTGGATCGGGTTGGTCAGGGCGCGCAGAACCTTGCCGTCCGGGTCGGGCGGACTGATATGTGCGAGGTTCTCCGCCATGGTCTTCCCGGTCACCGTCATCACATCGCCGTGCAGCAGACCGGCGTCCAGCAGTGCCTTCATCACCACCGGCACTCCACCGATGCGGTCGACGTCGTTCATCACGTGCGCGCCGAACGGCTTGACGTCGGCCAGGTGCGGGACCTTGGCGCCGATACGGGTGAAGTCGGCCAGCGACAGTTCGACTTTGGCTTCGTGGGCGATGGCCAGCAGGTGCAGCACCGCGTTGGTGGATCCGCCGAACGCCATGACCACCGCAATGGCGTTGTCGAAGGCCTCCTTGACCAGGATGTCGCGGGCGGTGATGCCGCGGCGCAGCAGTTCGATCACCGCGACGCCGCTACGCCGGGCGAACCCGTCGCGGCGGCGGTCGGTGGCCGGCGGGGCTGCGCTGCCCGGCAGCGACATGCCCAGCGCCTCAGCAGCACTCGCCATGGTGTTGGCGGTGTACATGCCGCCGCAGGCGCCCTCGCCCGGGCAGATCGCCCGCTCGATGGCATCGACGTCCTCGCGGGACATCAGTCCGCGCGCGCAGGCGCCGACCGCCTCGAACGCGTCGATGATCGTGACGTCCTTCTCAGTGCCGTCGGACAGCTTCGCCCGGCCGGGCAGGATCGAACCGGCGTAGAGGAACACCGCGGCAAGGTCCAGTCGGGCGGCGGCCATCAGCATCCCCGGCAGCGACTTGTCGCAGCCGGCCAGCGTCACCATGCCGTCGAGCCGTTCGGCCTGCATCACGGTCTCCACGCTGTCGGCGATGATCTCGCGCGACACCAGTGAGAAGTGCATACCCTCGTGGCCCATCGAGATGCCGTCGGACACCGAGATGGTGCCGAACTCCAGGGGGTAGCCGCCGGCCTCGAACACACCCTCCTTGGACGCCGTGGCGAGGCGGTCCAGCGAGAGGTTGCACGGGGTGATCTCGTTCCACGACGAGGCGATGCCGATCTGCGGTTTGGCGAAGTCGTCGTCGCCCATGCCGACCGCGCGGAGCATTCCCCGGGCGGCGGCCCGTTCCAGGCCGTCGGTGACGTCGCGACTGCGGGGCTTGAGATCAGGGGTTCGGCTCACCCGACCAGTATGAACTGCCGTAGGGGACCGCCCAAAATCCCCGTCGATACCCCCAAGGGGTATCGGCTACACTCGGCGGCATGACTCCGAACGCCCGCCGCATCGCGGCCGGGATCGCCGCACTGGCAGCGGCGATCACCCTCACCTCCTGTGGCACCGCCGCTGAGGAAGACCACGCCGCCCACGGCTCCGTGGCGGCCTCGGCGACGGCCGGACCCCACGACGCCGACGACGCGATGTTCGGCCAGTTGATGATTCCGCATCATCAGCAGGCACTGGAACTGGCCGCACTCGTGCCGGACCATTCGGCCGACCCTGCCCTGGTCAAACTGGCCGCGGCGATCACCGCGGCGCAGCAACCCGAGATCGACACCATGAAGAGCCTGCTGAAGACCTGGGGTGTCAACCCCGACGACGCCTCACACGAGAGCGGTCATGCCGGAATCGCAATGCAGGGCATGGTCAGCGACGAGACCATGGTGAAGCTGGAGGCCCTTCGCGGCACTTATTTCGACCGGCTCTGGCTGACTTCGATGATCTCCCACCATCGCGGCGCCATCGCGATGGCCAAGTCTGAGATCGCCGACGGCAAGAACCCTGACATGATCGCTCTCGCCCGCGGTATCGTCTCGTCCCAGCAGGCCGAGATCGACCAGATGACGACAATGATGTCCGGCAGCGGGGGGTAGTCGTTCCAAATGAAAACACCTGAGCCGCATGGCTATTCTGCGAACAAAGAGAACTATGCCAAGCGACTGCGCCGGATCGAGGGCCAGGTGCGCGGCATCGCCAAAATGATCGACGACGACAAGTACTGCATCGACATCCTCACCCAGATCAGCGCGGTGAACAGCGCGATGCAGTCGGTCGCACTCGGTCTGCTCGACGAGCACCTCAGCCACTGCGTGACCGGCGCCATGGCCGCCGGCGGTGACGAGGCCGACAGGAAGCTGGCGGAGGCCTCCGCAGCGATCGCCCGGCTGGTGCGGTCCTAGCCGGGTCTCGACCCGGTCTCGAACCACAGGTTCGGCGCGTCGCGGGGTTATCACCGGCCGCCTGAGCCGATACCGTGGGAACCGCCCCACCAGGCATCCCTATGACAGTCGACGCCCCCGCTCCGCCGCGCACCGGCCCCTGGACACCACGGGTCGCGCTCGCGCTGGCGGTGCTGGCTTCGGCCGCGTTCGTGTACGTGACCGCCGAGATCATGCCGGTGGGCGCGCTGCCGGCGATCGCCGCCGATCTGGGCGTCAGCGAAGCGGTGGTGGGCACCCTGCTGGCCAGTTACGCACTGGTCGCGGCGCTGGCCACGGTCCCGCTGGTGCGCTGGACGGCGGGCTGGCCGCGCCGCCGCACGCTGTTGTTCACCCTCGGCACGCTGACGCTCTCTCAGCTGATCTCGGCGCTGGCGCCCACCTTCGCCGTGCTGGCGATGGGCCGGGTGCTGTGCGCGATGACCCACGGCCTGATGTGGTCGGTGATCGCGCCGATCGGGGCCCGGCTCGTGCCGGCCACCCATGCCGCCCGCGCCACCGTGGCCGTCTACGTCGGCACCGGGCTGGCCCTCGTCGTCGGCAGTCCGCTGACCGCGGCGCTCAGCGAGCTGTGGGGCTGGCGGCTGGCGGTGGCCGCGATCACGGCGGCGGCCGCGGCGGTGATGGTGGCGGCGAGGCTCACCCTTCCGTTGATGGCGGACGGTCGCGCCGCGGGCGGCTCGCATATCTGGCACCACCACAATCGGCGACTGGTGCTCATGTGCGTGCTGACGCTGGTCGGAGTCGCCGGGCACTTCGCCTCCTACACCTTCATCGTGGTCATCATCCGCGACATCGTGGGAGTCACCGGTCCAAACCTGGCATGGCTGCTGGCGGCCTACGGCGTCGCCGGCCTGGCGACCATGGCGCTGTTGGCCAGACCCGGCGACCGGCACCCGAAGACCGTCGTCGCCGGGTGCATGGCGGGACTGTCGCTGGTCCTGCTGGTGCTGGCCGGGCTGGGCCAGTCAGAGCCGGGCCGGTCGGACTTGGGCGAGCGCGGCCCGGTCACCGGCGCGGCCCTGGTCGTCGGTGTCGTCGCGATCCTGCTGTGGGGCGCGACTGCGACGGCCATGCCGCCACTGCTGCAGTCGGCGGCCATGCGGCACAGCCCGGAGGATCCCGACGGCGCGTCGGGGCTGTACGTCACCGCGTTCCAGGTGGGCATCATGGCCGGTTCGTTGCTCGGCGGACTGCTCTTCGAGCATGCCGGCGAGCCCGCGATGCTGCTCGCCTCGGCGCTGCTGGTGGCCGGAGCGCTGGTCTGCACGCTGGTGACTCCGCACTTGTTTCCGCCGGTGGCCTTGACCAGCACGGAGTAACGCTCGTCACGCCGCGGGCGATCATTTGCACAGTTCAGCGCACTGCCGGCCGTCGGCGTGGCGAGGACCATCGTCGGCGCTGTGTAACACTGGGAACTACAGCAAGCACGTGTGGAGGAGTTTTGTGATGCGGGTGAGGGGCGCGCTGGCCGCCGCGTTGTGTGTGGCGGGTATGACCGGCGCCGGCCTGGGTGCCGGCCCGGCGCTGGCCGATCCGGACCAGCCGCCTGTGGATCCGCAGGTGGTCGATGTTCCGCCGCCTCCCGTCGAGCCGCCGCCGCTGGTGTTCCCGCCGCCGCCCCCGCCCGCGCCGGGCGATCTGGCGCCCCCGGGCGACGTTCCACCCCCACCGCCGCTGTTCCCGCCCCCGCCCCCGCC
>JAPOHV010000094.1 GCA_029979305.1 Mycobacteriaceae bacterium | reverse complement strand
GAGCGACGGCAGAGCCAGCGGGTGTAGCGGGTTGACCGGGTTCGGTGCGGTCGGCTCGGCGACGGTGGGCAGCTGCGCCAGGTTGGGGTGGACGCCCGCGCCGTGCCCGGCGATGACGACGGTATCCGCGGTGAGATCCACGGGCACCGGCTCGTCGAAAGTCACCGGCGGGGGGTAGGTCCAGGGCCGCCCGTCGGGACGTCCGGCCGGGAAATCCTGCGGAGCCGAATCCGGTTCGGGCACAAGGGGTTCGCGCAACGGAATGTCGAACTGCACCGGTCCGGCGTTGGCCGATCGCGCCCCGGTGGCCACAGCGAGCACCCGGCAGGTGGCGGAGCGCCACTGCGCGTTCTGGGAGTCGGAACATCCGTCGTCGGCGAGGCCGAGACTGATCGCGGCACGGACCTGGGTGCCGAAATACCCCAGTTGCTCCATGGTCTGGTTGGCGCCGGTGCCCAGCAACTCGTAGGGCCGGTTGGCGGACAGGATGATCAGCGGCACCCGCGCGTAATTCGCCTCGACCACCGCGGGCCCGAGATTGGCCACCGCGGTGCCCGACGTCATCGTGATCGGCACCGGGCGCCCACTGCCGACCGCCAGCCCCACGGCGAGGTAGCCGGCGGTCCGCTCGTCGATGCGCACATGCAGCCGCAGCCGGCCCGCCCGGTCGGCGTCAGCCAGTGCGAAGGCCAGCGGGGCGTTGCGCGAGCCGGGGCAGAGCACGACGTCGCGAACGCCGCCACGAATGAGTTCGTCGACGACGACCCGGGCCTGAGTCGTCGAGGGATTCACCCCTACAGCGTGGCACAGCCGCCGAGCGGCGGTTAAATGAGCGTTCCGGCGAAGAAGTCCAGCATGGCCCGGTTGACCGCCTCGTAGCGTTCCAGGAATCCAAGGTGCCCGGCGTTGGCGATCTGCACGTAGCGGCCCCGGGGGATGGCCTCCCCCACCTCCCTGCCCAGCGCGGGCGGCGTCACGACGTCGTCGGCGAACCCGATCACCAGCACCTCATTGGGAATCGCCCGGTAGGCGGGCAGCCGGTCCTCCTTCGGCGCCACCGCAAGCTGCGCCCGCCACCCCGGGGTGCGCTTGAGCGGGAACGCGTTGAACATCTGCAGCCACTCGTCAATCGCCGGAGAGTTGATGGTTTTGGGCGAGAAATTCTCCAGGATGCGGATTTTCGCGGCGAATGAGTTCGGCAGGTCGATGCCGGCGTCGGCGAGTTCGAGATCGGCGGTCCGGAAGGCCAGCCGGGTGGGGTCGACCCGCCCCCGGGTACCCATCAGCACCGCCTGGCGCACCAGGTCAGGCCGGGCCAGCATCAACTCCTGGGCGATGAAAGCCCCCATTGACATCGCCACCACCCGGGTGGGGCCGCCGATCACGGTCTCGATGATGTCGACGGTGTCGGCGACCATCTGCTCGATGCCGAAATCGTCGGCGTCCTCGGTGGCGGCCACCCCGCGGTTGTCGAAGGTGACGCAGCGGTAGCCGGCCCGCTGGAAAACCGGGACCTGATGGATGTGCCAGGTGCGGCCGGCGCCGCCGGTTCCGGCGATGAACAGCACCGGGTCACCGGAACCGGTGTCGTCGTAGACCAGGTTCGTCACGGGCGCGACGGTAGCAGTGGTCGGCCCGGCTCCCCCTATCCACCACGCATGACATACGTAATCTGATTCAGTATTCTTTAGACATGTTTATTCCTCTTCTCGCGGCGGGTCTCGCGGTGACCGGCTGGGTCATAGGCAGCCCGGTCGCGACCGCCGACCCGGGCGACTGGCCCGCGCCGGGATCCGCACCGGCCGACACGATCTTGATGACCCTGGAGCGGCAGGGATACGCCGTGGGGATCAACTGGGTGAACAACGGCGAGGGCGTTCCGCTGGCCCGCTGCCAGGTGTCCGGCTACCACGCGCCCGGCCGTACCGACGGTGTCGACCCGGCCGCCACGACGGTCTACGTCGACGTCGTCTGCCCCGACGAGGACTGATCAGCTCAGCAGTCGGTGGCACTGCCGTATCCGGTCGATCCACCAGTCCCGCCGCTCGGCCGGGGCGGCGAGAGCGCTCAGCCGGCCCCGGTCCGGGACGACGTGGGCCACCGAAAGGTGTCCGTCATCGACCCGAAGGTCGGCGACGTCGGTGATGAACAGCCCGCCGGTGCCCAGTCCACACGCATGGTCGAGGCGCGGCAGCGCGGCCGCCGCGGCCAGTCCCGCCGCGATCCCGACCGCCGAGTCCAACGCACTGGAGACGACGACGGGGATGTCGATCCGAGCGGCGATGTCCAGCATCGCGGTGACTCCGCCCAGCGGCGCGACCTTCAGCACGGCGACGTCAGCCGCCCCGGCCCGCACCACCGCCAGCGGGTCATCGGCCTTGCGGATGCTCTCGTCGGCGGCCACCGCCACGCCGGCACGACGACGCACCTCGGCCAGTTCAGGGACACTGCGGCAGGGCTGCTCGATGTATTCCAGCGGCCCGTCGGCGGTCAACGCCCGCGCAGCCGCCAGCGCCTCCCGGACGCTCCACCCGCCGTTGGCGTCCACCCGCACGGTGGGCACCAGCGCGCGGACGGCGTTCACCCGTTCGACGTCGTCGGCCAGCGTCTGCCCGGCCTCCGCGACTTTCACCTTCGCCGTCGTGGCGCCGGGGAACCGGGCCAGCACGGCGGGTACCTCGGCGGGCCCGACGGCCGGCACGGTGGCGTTGATCGGAATCCGGCGCCTGCGTGCCGAAGGGGCCGAGCGGTAAGCGGATTCGATGGCCGAGGCCAGCCAGGCCGCGGCCTCCGGCGGCTCGTACTCGAGAAAGGCACCGAACTCACCCCAGCCCGCCGGACCGTCGATCAGGGCCACCTCACGCACGGTGATACCGCGGAAGCGGACCCGCATCGGCAACGCGAGGACGTGCACCCGATCCAGCAGATCCTCGACGGAGGGCCGCATCAAATCGCGCGGTCTTGTTTCTCCCAGTAGGGCTTTCGCAGATCCTTCTTCAGCAGCTTGCCGGTGGGGTTACGAGGCAGCTCCTCCATGATGTCGACGCTGCGCGGGCACTTGTAGCCGGCCAGCCTCTCCTTGCACCAGGCGATCAGCTCCGCGGGCGAGGCCTGCTGGCCCTCGAAGAGCTCGACGACGGCCTTGACCGACTCGCCCCACTTCTCGTCCGGGATGCCGAACACCGCGGCGTCCATCACCGCGGGATGGTCGGTGAGTGCCCGCTCGACCTCGACGGAGTAGATGTTCTCCCCACCGGAGATGATCATGTCCTTGAGCCGGTCCTCCACGAAGACGAACCCGCCGTCGTCGACGCGGCCGATGTCACCGGTGCGGAACCATCCGTCGGATGTGATCGCCTCGGCGGTGGCTTCCGGCTTGTTGTGGTAACCCTCCATCAACTGCGGTGTGCGGAACCACAATTCACCCGGCTGGCCCTGCGGGACCTCTTCAAGTGTGTCGGGGTTCACGACCTTGACCTCGACCTGACGCATGGGTTGGCCGGCGCTGGTGAGCCGCTCCGGCCGGGAGGCGTCGCGGTGGGCCTCCGGGGAGAGTTGGGTGACCGCGCCGCACACCTCGGTCAGTCCGTACACCTGGACGAAGTCGGTGTCCGGGAAATCCACCAGGGCCTGCTTCAGCAGGGCGGGCGGCATCGGGGAGGCGCCGTAGACAAAGGTGCGCAGCTTGTTGAAAACGTTGATGGCGTCCGGACCCATCTCGATCACCTTCGCCAGCACCGCGGGTACCAGGAAGGTCCGGGTGGCGCCCTGGAAGATCGCCGCGCCCAGCGTGGCACCGTCGGCGTCGCGGGTCATGATGCTCGGCATGCCCGCGTGGATGCCGAACTGCATGAATGACGAACCGCCGACGTGGAACAGTGGCATCGCAACCAGACTCTTGTCGTCGGGCTCGAACTCGAAGGTGACGGAGTTGATGGTGTGCGCCATCAGGTTGGCCTGGGATAGCCGGATCCCCTTGGGATTCCCGGTCGTTCCCGAGGAGTACATGATCACGCAAACATCGTCGGGGGTGACGTCGGCGCCGCGTTCGCGCGGGGTTGCCGCGGCCAGCATCGCCTCGTACTCGTCGTATTCGTCGCCCTCGTCCCCGCCGGGGGTAACGGTGATGACATGCTCGACGTGGGTGAGCCGGTCGCGGATCTTGTCGATCGAGCCCTTGAGTTCGGCGCCGACGATGATCAGCTTCGCGCCGCAGTCGTTGAGGACGTAGTCCATCTCCGATCCGGCCAGCCGGAAGTTGATGATCGCGGTCGCCGCACCCAGGCTCGCCGCCGCCAGCGTGGTCTCCACACAGGCGGGATGGTTCTTGTCGAGGAAGGCGACCACGTCGCCGCGGCCGATGCCCCGCTCGGCCAGCGCCCCGGCCAGTCGGCGCACCCGATCGTTGAACTGGCCCCAGGTGAAACTGCGGCCGAGGTAGCTGATGGCCTCCTCGTCGGGCTTGACCTGCGCCCAGTGCGCCAGTCGTTCGTCGAGGAAACGTGGTTCGGCGAGTCGCTCCATACCCCATAGGGTGCCATCAGAGGTCCGGCCTCCTGACCGGTTTCCAGCAATCGGCCGGGGTCGTTGTGACGACCGATAACCGCCGTTCGCGCGGCGGTCGCAGCGAACAAGAGTCAGCCGGCCGGGCCGGGATCCCGGGGCCGCAGCAACACCAGAGCGGCGACGATGGCCACCGCCGGAACGAGCGCCATGATGAGGCTCACCTCGTGGATCGCCGTGAGCCAACTGCCGGTGGCCTCCGACACCACCCAGCGGGCCTGCTCCGGGTCGAGGACCTCGCTGCCCGCCGCGGGGTTGGGTGCCCCGCCGTGTGCCACCCGGAGCGCGTCGCGGGCCTGATCCTCGCTGATGCCGGAGCCCTCCAGCTTGCGGCGGCCGTCGCGAAGGAACAGCGTGGTTCCGACGAGGGCGAACAGGGCCGGCCCCAGTGAGTACGCGGCCTGGCCGACGGCGGGCTTGACCGCCGAAACCACACCTCCGAGTTCCGGCGGCGCGCTGGACATCATGATCGTGGACTGCGGTGTCTGCACCACCGCACCGCCGATCGCGTTGAGGGCGACCGCGATTCCCAGCACTGCCACCGGGGTGTGGCTGTCGAGCACCACCAGCATCACCATGCTGAGCAGCAACACCACCAGGCCGGCCACCAGCACCGCCCGCTCACCGAACCGGACGACCGCGCGGCCGGCCAGCACCGCCGCCGCCGAGGCGATCAGCATGGCCGGGACGAGCAGCAGGCCGAGCAGTTCGGGAGACTTGCCCCGGATGGTCACCAGGTAGTAGGCGAACAGGATGGTGCCGCCGCCGCCGAGGAAGTTGAAGGTGGCACCGGCGATCAGCGCTGCATCGAACCGGCCCGACCGGAAGATGCGCATGTCCAGGGCCGGCGCCGGGGCACGCAGCTCCCACGACACGAAGGCCACCCCGAATGCCAGTCCGACGCCGATCAGTGCAAACGCCCCGACACTGGCTCCGCCCTGCAGTTCTGTCAGCCCGTAGATGACGGCGATCAGCGCAACCGCGATCAGGGCGATACCGGCAATGTCGAGCTTGCGTTTGTCTTTGAGGGTTTCCGGGACGTAGCGCAGGGTGATGACGAGGGTCACCACCGCCAGGGCCGGGGTCACCAGCAGGCAGGTCCGCCAGCCGTAGTGGCTGGCCAGCCAGCCGCCCAGGGCCGGCTGGAACACCGCCAGGGCGTGACCGGCGCCGAGGTACGCCGCGATCGCGGCGGCGCGGCGGCCGGGCGGGAACACGGCGTTGATGATCGCCAGCGACAACCCGAGCACGAAGGCGAACGCGACGCCGAGGCCGGCGCGGGCCATGATGAGCACGGCCACGTGCGGCGCGATCGCGCCGAGCACACCGAAGGCGATCGACCCGTAGATCCCGAAGACGAACATCCGCTTCATCCCGGCCAGGTCACCGAGTGCCCCGGCGCCGAGCACCGCGGCCGCGAGAGTCAGCGTGCACAGGCTGGCGAGGAAACTTGCTGTGGCAGGGCTGAATTGGAGGCCCTTGCGGACGGCGGCGAGGTTGGCCGACAGGGTGGTCGGGTCGGCCGCGGTGATGCTGTAACCCAGCCCCATCGCCGCAATGGTCATCGTCGCCGCCAGACCGCTGACCTCGGTCTGCCGCTGCGCCTCGGACATCCGTCGATGCTATGCCCGGCGCACCCGGATGCGGACCGGTCCGCGCCAGCCGCCGTCCGGGTCCACGACGACGCCGCCCTGGGTGATCTCGACGGCACCGTCGCGGGCCAGTGCCCGGGCCGCCGCGCGGGCAGGCTCCATCAGGTCGCGCCAGGCCGGGCCGCCGACCGCTCGGGCCGCCTCGGACGGGCAGATACTGCCGGCACGGCTTGCCAGCAGGTCCAGGATCGCCGCGCTAAGCCGGTCACTTAGCCGGTCGTCGGGCGATTCTTCGTCACGCATGGGCGCTCTACTGTGTCATTCATGACCGAGTCATCCAAGACCGACCTGCTGCGCCACCCCCTGCACTCGGGCCACCTGACCGTCGGCGCGCTGCGTCGCAACGCCGCCCGGCCGGTGCTCTTCCTCGGTGACACCACCCTGACCGGGGGCGAACTGGCCGACCGGATCAGCCAGTACATCCAGGCCTTCGAGGCGCTCGGAGCAGGCAGCGGGGCAACCGTCGGCCTGCTCTCGCTCAACCGGCCCGAGGTGCTGATGATCATCGGCGCCGGACAGACCCAGGGCTACCGGCGCACCGCCCTTCACCCGCTGGGCTCGCTCGACGACCACGCCTACGTGCTGGCCGACGCCGGGGCGACCTCGTTGATCATCGACCCCAACCCGATGTTCGTCGAGCGGGCGATCGGACTGCTGGCGAAGGTGCCCTCGCTGCGACGGGTGCTCACGCTCGGGCCGGTACCGAGCGAGCTGTCCGAAGTCGGGGTGGATCTGATCGCCGAGGCGGCGGGTTATCCGCCGAAACCGCTGGCGGCGGCCGATCTTCCGCCCGATCACATCGGCGGCCTGACCTACACCGGCGGCACCACCGGCAAGCCCAAGGGTGTCATCGGCACGGTGAGCTCGATCCTGACCATGACGACAGCGCAACTCGCGGAATGGGAGTGGCCGGAACACCCGAGGTTCCTGATGTGCACCCCGCTGTCGCACGCCGGTGCGGCGTTCTTCACCCCGACGATCGTCAAGGGCGGCGAGATGATCGTGCTGGGAAAGTTCGACCCGGCCGAGGTGTTGCGGGTGATCGAGGAACGCCGCATCACCGCCACCATGCTGGTCCCGTCGATGATCTACGCGCTGATGGACCACCCGGACTCTCACACCCGCGATCTGTCGTCGCTGGAGACGGTGTACTACGGCGCCTCGGCGATGAACCCGGTGCGACTGGCCGAGGCCATCGAGCGGTTCGGCCCCATCTTCGCGCAGTACTACGGACAGTCCGAGGCGCCGATGGTCATCACCTACCTCGCCAAGGGCGACCACGACTCCCGCCGGCTGACCTCCTGCGGACGCCCGACGCTGTTCGCACGCACCGCCCTGCTGGACGGCGAGGGACACCCGGTTCCCAGGGGCGAGGTCGGGGAGATCTGCGTGTCCGGGCCGCTGCTCGCCGGCGGGTACTGGAACCTGCCGGAGGAGACCGCCAAGACGTTCTCCGGCGGCTGGCTGCACACCGGCGACATGGCGCGGGAGGACGAGGACGGGTTCTGGTACATCGTCGACCGGGTCAAGGACATGATCGTCACGGGCGGGTTCAACGTCTTCCCCCGCGAGGTCGAGGATGTCATCGCCGAACACCCGGCGGTGGCCCAGGTCTGCGTGATCGGCACCCCGGACGACAAGTGGGGTGAGGCGGTGACCGCGGTGATCGTGCTTCGGCCCGAGCATCCCCGCGACGACGCGGCCATCGAACGGGTGACCGCCGAGATCCAGGATGCGGTCAGGGAACGCAAGGGTTCGGTTCAGTCGCCCAAGCAGGTGATCGTGGTGGACTCGGTTCCGGTGACCGCGCTGGGCAAGCCGGACAAGAAGGCGGTGCGGGCACGGTTCTGGGAAGGCGCCGGGCGTGCCGTCGGGTGAGCTGCGAGCGGTCCTGTTCGATTTCTCCGGAACACTGGCCAGCCTGGAAGCCGGCGGTGACTGGTTCGCCGGCATGGGTCTGGACGCACGGCAGCGGGCCGAGGTGATGGACCGGATGACCCATCCCACCGCGAGTGTGAACCACGACGCGTGGGCGCATCGCGATCTGGACCCCGGCATGCACCGTCAGGCCTACCTGCATGTGCTGCAGCAGGCCGGGCTGCCCGCCGAACATGCCGAAGCCCTCTACGCGCGCTGTGTCGACCCTGCCGAGTGGGCCGTCTACCCCGATACCGCGCGAGTCCTCGAGGGTCTGCGCGCCGGCGGAATCCGCACCGCTGTGGTGTCGAATATCGCCTGGGATATCCGCTCGGTGCTCGACGCCGCGGGCGTTCGACCCGACCACTACGCGCTGTCCTACGAGGTGGGCGCCGCCAAGCCGGACCCGCGCATCTTCGAGGAAGCCCTGTCGGTGCTGGGAGTGGCGCCTCAGCACGCGTTGATGGTGGGTGACAGCGAGGAGAACGACGGCGCCGCAAGGATGTTGGGCTGTGCGTTCGCCTTGGTCGACCCGCTTCCGATCGCCCGCCGGCCGGCCGGGTTGATCGCAGCTTTGCGCGGGCGGGGCCTGCCGCTATGAGGATCGCGTAGCCTCAGCCCCGTGAGTGACAACCCGTTCAATCCCGCGCTGTGGCGGACTGTCGAGGGCTTCGAGGATCTCACCGACATCACCTACCACCGCCACGCCAGCGGCGACGGCTTGCAGCCGACGGTGCGGGTCGCGTTCAACCGGCCCGAGGTGCGCAATGCCTTCCGGCCGCACACCGTCGACGAGCTCTACCGCGCCCTGGACCACGCCCGGATGTCACCCGACGTCGGCGTCGTTCTGCTGACCGGCAACGGCCCGTCACCGAAGGACGGCGGGTGGGCGTTCTGCTCGGGCGGGGACCAGCGCATCCGCGGCCGCACCGGCTATCAGTACGCCAGCGGCGACACCGCGGACACCGTGGACGCGGCCCGCGCCGGACGACTGCACATCCTGGAGGTGCAGCGCCTGATCCGGTTCATGCCCAAGCCGGTGATCTGCCTGGTGAACGGATGGGCTGCCGGCGGCGGGCACAGCCTGCATGTGGTGTGCGACCTCACCCTGGCCAGCCGCGAGCACGCCCGGTTCAAGCAGACCGACGCCGACGTCGGCAGCTTCGACGGCGGCTACGGCAGCGCCTACCTGGCCCGGCAGGTGGGCCAGAAATTCGCCCGGGAGATCTTCTTCCTGGGCCGCACCTACACCGCCGAACAGATGCACCGGATGGGCGCGGTCAACGAGGTCGTCGACCATGCCGATCTGGAGGACGTGGCGCTGGACTGGGCACGGCAGATCAACGGCAAATCCCCACAGGCGCAACGGATGTTGAAGTTCGCCTTCAACCTGCTCGACGACGGACTCGTGGGCCAGCAACTGTTCGCCGGGGAGGCCACCCGGCTGGCCTATATGACCGACGAGGCGGTCGAGGGCCGCGACGCCTTCCTGGAGAAGCGCGACCCGGACTGGGGTCCCTTCCCGCGCTATTTCTAGACTCGGTCCGTGACACCGCTGCGCCGGAAGTTGACCGAAGCGATAATCCTTGCCGGTCTGCGCCCGCCGCTGACGGTGCCGGGCCGCAGCCGAATTCCGCTGCGCGGCAAGCGTGTCCTGGTCACCGGGGCCTCCTCCGGGATCGGCGAGGCGGGAGCCGAGGCGTTCGCCGCCCACGGCGCCGAAGTGATCGCGGTGGCACGGCGCGCCGATCTGCTCGATGCGCTGACCGCCCGGATCGCCGGCGCCGGGGGCACTGCCGCGGCGATCCCGTGCGACCTGTCGGATCTCGACGCCGTCGATGCGCTGTGCGACACCGTCACCAGGCGCTTCGGCGGTGTCGACATCCTCGTCAACAATGCCGGCCGGTCGATCCGGCGCCCGCTCGCCGAGTCGCTGGACCGCTGGCATGACGTGGAACGCACCATGACGCTGAACTACTACTCGCCGCTGCGGATGATCCGCGGTCTGGCGCCCGGCATGATCGAGCGCCGCGACGGCCACATCATCAACGTCGCCACCTGGGGGGTGCTCAGCGAGGCATCTCCGCTGTTCGGCGTCTACAACGCTTCCAAGGCCGCGCTGAGTGCGGTCAGCCGGGTGGTCGAAACCGAGTGGGCGCGCCACGGCGTGCACTCGACCACCCTGTACTACCCGCTGGTGGCCACCCCGATGATCGCGCCCACCAAGGAGTACACCGGCGCCCCGGCACTGACGTCAGCCGAGGCGGCGCAGTGGATGATCGAAGCCGCCCGGCACCGTCCGGTGCGTATCGCGCCCCGGTTCGGGGTCAGCGCACGGGCCCTCGACGTCGTGGCACCCGGGCTGCTGAACGCGGTGCTCAAACGCCAGCGGATGCAGCCGAGCTAGTCATCATGGAGATCCTCGCCAGCCGGATACTGTTGCGTCCCATCGACTACGAGCAGTCGCTGGCCTTCTACCGCGATTCACTGGGGTTGGCCATTGCACGCGAATACCCCGGCGGGACAGTGTTTTTCGCCGGTCAGTCGCTGATCGAGCTCGCCGGCCACGGCGGCGGCGGGCAGGCCCCGAGCCCGTTCTCCGGCGGGCTGTGGCTGCAGGTGCGGGATATCGCAGCCACCGAGAGCGAACTACGCCAACGCGGGGTGGCCATCGCGCGAGAGGCCCGCCGGGAACCCTGGGGACTTCACGAGATGCATGTCCTCGACCCCGACGGGATCACCCTGATCTTTGTCGAGGTGCCCGAAACGCACCCATTGCGCCGCGACCGCCGCAGCTAGCCGTGGTCGGCCAGTGGCCAGCCGACCAGCGCCAAGCGCCCTGCCACCTGGTTCACCTCGTCGGCGGTGGGCTCTTTCTCCGCCGTCTCACGGATCGCCTCGCGGATCTGCTCGGCCGTCACCGGGTTGTCCGGTTCGCCGTCCTTGAGCACCGAGAACGCGGCCTGCACCACCTCATCCTCGCTCAGTGACCTCTTCAACAGCGCCAGCAACGGGTAGTAGTCGGTGCGGGAGATGCCGTCGGGATACACCGTGTGCAGCCAGCCCAGGACCGACTGCAGAAAGGTGGGCGACG
>JAPOHV010000214.1 GCA_029979305.1 Mycobacteriaceae bacterium | reverse complement strand
TCGCGTCATCGCGTCTTCTCTCGGCAGTAACCCCTTGGTCTGTCCTGCCCAGCCATACCCAGCAACAGGAGTTTTTCCATGTCGATCATCATCGAGCGCCCCGCCGTCGAGCAGGTTGACGTGCGGGGTCCCCGGTTCGCCGCGTGGATCACCACGGCCGTCCTGATTGCCGTGGTGGCCGCCTCGGCCGTGAGCAGTGCCGCCGCGGCGGCCATCCTCGCCGCGCAGGCGGCGGTGTTCGCCGTCGGCGCGCTGCGCGGACCGCGCAGCCATCCCTACGGCCTGCTCTTCCGCCGCTTGATCGCCCCCCGGGTGGGGCCGGCCACCGAATGGGAACCCACCCAACCGCTGCGCTTCGCCCAGTTCGTGGGCTTCATCTTCGCTCTGATCGGCGTCGCGGGCTTCGTCGGCGGGGCGCCGCTCATCGGCGTCGGTGCGGGCGCCTTCGCTCTCGCGGCCGCTTTCCTCAACGCCGCGTTCGGGATCTGTCTGGGCTGTCAGATTTATCCGCTGGTGGCACGGCTGCGTCGCAGCCCCGAGGCCGCCTGACCTGCCGGATAACCCGGAAGTTGTTGCCAGACAAGAGTTTTTCGAAACCCACCGAACGCCGGAGTGGCTCGACTTCGAGCCCCGATCGAATCGATATGACGATGACCATCATCTACACCCCCAAACCAGCCCGCACCCTGCCCGTGGCCATCGACCTGAAGAAGGAGACGGTGATCACCGGGCGGGTCGTCGACGACTCAGGACAGTCGGTCGGCGGCGCTTTCGTCCGCCTGCTGGACGACGAGCAGGAGTTCACCGCCGAGGTGGTCGCCTCGGCGAACGGTGACTTCCGGTTCTTCGCCGCACCCGGCACCTGGACCGTCCGGGCGCAGTCAGACACCGGTAACGGCATGGTGACCGTGATACCCACCGGGGCCGGGTTGCACGAGGTCGACGTGAAGGTCGCCTGAAGCCGGACCGCACAGCGATAGACTCAACGCCGTGGTGCTGTTCTTCGAGATCCTGCTGGTGATTTCGGTCTTCGTGATCACCTGGTTCGCGCTCTACGCGGTCTACCGACTGATCACCGACGATTCGTGAGCGCCGACGACATCAAAGGCAGCGGCGATCGCGCCGTTGCCGCCGCCGCCGAGCGCGCCAAGCAGACCGCCGGGCGCAATATTCCGGTATTCGATGACCTTCCAGTCGCCGACACCGCCAACCTCCGCCTCGGGGCCGATCTCAGTGACGCACTGTTGGCCTTACTGCCACTGGTCGGTGTGTGGCGGGGCGAGGGCGAAGGGCGCGCCCCGCACGGTGACTACCGATTCGGCCAGCAGATCATCGTCTCCCACGACGGCGGGGACTACCTCAACTGGGAGGCCCGGTCCTGGCGGCTGGACGACGACGGCGGTTACCACAGCCCGGGTCTTCGCGAGACGGGTTTCTGGCGCTTCGTCCACGACCCGACCGACCCGGGTGAGTCCCAGGCCATCGAATTGCTGTTGGCGCACTCCTCCGGTTATGTCGAACTGTTCTATGGGCATCCGCGGACCCAGTCGTCCTGGGAACTGGTGACCGATGCACTCGCGCGCAGCAAGTCCGGTGTGCTGGTCGGTGGGGCCAAACGGCTCTACGGCATCGTCGACGACGGGGATCTCGCCTACGTCGAGGAGCGCGTCGACGCCGACGGCGGGCTCGTTCCGCACCTGTCGGCCCGGCTGTCGAGACACGTCGGATGAGGCCGCTGGCGCCGGCGGCGGTTCTGACCGCGGCCCTGTTCCTCGCGGCCTGTTCCGGAAAGCAGGCCCCCTCTCAACCGGCGGGCACCGACGGGGAGCCCCCGGCCGCTCACGGGTCGCTGGCCGAGTGCCTGCACGCCCACGGCGTTCCTGAATCCAGCGGGCCCGCGGTGGTTCTCGGACCGCCGGCCGGGGTAGACCCCGCCCAGTGGGACCAGGCGATGAAGGCATGTTCAACGCTGGCGCCGGGACCTGCCGGACCCTGATCGGGGATTCCTGGCGCAGCGCCGCAAACCGGTTCTAGGCTGACGTTCATGCCTCGCATGTCCAGCGTGGACGCTGCGTTTTGGTTCGCCGAAACGGAGTCCTGGCACATGCACATCGGGGCCTTGGCGATCTGCGACCCGGCCGACGCGCCCGACTTCTCCTTCGACAACGTCCGGCGCATCGTCGGCGAGCGCCTCGTCGAACTCCCGCAGTTGCGCTACCGGGTGTCGGAGAGCCCGCTGGGGCTCGACCGGCCCTGGTACCTCGATGACGCCGAGCCCGAGTTGGACTTCCACATCCGCCACGTCGCACTGCCATCCCCGGGCGGCCGCGCCGAACTCGACGAGTTGGTCGGGCGACTGTGGTCCTACAAGCTCGATCGCTCGAAGCCGTTGTGGGAGATGTGGTTCATCGAGGGACTGCACGGCGGCCGGGTCGCCCTGCTGACGAAGATCCACCATTGCCTCGTCGACGGGGTCTCGGGGGCCGGTGTCAGCGAGATCCTCTTCGACCTGACTCCTCAACCGCGTCCGCCGTCGCCACCGACCGAGCCGCCCCGCAGGTTGCCGGGCCTGCCGCGGCCGGAGTTACGGCTGCTCGGGGCCGCCGTCAACGTCGCGGTGATGACTCCGTACCGGATCGTGCGCCTCATCGACCAGACCGTGCGTCAGCAGTTGGCGGCCCGCACCATCCCGGAGAAGCCGCCCGGGTATTTCGCCGCGCCCGCGACCCGGTTCAACGCCGCGATCTCCCAGCAGCGGCGGTTCAGCGCCGCACGGGTGCCACTGGCTCGCGTGAAGGCGGTCAAGGACGCCTACGGAGTAAAGGTCAACGACGTCGTGCTGGCGCTGGTCGCCGGGGCGCTGCGGTCCTATCTGGACCGCAGCGGCGAACTCCCGGATCGTCCGCTGATCGCTCAGGTTCCGGTGTCCACGCGCACCGACGCGACGGCGGTCGGCAATGCGATCAGCTCGATGACCGTCAGCCTGCCCACAGACGTCGGCAGTCCCGCCGCCCGGATCGGGGCTGTGTACAAGGTGACCCAGGCGGCCAAGCAGATGGCTGAGGCGATGACGGCGCACCAGATCATGGGGCTGACCGAGACGACGCCGCCGGGTCTGTTCCGGCTGGCGGCCAGGGCCTTCACCGCGAGCCGGCTGGGCGAGAACGTCCCGCCGATCAACGTGGTGGTGTCGAACGTGCCGGGACCGCCGGTCCCGCTCTACGTGGCCGGTGCGGTGGTCGAGGAGTTCACCCCGATCGGGCCGCTGCTGATGGATGTCGGGTTGAACATCACCTGTTTCAGTTACCGCGACTGGATGGACTTCGGATTCGTCAGCACCCCCGAGATCGCCGCGGACCTTCGCGATCTCGCCGACGGGATCGAACCCGCCCTTGTCGAGCTGGAGAAGGCGGTGGGCCGCCCGCGCAGGCGTGCCCGAAAGTAGTGATTTCCGGTCCGGACATGGGACGGCCCCCGAGTCGTGGTTCCCAGTTGGACTGACCAGGGACTCGGGGGCCGGGTAGCTGCCTGGAATTCGCCAGCGCGCTCAGGGCGCAGGTGATTCCGGCACCTGGTGCTGCTAGCGGGCAGCCACCTCACATGTCCAAAGCGTACTCAAGTTCCGGACCACCTCCTCTCTTGTGTACGGCCGACGGTACCGGGTTTCCGCCGGACGCGCCACGGGTCGCCCGAACCGTCAGCGATCAC
>JAPOHV010000088.1 GCA_029979305.1 Mycobacteriaceae bacterium | reverse complement strand
GCACGCAAATGCCTGGAGGAGGCGGTCAAATACCCAGGCACCCGGTGGCGCTACGAGTACTCGCCGGAGTCCTACACCGGCACCGAGTTGTCCTACGCGGTGGAGGTCTGCGACGCGGTCGCCGACGTCATCCAGCCCACCCCGGACTGGCCGCTGATCGTCAACCTGCCGGCGACAGTGGAGATGACCACTCCCAACGTCTACGCCGACTCGATCGAGTGGATGAGCCGCAACCTGGCCCGTCGGGACTCGATCATCCTCTCGCTGCACCCGCACAACGACCGCGGAACCGCTGTCGCCGCAGCGGAATTGGGCTATCAGGCCGGGGCGGACCGCATCGAGGGCTGCCTGTTCGGCAACGGTGAGCGCACCGGGAACGTCTGCCTGGTGACCCTCGGGCTGAACCTGTTCTCCCGCGGCGTGGACCCGCAGATCGACTTCTCCAACATCGACGAGATCCGCCGCACCGTCGAACACTGCAACCAGTTGCCGGTGCACGAGCGTCACCCCTACGGCGGCGATCTGGTGTACACCGCGTTCTCCGGCAGCCACCAGGACGCCATCAACAAGGGCCTGGACGCCATGAAGATCTCCGCCGACGAGGCCGACGCGGACATCGACGACATCCTGTGGCAGGTGCCGTACCTGCCGATCGACCCCAAGGACGTCGGGCGCACCTACGAGGCCGTCATCCGGGTGAACTCGCAGTCCGGCAAGGGCGGGGTGGCCTACATCATGAAAGCCGACCACGGCCTGGTGCTGCCGCGCCGGTTGCAGATCGAGTTCAGCCAGGTGATCCAGAAGATCACCGACGGCGAGGGCGGCGAGGTGTCGAGCAAGGAGATGTGGGACGCCTTCGCCGACGAGTACCTGGCCCCGGTGCGGCCACTGGAGCGCATCCGCCAGAAGGTGATCGGCTCGGAGGTCGACGGCGGCACCGATGTGATCGAGGCGGTCGTGAAACTCGACGGGGTGGAGACCGAGATCCGCGGCGAGGGCAACGGCCCGCTGGCGGCCTTCGTCGACGCGCTGGGCACCGTCGGGATCGACGTGCACGTGCTGGACTACTCCGAGCACGCCATGTCGGCCGGCGAGGAGGCCGCCGCGGCGGCCTACGTCGAGGCGTCGGTGGACGGCAGGACGGTATGGGGCGTCGGCATCGCGACCTCGATCACGACGGCCTCACTGCGCGCGGTGGTGTCGGCGGTGAACCGGGCGGCCCGGCACCGCTAGAACAGCGCGAACTGCTGGCCCTGGTCGACGGACTGCTCGAACTCGTCGACTCCGGTGCCGCCGGCCACGGCGGCCACGCTGTACATGAACTGCTCGTCGGAGACCGTCGGGACGCCCAGTTCGCGTGCCTGGAAACCCTTGCCGTGCTCGGGTAGCGGCTCGTTGCAGATCACCAGCGAGGTCTCGGGGTCCACCGCGTCGGCGTAGGACAACCCGGCGTGCAGGATGCGCTCGACGAGTTCCTCGTGGGTGCGGTTCACCTCGGCCGACAACGCGACCCGCATGCCCTGCACCAGCGGCCCGCCGTGCTGATAGCGGCCCGGGTTCTGATACGGGCAGACCATCCGGGAGGCCAGCATCTTCAGCGGTCGCAACTCTTCGTGGGTGACCGTTCCGTTGGGCCAGCGCCGGCGGGTCACCGGGCGGACCGGCAACCACACGTCACGTTCGCGGGCGCGCTGCAGTGCCGGGGCGAGCACCCGGGACAGGACCAGCGCGTCGTCGAACGCGTCGTGGGCCTTGGTCTGCGGGATATCCCAATGCCGCGCAAGGGTTTCCAGCCGTAGATTGTCCAGGCCCAGGTCGAGTCTGCGGGTGAGTTCGACCGTGCACATGACGGTGTCGATCGGCAGCGCGGTGCGGGTCAGTTCCGCCTCGGCGATGAGGAACGAGTAGTCGAACGGGGCGTTGTGCGCCACCAGGGTGCGGCCGTGCATGAGTTCGGCGAAGTCGGCGGCGATGTCGGCGAAGGTCGGCTGGTCCTCGAGCATCTCCGCGGTGATGCCGTGCACATGGGTGGGGCCGGGGTCGACACCCGGGTTGAGCAGGCTGACCACGGAGTGCTCGACGTTGCCCTCGGCGTCGAGGGCGAGTGCGGCGACGCTGAGGACGCGGGCGTGACCCGGACGGAAACCGGAGGTCTCGACATCGACGACCACCCAGCCGTCGGACGGCTCGCTCGCCGGCCTTCCCCAGGTTTGGCTCACAACCGTCAGGATGGCACGCGCCCCCGACAGCCCGCGGCACATCCGGGTCCGTGTCGGGAGGGTCCGTGTCGGCGGGGGCGTTACCGGACCCGAATAGACTCAGCTGCGATGTCCAGGCCCCGGATGACAGTGCGCGGGCGTTCCGCATTGGCCCTCGGGTCGGCGGCACGCTGGGCATCCCGCGTCACCGGCCGCGGAGCCGGGGCGATGATCGGCGGTCTGGTGGCCATGACGCTGGACCGCTCGGTGCTGCGCCAGCTGGGGGCGGGCCGGCGGACCGCGGTGATCACCGGGACCAACGGCAAGTCCACCACCACCCGCATGGTGGCCGCCGCGCTGCGCACGATGGGCCCGGTCGCCACCAACGGCGAGGGCGCGAACATGGACGCCGGCCTGGTGGCCGCACTGGCCGCCGACCGCGACGCGACGCTGGCCGCGCTCGAAGTGGACGAGATGCACGTTCCACATGTGGCCGACGCGGTCGAGCCGTCGGTCATCGTGCTGCTCAACCTCTCCCGGGACCAACTCGACCGGGTCGGGGAGATCAACCACATCGAGCGCACCCTGCGCGCCGGTCTGGCCCGCCATCCGGCCGCGGTCGTCGTCGCCAACTGCGACGACGTTCTGATGACCTCGGCCGCCTACGACTGCCCAAAAGTGGTGTGGGTGGCCGCCGGCGGCAGCTGGGCCGGCGATTCGGTGAGCTGCCCGCGCAGCGGCGAGGTGATCGTGCGCGAGAAGTCGCACTGGCGTTCCACCGGGGCGGACTTCGAACGTCCCGAGCCTGCGTGGCGGTTCGACAGCGAAAATCTCTACGGGCCAGATGGTTTCGTCGCACCCATGCGGCTGGCACTTCCGGGAATTGTCAATCGGGGCAACGCCGCCCAGGCGGTCGCCGCGGCGGTGGCGATGGGAGCCGACCCTGCTGCGGCGGTCTCCGCGGTCTGCGGTGTCGACGAAGTGGCCGGCCGTTACCGGACGGTGCGCATCGGCGATCACACCGCCCGGCTGCTGCTTGCCAAGAACCCGGCCGGCTGGCAGGAGGCGCTGTCCATGGTGGACAAATCCGCTGCGGGAGTGGTGATCTCGGTCAACGGCCAGGTTCCCGACGGGGAGGATCTGTCCTGGCTGTGGGACGTCCGCTTCGAGCATTTCGAGGGCACCTCCGTCGTCGCCGCCGGTGAGCGTGGCACCGATCTGGCGGTGCGACTGGGCTACGCCGGTGTCGCGCACTCCCTGGTGCACGACACCGTCAGCGCTATCGAGTCCTGCCCGCCCGGGCACGTCGAGGTCGTCGCCAACTACACCGCGTTCCTGCAGCTGCAGCGGGCCCTGGAGCGTCGTTCATGATCCGGATCGGTCTGGTGCTGCCCGACGTCATGGGCACCTACGGCGACGGCGGCAACGCGGTGGTGCTGCGACAGCGGTTGCGGCTGCGCGGGATTGGCGCTGAGATCGTCGACATCACACTGGCCGATCCGGTACCCGACTCCCTCGACCTCTACACCCTCGGCGGGGCCGAGGACTACGCCCAGCGCCTGGCCACCCGGCATCTGCTGCGCCATCCTGGTTTGCAGCGCGCGGCCGGACGGGGGGCGCCGGTGCTGGCGATCTGCGCGGCCATCCAGGTGCTCGGCCACTGGTATGAGACTTCCGCGGGGGAGCGCGTCGAGGGTGTCGGCCTGCTCGATGTGACCACCTCGCCGCAGCCGGAACGCACCATCGGCGAAGTGGTCTCCGAGCCGCTCGTCGAGGGACTCTTGCAGCCGCTCACCGGGTTCGAAAACCACCGTGGCGGAACGGTTCTCGGCCCCGATGCCCGTCCGCTGGCGGCCGTCGTCAAGGGTGCGGGCAACCGGCTCGGGGACGGCTTCGACGGCGCGGTGCAGGGCAGTGTGGTCGCGACGTACCTGCACGGCCCGTGCCTGGCCCGCAACCCCGAGCTCGCCGACTACCTGTTGTCTCGCGTGGTTAGTCCGCTCCCGCCGCTGGAGTTGCCCGAGGTCGAGCAGTTGCGCCGCGAGCGGCTCGCCGCTCCCCGCCGGGTGTAGCCGCGGTTTCCACCCGCCCGCCCTTTCGCCGAGATTGCACTCACGCAGACATTTTGCGAGTACGGCGCTGCGTGAGTGCAATCTCGCCGCACCATCCGCGGGCCCGCAGCGCCTCGTCGACCCGCGCGATGATCTCCTGCGGGTCGTCCTCCTTGATCACCCGCACCATGTTCCAGCCCAGGCCGGCCACCATTCTCGAGCGGCGCTGATCCCACACATATCGACGGCGGTCCGTGCGGTGCTGGTCGCCGTCGTACTCCGCGGCGACTTTGAACTCCTCCCAGCCCATATCGAGCACCGCCAGAGTTCCGGCGTGGTCCATCAGCGGGATCTGCGTACGCGGTCGGGGAAAGCCGCTGTCGACGAGGAGGAGACGCAGCGAGGTCTCGCGCGGCGAGGCGGCACCGCCGTCGACGAGGGGCAGCGCCCGGCGGAGCCGACGGACGCCCCGCGCGCCCGGGTGCCCCTCCGCCATCCGCGCGACGGCCTCGGCCGAGAACGGCGTGGCCCGCATCAGTGCGTCGAGGCGCATGAGCGCGCGACCGCGGGGCAGGTGGCGGCCCAGGTCGAAGGCCGTGCGGGCCGGCGTGGTGACCGGTATGCCGGCGACGCGGGTGACTTCATCGGGGTGCAGCGTCTCGTTACGGACCCGCAACGTAGCCGGTGGGCGGGGGCAGCACCAGATGAGCTCGACCGGTTCGTCGGCGTCGACCCACTGCGCGCCGTGCAGCGCGGCCGCCGCGGCGCCCGCGACGACGGCTCTCCGGCGCGACCACAGCCAGGCCGCGACGGTGTGGTCGCGCAGCGAGAGGTCAGCGCCCCGGGGCGCGTAGACGTCGGGCAGCAGCCGGCGATACCGGCTGAGTTGATGGCGGGTGATTGAGCCACGCTGCAGGGCTTCGGTGCCGATGAAGACCTCGCTCATGACGGGAGCATGCCGGGCACCTATGACAACGCCCCACGCCAAAGCCGCCGAGATTGCACTCACGCCGCTTGATGCGGGTTTTTTGCCTGCGTGAGTGCAATCTCGGCGAAGAGGGGCAGGAGCCGGGCCGGGAACTAGACCATGGCGCGGCGACCGGACAGGGCGCGGCCGAGGGTCAACTCATCGGCGAACTCGAGGTCGCCGCCCATCGGCAAGCCTGAGGCGATGCGGCTGACGGTCAGGCCGGGGATATCGCGCAGGATGCGCACCAGGTAGGTGGCGGTGGCTTCGCCCTCGGTGTTGGGATCGGTGGCGATGATCACCTCGGTGATGTCCACCCCGTCGACACGTTCGCCGATCCTGTTGAGCAACTGGCGGATTCGCAGCTGATCGGGCCCGACGCCGGACAGCGGGTCCAGCGCGCCGCCCAGGACGTGGTAGCGGCCGCGGAACTCGCGGGTGCGTTCGACGGCCTGAACATCCTTGGGTTCCTCGACCACGCACACCTGCGAGCCGTCCCGGCGGGCGTCGCTGCAGATGCGGCAGCGCTCGGCGTCGGAGACGTTGCCGCACATCTCGCAGAACTGCACGCCGTCACGCACCCGCGACAGCACCGCGGTGAGCCGGTCGATGTCGGGGGGCTCGACGGAGATCAGGTGAAAGGCGATCCGCTGCGCGCTCTTGGGCCCGATGCCCGGCAGCTTGCCGAGCTCGTCGATCAGATCCTGGACGGGCCCCTCGAACACTCAGGCCTCCGGCTGACCTGCGGCCTGGGCCAGCGGGCCGAGGATGTCCGCGACCATCGCCCTCATGTTGTCGCCGGCGTTGGTGATCGCGGCGATGACGAGGTCCTGCAGCGTCTCGACGTCGTTGGGGTCGACCACCCGCGGGTCGATGCGCAGCGCGGCCAACTCGCCGGTGCCGTTGAGGGTGACCTCCACCAGTCCGCCGCCGGCCTCGCCGCGGACCTCGGTCTCGGCGATCCGCTGCTGGGCCTCCATCAGCTGGTGCTGCATCATGTGGGCCTGCATCAGCGCCGCCTGCAGTTGCTGGAGGCCCTGAACCGCCTCGGCCGGAATCTGCTGCGGTACCTGCGCGCCGAACGCTGTCAGGTTGCCGGGATCACCGGGTTGCATGACGGTCTCCTTGCGTTGTGGTCTCGACTTCGTTGCGGCCTGGCATTCAGGCAGCCGGTGACTTTCAAG
This sequence comes from Mycobacteriaceae bacterium, assembly GCA_029979305.1. Classification (GTDB taxonomy): domain Bacteria; phylum Actinomycetota; class Actinomycetes; order Mycobacteriales; family Mycobacteriaceae; genus Mycobacterium. Next base: position 5,660 of record JAPOHV010000088.1, on the reverse strand, counting down.
CCTAGACGTCGAGCGATTACCGTGACGCCCGTGCCGAACTTCGCCCCCATGCGTGTCGTGGCCGCCGCCTGCACCGGCGTGCTGCTCGCCACGTCGTCGCTGGCAGCGCCGGTCGGGCACGCCGCACCGGGCAGCATCGCCGGCATGATCGTCTTCCTCGACCCCGGCCACAACGGCGCCAACGACGCCTCGATGACCCGTCAGGTGCCCACCGGCCGCGGCGGCACCAAGGACTGCCAGACCAGCGGCACCAACACCGACGACGGGTTCGCCGAGCACACCTTCAACTGGGACACCGTCCTGCTGATCCGCCAGGCGCTGACCCAACTGGGCGTGCGCACCGCGATGTCGCGGGGCAACGACGACCAGGTGGGCCCGTGCGTCGACGAACGGGCCGCGATGGCCAACTCGCTGCAGCCCAACGCGGTGGTGTCCATCCACGCCGACGGCGGCCCCGCCACCGGCCGGGGCTTCCACGTCAACTACTCCGCTCCGCCGCTGAACCCCGCGCAGGCCGGTCCGTCGGTGCAGTTCGCCCGGGCGATGCGCGACCAGTTGCAGGCGTCGGGGCTGACCCCGGCCACCTACATCGGGACCGGCGGCCTCTACGGGCGGCCTGACCTCGCCGGGCTGAACCTGGCGCAGTACCCGTCCATCCTGGTCGAGTTGGGCAACATGAAGAACCCGATCGACTCGGGCCTGATGGAGAGCCAGGACGGCCGGCAGAAGTACGCCGACGCAGTGGTCAGGGGAATCGTCGCGTTCCTGCAGACCCAGCCGCCGCGCACCAGCTAGCTTTTTTCGACCTCGGTCTTGAGGTTGGCCAGCACCTCGTCCTGAATCTTGCGCAGTCCCAGCGGGGCGAAGGTCTTCTCGAAGAATCCCTTGATGCCGCCGGCGCCGTTCCAGGTGGTCTTGACGGTGATGCTCGAGCCGGGGCCGGCCGGCGAGACGGTCCAGTTGGTCACCAGTGACGAGTTGGCGTCCTTTTCGATGACGGTGTGTCCCGCGAGGTCGACGGCGGCCTCGACGTTGCGGGAGCGCGACTTGGTGGCCTGCAGCCGCCAGGCGGCGACGGTGCCCGCACCCTGTCCGCCCTGCAGCACCCGGTACTCGCTGTAGTGCGGCGAGAGGATCTTCGGGCGGACGGTCTTGTAGTCGGCGACGGCGGCGAGAACCTTGGCCGGCTCGGCGTCGACGAGAATGCTGCTGGAGGCGCTTACCTGTCCCATCAAGGCTCCTCATCGGTTCGGGCTGATTGCCGATCAGCGTAGTCAGATCGACAACGGGTTCACTCAAGGTGCCGGGAGAACCAGTCCTGCAATCGTTTCCACGCGTCGGCCGCGGCCGCGGCGTTGTAGCGCTGGCCGGTGTCGTTGAAGAACGCATGGTCGGCCCCGGGTTCAGTGATCAGTTCGAACACCATGCCTGCCTTTTCCAGCGCCGCCCGCGCCGTCGGCTCGGAGGCGTTCACCCGGTTGTCGAGGCCGGCATAAACCCCCAGCACCGCGGCACCCCTCGACCCCGCGAAGTCGGGATCGTCGGGCGCGGGCCCGTAGAACGGCACCGCAGCCGCAAGTCGCGGCTCCCCGGCGGCCAGCAGTTGCCAGACCAGCCCGCCACCGAAGCAGAATCCGGTGACGGCAAGTTTGCGATCGGGTGCCCGCCGGCCCAGTTCGTCCAGACCGCTGCGCAGGTCGGCGACGAAGCGTTGCGGATCGGCGTTGGCCAGGGCGGCGGTGGCCTGGGCGGGGTCGGAAAAGGTTGCGCTGCCGCCTTCCTCGGAGAGCAGGTCGATTGCCAATGCCGAGTAGCCGGCGCCCGCCAGCCGCCCGGCCACCGAGCGCACCCAGTCGTTGAGCCCCTTGTTCTCGTGGATCACCAGTACCGCGCCGCGGGGGTCGTCGGCGGCCGCCCAGCTTCCCTGTAGCCGGCCCCGGGGGCCGGCCCAGGTGATCGCCTCGGTGGGTAGCGCGGCATCCATGCCCGGAGGCGACCCCGGCGCACCGCCGGCGGGCGTCGTGGCGGGCTGGGCGGCCGGGCGGTTCGCACCGCACGCGGCGATGAGCGCGGTGGCGGCACCGGTGCCGAAGCCGAGTAATGCCAGCCGTCGCAACGCCTCCCGGCGGGACAACAGTCCGTCGAGGTGATCGGTGGCGACTTCCTCGGCGATGTAGCGCTGCAACGGGTTCACCCCGTCCAGTAAACCCCCCGGGTGGGCTAGCCGTCGATGCGGCGGGCACCCAGTTCGGTCTGCAGCAATTCCAGCGCGGCTTCCTCGGGATCGCGCCGGGGTGCGGCCTCGGCCTCGTCATCGTGAGCCTCGGCGATCATGTCGTTCTCCTCGGCGCGCTGCGCCTCGGCCGGGTCGGGTTGCGGTTCCTGCGGCAGCGGTTCGGCGACGGGCGCGGGCTCACCGGCGCCGACCTCGCAGCGCACCCGCCAGTTCACCCCGAGGGCGTCCTTGAGGGCGTCGCGGATGACGTCGACGTTGTGCTGCTCGGTCAGCCGCTTGGCCAGCGGGGCCGCCGGGTGGGCGAGCACCAGGGTGTCGCCGTCGACGGCACGGACGATCGCCGCGGCCAGCATGGCCTCGGTGCTGCGACTGCGCTCGCGGACCTTCTCGCGCACCGTCTGCCACATGCTGCGCACCGCGGCTGCGTCGGGTTCGCCCGGTGTTGCCGGGGCGGTGACGGCGGGCGGGGCGGGCTCGGGGGTCTCGCCGAGATTGTCCTCAGGCTGCTTGGCACTCGGGGTTTGGCTGCGTGGTTGCAATCTCGGCGGGGTGGGCTCGGCGGGTGCGGGCGCGGCGGGTGGTGGTGCGGGCGCGGGTTCGGGCGTGGCGGGGGCAGGATCGGGCGCGGGCTCGGGCGCGGGCGCCGTGGCGGCTTGCGTCTTGCGCACGTACTGCCGGGCCGGTGCGGCCGGCGCACTCGCGGCGGCCTCACCCGCCGGGATCGAGATGTCCAGCCGGGTTTCGATCCGTTCGACACGTTGCAGCAGAGCCGATTCGGTGTCGGCGGCAGAGGGCAGCAGCAGCCGGGCGCACACCACCTCCAGCAGCAGCCGCGGGGCGGTGGCGCCACGCATCTCGCCGAGGCCGGCGTGCACCACCTCGGCGTAGCGGGCCAGCGTGGCCGGCCCGATCTTGGCGGCCTGATCGCGCATCCGCTCCAGCACATCGCCGGGCGCGTCGACCACACCGCGGCTGGCCGCGTCCGGAACAGCTTGCAGCACAATGAGATCGCGGAAACGCTCCAGCAGGTCGGTGGCGAACCGCCTCGGGTCGTGCCCGGCGTCGATCACCGATTCGACCGCGCCGAACAGCGCGGCGGCATCCCCGGCGGCCAACGAGTCCACGGCGTCGTCGATCAACGCGACGTCGGTGGCCCCCAGCAGGGCCAGCGCCCGCTGGTAGTGCACCCGGTTGTCCTCGGCCCCGGCCAGCAGCTGGTCGAGCACGCTCAACGTGTCACGTGGCGAGCCGCCGCCGGCACGGATGACCAACGGGAAGACGGCGTCGTCGACCTCAACGTCCTCCGATGCCAGGATCTTCTCGACGAGCCCGCGCATGGTCTTGGGCGCCAGCAACCGGAACGGATAGTGATGTGTGCGGGAGCGGATGGTGGCAAGCACCTTCTCCGGTTCGGTGGTGGCGAACACGAAGATCACATGCTCCGTCGGCTCCTCGACGATCTTGAGCAGCGCGTTGAAGCCCTGCGTGGTGACCATGTGCGCTTCGTCGATGATGAAGATGCGGTAGCGGCTCTGCGCGGGTGCGAAGGACGCGCGGTCGCGCAGGTCGCGGGTGTCGTCCACACCGCCGTGGCTGGCGGCGTCGAGTTCGACGACGTCGAAGGACCCGCCCCCGTTGGGCGCCAGCGCCACACACGAGTCACACACCCCGCACGGCGTCGGGGTGGGGCCCTGCTCGCAGTTCAGCGAGCGGGCCAGGATGCGCGCCGAGGAGGTCTTGCCACAGCCGCGCGGTCCGGAGAACAGGTAGGCGTGGTTGATCCGCCCCGCCGTCAGCGCCGTGGACAGCGGTTCGGTGACATGCTCCTGGCCGACCACCTCGGCAAACGTCGCCGGCCGGTACTTGCGGTAGAGCGCCACGTCAGCAGTCTGTCACGAGCCGGCGACGGCTTCGGAGCCCAGCAGTTTCTCCGTCGCGGCCAGCAGCGCGCAGGTGGCCAGACCGTCGATGGCCTGCTCGAGGTCGGGCAGCGTCGGAAAGCTCGGCGCGATGCGGATGTTGGTGTCGTCGGGGTCCTTGCGGTACGGGAAGGACGCCCCGGCCTCGGTGACGGCGATGCCGGCATCCTTGGCCAGCGCGACGGTTCGTTTGGCGGTGCCGGGCAGCACGTCGAGGCTGATGAAGTAGCCGCCGGTGGGCTCGGTCCACGACGCGGTCTTCGACTCCGACAGCCGGTCGTCGAGGATCTCCAGGACGCGGGCGAACTTCGGCGCCAGCACCTCGCGGTGGCGCTGCATGTGCCGGCGCACCCCGTCGGCGTCGCGCAGGAACCGCAGGTGGCGCAGCTGGTTGACCTTGTCCGGGCCGATGGTCTTCTTGCCCGAATGCTGCAGGAACCAGGCGATGTTGCCCAGCGACCCACCGAAGAAGCTCACCCCGGCGCCGGCGAAGGTGATCTTGGAGGTCGAGGCGAACACATACGGCCGGTTGGGGTGGCCGGCGGTGGCCGCCAGGCCCAGCACGTCGACCTGCTTGGGGAACTCGGTGGTCAGGGTGTGCACCGGGTAGGCGTTGTCCCAGAACAGCCGGAAATCCGTTGCGGCGGTTCGCATCTGAACCAGGCGGCGCGTGACCTCCCAGGAGTACACCGCCCCGGTCGGGTTGGCGAACACCGGCACGCACCACATTCCCCGGATGGCCGGGTCGGCGGCGACGAGTTCCTCGACCATGTCGACGTCGGGCCCGTCGTCGCGCATCGGCACGGTGATCATCTCGATGCCCAGACTCTCGGTGATCGAGAAGTGGCGGTCATAGCCGGGGGCGGGGCAGAGGAACTTGACCCCCGGTTCTGCCACCCAGGGCCGCGGCGAGTCGACCCCGCCGTGCAGCATTGAGAACGCCACCGCGTCGTGCATCAACTCCAGGCTGGCGTTGTTGCCGGCGATCAGGTTGGGCACCGGGATCCCCAGGAGTTCGCCGAACACCGCCCGCAGACCCGGCAGGCCGTGCTGGCCGCCGTAGTTGCGGGTGTCGGTGCCCTCGGCGTCGCGGAAGTCGCCGCTGCCGGGCAGTTCGAGCAGCGCGTTGGACAGGTCGAGTTGCTCGGCCGACGGCTTGCCGCGGGTGAGGTCGAGGGTGAGCTTGCGGGCCTGCAGGTCGGCGTAGTTACGCCGCTGCAGTTGGTGTTCGGCCTTGAGTTCGTCTCGGCTCAGGGATTGAAGCGACACCGCGCGCCTTTCGTGTCGGCCGAGGAAAGGGGACCCCGCGCACCCGCCAGAGCCCGTTGACCCTTGCTGCCTTCCAGCCCTGGGGGAGTTCACAGGTTGGACGCAGCGCGGGGTCCACGGCGAGTCTAATACCGGCCGGTCACGGCCGAACAGCGGGTTCTTCCCACCATGCCCGGTCGGCTACCATGGCCGACGGAGGATTCGCCTAGTGGCCTATGGCGCTCGCCTGGAACGCG
>JAPOHV010000239.1 GCA_029979305.1 Mycobacteriaceae bacterium | reverse complement strand
GACTGGAAGCGATCTCGCAGGTGTGGGTTGGAATCCTACAACCGGCCGGGCCGCAGCCGGTAGCGCTCGACGGCGGCGGCGCTACGCGTCCTGGCCGCAGGCGGCCAGCACCAACTCGCGCACCCGGGCCGCGTCGGCCTGGCCCCTGGTCGCCTTCATCACAGCGCCGACGATCGCGCCGGCCGCCTGGATCTTGCCGCCACGGATCTTCTCGGCGATGTCCGGGCTGGCCGCCAGCGCCTCGTCGACGGCCGCCTGGATCAACGAGTCGTCACGAACCAGCGTCAGGCCTCGGCCGGCCATCACCTGCCCGGGATCGCCCTCGCCTGCCAGCACGCCCTCGACCACCTGACGGGCCAGCTTGTTGGACAGCCTGCCGTCGTCGACCAGGGCGATGACCTCGGCCACCTGCTTGGGCGTGATGGCCAGTTCGTCGACGGCCACACCGCTCTCATTGGCCTTCTGCACCAGGAAGTTGCCCCACCACGCGCGGGCCGACTCACTCGACGCGCCGTGCCCGACCGTGGCGGCGACCAGCTCCACCGCGCCGGCGTTGACGAGGTCGCGCATCACCTCGTCGGACACCCCCCAGTCCTGCTGAATCCGCTTGCGCGCCAGCCACGGAAGCTCCGGGATGGTGCCGCGCAGCCGCTCCACCAGATCCGCACCGGGCGCGACGGGCTCGAGGTCGGGCTCCGGGAAATAGCGGTAGTCCTCCGCGGTCTCCTTGTCCCGGCCAGGTGAGGTGTGCCCGTCCTCGTGGAAGTGCCGGGTCTCCTGGTGAACCGCGCCGCCGGCGTCCAGTACCGCGGCTTGTCGGCGCATCTCGTAGCGGACCGCCACCTCGACGCTCTTGAGCGAGTTCACGTTCTTGGTCTCGGTGCGGGTACCGAACTCGCTGCGACCGATCGGCCGCAGCGACACGTTGGCGTCGCAGCGCAACGACCCCTGGTCCATCCGGACGTCGGAAACATCCAGGGCGCGCAACAGGTCCCGCAGCGCGGTGACGTAGGCGCGGGCCACCTCCGGGGCGCGCTCGCCGGCGCCCTCGACCGGTTTGGTGACAATCTCGATGAGCGGCACTCCGGCGCGGTTGACATCGAGCAGCGAGGTGGTCGCGCCGTGGATGCGGCCGGTGTCGCTGCCGACGTGGGTGAGCTTGCCGGTGTCCTCCTCCATGTGCGCGCGTTCGATGTCCACCCGGAAGGTGCTGCCGTCCTCCAGGGGGACGTCGAGGTGGCCGTTGAACGCGATCGGCTCGTCGTACTGGGAGATCTGGTAGTTCTTCGGCATGTCCGGATAGAAGTAGTTCTTCCGCGCGAACCGGCACCACGACGCGATCTCGCAGTTGAGCGCCAGCCCGATGCGGATGGCCGACTCCACGGCGGCCTCGTTGAGGGTCGGCAGCGCGCCGGGCAGGCCGAGGCACACCGGGCACACCTGGGTGTTGGGCTCGGCGCCGAAGGTGGTGGCGCAGCCGCAGAACATCTTGGTGGCCGTCGACAGTTCGACGTGGACTTCCAGGCCCAGCACCGGGTCGAACCGGGCGACGACGTCGTCGTAGTCGAGCAGGTCGGTCATGAACGAATCCTAATTTCCCCGTTGAGTGTGCGTTCAGGGCGGTCCGGCGGCCCGGATCGCCGCCCCGGCCGCACAGTCAGCGAGACGGATCAGCCGAAGAACGCCGCCGCGTCGTCATAGCGGCTCTGCGGCACCAGTTTGAGTTCGCGCACCGCGTCGGCCAGTGGGACGCGGGCGATGTCCTCGCCGCGCAGCGACACCATGACGCCGTACTCCCCGGCGTGGGCGGCGTCGGCGGCGTTGACCCCGAACCGGGTGGCCAGCACCCGGTCGTAGGCGGTCGGCGTGCCGCCGCGCTGGATGTGACCCAGCACCGTGACGCGGACCTCCTTGCGGATGCGTTTCTCCACCTCGTGGGCCAGTTGCTGGGCCACCCCGGTGAATCGTTCGTGGCCGAACTCGTCGATGCCGCCGGAACGCAGCTCCATCGACCCCTCGGCCGGTTTGGCCCCCTCTGCCACGACGCAGATGAAGTGCGAGGCACCGCGCTGGAAGCGCTGCTTGACCAGCCGGCAGACCTCCTCGACGTCGAAGGGCTGCTCGGGGATCAGCGTCATATGGGCGCCGGAGGCCAGCCCGGAGTTCAGCGCGATCCAGCCGGCGTGGCGGCCCATCACCTCGACCAGCATCACCCGCTGGTGGGACTCGGCGGTGCTGTGCAGCCGGTCGATGGCCTCGGTGG
>JAPOHV010000243.1 GCA_029979305.1 Mycobacteriaceae bacterium | reverse complement strand
GGTGATCGTAGAAGTTCACCGCCGAGGTTCACGGAGGTTCACGGTCGGTCGCCCATCCCCGCGGGGATGGCCCACGTACTCTGTTCTGCGTGCGGCTACAGCGACACATGGTGGACTACGCCCTGCGGCGGCGTTCACTGCTGGCCGAGGTGTACTGCGGCCGCACCGGCGTCTCCGAGGTCTGCGACGCCAACCCCTATCTGCTGCGTGCGGCGAAGTTCCACGGCCGGCCCAGTGCGGTGATGTGCCCGATCTGCCGCAAGGAGCAGCTGACCCTGGTCTCCTGGGTGTTCGGCGACCACCTCGGCGCGGTCTCCGGGTCGGCGCGCACAGCCGAGGAACTGGTCCTGCTGGCCACCCGGTTCGAGGAGTTCTCGGTGCACGTGGTGGAGGTCTGCCGCACCTGCAGCTGGAACCATCTGGTCAAGTCGTACGTGCTCGGCGCTCCGCGGCCGGCCAAGGGCGCGTCGGGTACCCGGACAGCGCGCTAGGTCAGTGGCGAGCGGCGACGAGGGTCGGGACCGGTCGGTCCCGGACGGCCCCGGCGGGGCGCACCGCCGCAACGCGCCCGGCTCCGTGCCACCCGACGAGCAGCGGACCACCGTGATGCCCGCGGCGAAGCCCGACAACCCCCAGCTCGTCCCGCGCGACCCAGTGGAGGCGGTCAAGGCCGTTCTCGACGGACAGACCAAGCCCCCGCCGCCGCGACCGCCCGCGCCCCCGCGGGGCCGGGGGACAGGCAGCGAGGAGTTGTCGACGTCGGCGCGGCTGTGGCAACGCGCCGCGGGCTGGGGCCGCCGCCGCTGGCTGGCCGCGGCGGCGATCGTGTTCTTCGTGCTGCCGATCCTCACCTTCGGCATGGCCTACCTGATCGTCAGCGTTCCCCAGCCCGGTGACATCCGTACCAACCAGGTCTCGACGATCCTGGCCAGCGACGGGTCCGAACTGGCGAAAATCGTTCCGCCGGAAGGCAACCGGGTCGATGTCAATATCGACCAGGTGCCCGTGCACGTGCGCAACGCCGTCATGGCGGCTGAGGATCGCGACTTCTACACCAACCCCGGCTTCTCGCTGACCGGGTTCGCCCGGGCGGTGCGCAACAATCTTTTCGGCGGCGATCTTCAGGGCGGTTCGACCATCACCCAGCAGTACGTCAAGAACGCCCTGGTCGGCGATCAGCGAACCGGTGTCGGCGGCCTGATCCGCAAGGCGAAGGAATTGGTCATCTCGACCAAGATGTCCCGGCAGTGGTCCAAGGACGAGGTGCTGCAGGCCTACCTCAACATCATCTACTTCGGCCGCAGCGCCTACGGGATCTCGGCGGCCTCCAGGGCCTACTTCGACAAACCAGTCGACCAACTGACCGTCTCCGAGGGGGCGCTGCTCGCCGCGCTGATCCAACGGCCTTCGGCGCTGGACCCGGCGGTCAACGAGGACGCCGCCATGGCCCGGTGGAACTGGGTGCTCGACGGGATGGTCACCATCGGGGCGCTGTCGCAGTCCGAACGCGATCAGCAGAGCTTCCCGCCGACGGTGCCCCCGGACAAGGCCAAGACCGAGAACCTGACCACCGGACCCAACGGGCTCATCGAACGTCAGGTGATCAACGAACTGCTCGAGCTTTTCAACATCGACCAGCAGACGCTGAACACCCAGGGCCTGCAGATCACCACGACCATCGACGCGCAGGCGCAGGAGGCCGCCGTGGACGCGGTCACCACCTACCTGTCGGGCCAGATGCCCGAGATGCGCTCGGCGGTGGTCTCCATCGATCCGCGCACCGGCGGGGTGCGGGCCTACTACGGCGGGTCGGACGCGCAGGGCTTCGACTTCGCCCAGGCCGGGTTGCCCACCGGCTCGTCGTTCAAGGTGTTCGCCCTCATCGCCGCCCTCGAGCAGGGGATGGGATTGGGCTACCAGGTGGACAGCTCGCCGCTGAAAATCAGCGACAAGCTGACCATCAACAACGTGGAGGGCGACGGCTGCG
>JAPOHV010000178.1 GCA_029979305.1 Mycobacteriaceae bacterium | reverse complement strand
GGCAGACTGAGACGGGCTGGGCGATCGCCGCCAATCCGGTTGGTGTGGAACGACTTCCACTCAAGGCCGGCTCGCCCACCGTACCCATGCCCGGTTACGACGTGCAGATCCTGCACCCGGACGGCAGCAACTGCGCCCCCCGGGAGGACGGGGCGATCTGTATCCGGCTGCCGCTGCCGCCGGGCACCCTGCCCACGCTGTGGGGTGACGAGGCGCGCTTCGAGGCGTCCTATCTCTGCGAGCACCCCGGCTACTACCTGACCGGCGACGGCGGTCACCTCGACGAGGACGGCTACCTGTTCGTCATGGGGCGCATCGACGACGTCATCAACGTCGCCGGGCACCGGCTGTCCACCGGGGTCATCGAGGCGGTGCTGGCCTCCCACCCGGCCGTCGCGGAGTGCGCGGTGATCGGGGTGGCCGACGAGATCAAGGGCCAGGTTCCGCGTGGGCTGGTGGTGCTCAAGGCCGGCGCAGCGCCCGACGGCCTGGCCGAGCAGTTGGTCGCCTCGGTCCGGGAACAGATCGGCCCGGTCGCCTGCTTCAGCCGGGTCGACGTGGTGCCGGCGCTGCCCAAGACCCGCTCCGGCAAGATCCTGCGAAAGACCATGCGCGGCATCGCCCACGGCCGCGACGAGCCGATGCCCTCGACGATTGAGGACCCCGCCGTACTGGAGGCACTGCAGCCGATCCTGCGGGGACCTGCAGTGCCCGGTTAGGTTATCCACAGCGCCAGTTCTATCCCCAACTGCTGCTCAGGCGGGTGATTGAGTCGGTCCGCGGCGATATTATTCGAACATGTTTTCGAGCACGGTGTCGGCGGCGCTGACCGGTATCAGCGCGGCATTGGACGTGCTGGCGGACGTGGATCTGGCCGCCCTCGACGCCGCCGACCTGATCCGGCTGGCCGGGCACTGCGAAACCCTGGCCCGGCGCCAGAGGGTGCTCGGCGGCGATATCGCCGCGCAGGTCAGTCGCCGCGAGGTCAGCGAACTGGGCGGGGCTCCGCACCGAGTGCTCGCCGACTGGCTGCGCGTCACCCCCACCGAGGCCCGCCGCCGCGCGACCATGGCCGAGCCGCTGACCCCCCGCACCAGCCTGGCCGGCGAGCCGTTGCCGCCGCGGCAGCCCGCGACCGCCGCGTGCTGGCGGGCCGGTGAGCTCGACGCCGAGCACGTTCGGGTCATCCAGCGTTTCCTGGCCGAACTGCCCTGCGCGGTCACCCCCGCCGAGCGGGAATGGGCCGAGGGTGTCCTGGCCGGCCATGCCCGCGACCTGCGCCCCGACCAACTCGCCGTCCTCGCCCAGAAACTCGCGCTGATCCTCAACCCCGACGGGACCTTCAGCGACGCCGACCGGGCAGCGCGCCGCGGACTGCGATTCGAGCGCCAACTACCGAACGGGATGAGCCGCGCCATCCTGTGGGCCACGCCCGCCCTGCGCGCCGAAATGGAAGCCTGGATGGCCAAGTTCGCCGCCCCCGGCATGGCCAACCCGGCCGATCAGACGCCGCTCATGGAAGGCGAACCCAGCCAGGCCCAAGCCGACGCGGACACGCGCAGTGTCGCCCAACGCCACCACGATGCCCTCTCGGTACTGCTGCGCAGCCAACTCGGCAACCCGAAACTCGGCCAGCACAACGGCCTGCCGGTCACCGTGATCGTTTCGGCGAGCATCCAGGACCTCCACGCCAAGGCCGGGGTAGCCCACACCGGCGGCACCACCATGCTCCCCATACCCGATCTGATCCGGATGGCCGCCCACGCCTACCACTATCTGAGCATCTTCGACGAGATCTCCGGACGCACCCTGTGGCTGGGGCGGACCAAGCGCATCGCCTCAGCCGATCAGCGCATCGTGCTGCATGAGCGCGACCGCGGCTGCACCTTTCCCGGTTGCACCGTGCCCGGTTACGGCTGCCAGGTCCACCACGCCACCCTGGATTGGGCCGACGGCGGAAACACCGACATCGATGACCTCGTCCTGGGCTGCGGCCCCCACAACCGACTGGTCACGAAAGACGGCTGGCAGACCCGAAAACTGCCCGACGGGACCACCGCGTGGATCCCCCCGCCACAGCTGCCCCTCATCGGCGGTATCAACACTTACCACCATCCCGAACGGCTCCTGGGCGATCGCTGAGCACCACGTCGGCCGGCGTCTTGTCCGCGCGCAGGCCACGCCAACTCGAGTGGCGCAGCCGTCCCTCCGAGGTCAGCTCGCCGTAGCGCACCTCCCCGACCAGTTCGGGCCGCACGTAGGTGACCCCGCGGGCCTCCTGGCGTGACAGCGGCGGGTCGAACGGTGACTCCTCGGTGCGCAGCGGGTCGAGTGCGGTCGTGAGCGTCGCAAGTTCGCGTGCGCTGAAACCCGTGCCGACCCGGCCAATGAACCGCAGCGCCGCTCCGTCCGGGATCCCGAGCAGCAGCGAGCCGATCGCTCCGGAACGCCCGCCCTCGCCGGCCCGCCAGCCCCCGATCACCGCCTCCTGGGTGTTCCAGTTCTTGTCCTTGATCCACGCCGCCGACCGCCGGCCCGGCTGATAGGTCGACGCCCACTTCTTGGCGACCACGCCCTCCCAGCGCCGTTGGCGGGAATAAGACAGCGCCTGCGCGCCGTCCCCGGCGAGCAGCGCCGGCACGGTCAGACCCGTTGCCGCCGAGAGGGTTTCCAGCAGCCGGCGCCGGTCGCGGTATCGCACCCGCAGCAGCGACCGGCCGTCGAGATAGAGGATGTCGAACGCCCAGAACTGGATGCGCGAACCCGCCGCGCGGTTCTGGATCTCCTCGAAGCTGGGCACGTCGTGGGCATCGAGGGCCACCACCTCCCCGTCGAGGATCACGTGGTGATCGGCGAGCGTGTGGGCCAGCGACTGCAGCTGCGGGAACTCCGCGGTGACGTCGCGGCCGTTGCGCGACTGCAACCGCAGCCGGCCCTGGTCGACCTCGACGAGCATGCGGTAGCCGTCGTACTTCCCCTCGAACGCGTACTGCGTCGCGCTGAGTTTGTCCACCGGGCGCAGGGTCGCCAGCATCGGTGCGAGGTCGCGCAGTTCGGGCAGCGACTGCTCCTTCATCCGGTGCGCCAGCCACTGGTCGCCGTCGGTCTGGATCAGTGCGTAGCGCCCGGAGATCCGCTGCCCGCTGAGGTCGGCGATCACCTCCCCGCCGGCCAGGTCGAACTTCTCCGCCCGGTAGGTGCCGGAGTCCCAGATGCTGACCGTCCCGGCGCCGTACTCCCCGCGCGGAATGGTGCCCTCGAAGGTGGCGTACTCCACCGGGTGGTCCTCGGTGCGCACCGCCAGCCGGTTGACGGTCGTTCTCTCGGGCAGATTCTTGGGTACCGCCCAGGAGACCAGCACACCGTCGTGTTCAAGACGGAAGTCGTAGTGCAGCCGGCGGGCGTGGTGCTCCTGAATGATGAAGCGCCGACCCGGGCCGGCCGGGTGTGCGGCGTCGAGTTCGCCGAGTAGATCCCCGTGCTGCGCCACCCGAGCGAGCACCTCGTCGAAGCGCAGCTGCGCGATATCGGGGTCGGCAAGTTCCTCCCAGGTGCGCGGCGCGGCGACGGTCGGCGCCTCGCGGCCCCGCAGCGAGTACGGCGCGACGGTCGTCTTGGCCGCGTTGTTCTGACTCCAGTCCACGAACACCCGGCCTGCCCGCAGCCTCTTGGCCATGGCGGCGGTGACCAGCTTCGGCATGCTCTGCGCAAGTTGCTCGGCGACCCGGCGGGCGAGCACGACGGCGCTGTCGCTGGAGACGTCGCTCAGCGGTGCGTAAAGGTGCAGGCCCTTGCTCCCGCTGGTCAGCGGGAAGAGCGGCAACCCGATGTCGTCGAGCAGTTCCCGCACCGCGAAGGCCACCTCGCACAGCTGCGCCATGCCCACCCCGGGGCCCGGATCGAGGTCGAACACCAGCCGGTTGGCCGGACCGGGGGTGCCCGCCGCAGTGAAACGCCATTGCGGCACATGCACTTCCAGAGCGGCCTGCTGGGCGATCCAGGCCAGCCCGGTCGCGCTGTCGATGATCGGGTACACCGTGTCACCGGAACGGTGCACCACGGTCGCGCGACGCAGCCAGGCCGGCGCCGACTTCGCGAGCGCCTTCTCGAAGAAGGACGGCGCACCGACGCCGTCGGGCCAGCGCAGCCGGGTCACCGGGCGACCGGCGAGGTGCGGCAGCATCACCGGCGCGATGCTCGTGTAGTAGGAGAAGACGTCCGCTTTCGTGGTGCCGGTGGCGGGATAGAGCACCTTGCCGGCGTTGGTCAGCCGGACCCGGGGACCGGTCGTCTCGCCCGGAGGCCACACCTCGGTCACGACCCCAACGTATTACCCGCTGCTAGCCTGATCCAATGCGAGGACTGCTCGTCGGACTCACCGCCGCCGCGCTGGCCGGGATGCTGGTCGCCGGCCCGGCCCTCCCGCGGGCGGCCGCCGATCCGCAGGATCTCGAGCCCTACTGCACGGCCGGACAGATACCGACCGCCGGGGAGTGCCTGCCCGATCCGACCGTGCCCTTCGCCGACGACGCCCCCGGGGCCAACCCGGGCACGCCCCTGGGCCTGACGCCCGGGTCAGCTCCGGCGATCTGACCAGTCGTCCGCATGCGCGCCATCTGGAAGGGCTCGATCGCCTTCGGACTGGTCAATGTTCCGGTGAAGGTCTACAGCGCCACCGAGGACCACGACCTGAAGTTCCACCAGGTGCACGCCGCCGACCATGGCCGCATCCGCTACCAGCGGGTGTGTGAGGAGTGCGGCGAGGTCATCGACTACAGCGACATCGCCAAGGCCTACACCGCCGAGGACGGCCGGTTGGTGGTGATCACCGACGAGGACCTCGCCACCCTGCCCGAGGAACGCAGCCATGAGATCGAGGTCCTCGAGTTCGTCCCGGCGGCCGAGATCGACCCGCTGCTCTATGACCGCAGCTACTTTTTGGAGCCCGACGGCAAGTCGCCGAAATCCTATGTGCTGCTTGCCCGGGCACTCGCCGACACCGATCGGGTTGCGATCGTCTACTTCGCGTTGCGCAACAAGACCCGGCTGGCCGCGCTGCGAGTGAAAGACTTCGGCAAGCGCGGCGTGATGGTGGTGCACACGCTGCTGTGGCCCGACGAGATCCGCGACCCCGACTTCCCGGCACTCGACGGCAAGGTCGAGGTGAAACCTGCCGAACTGAAGATGGCCGGACAGGTGGTGGATTCGATGGCCGGGGAGTTCCACACCGAGCAGTACACCG
>JAPOHV010000106.1 GCA_029979305.1 Mycobacteriaceae bacterium | reverse complement strand
TGGCCGGCCTGCTCGCCGTTGGGGTCCGGGGCCACCATGTGGTACCCGTCGGAGGTCACGGACGCTCCCATGATGCGGGCGAGGATGTTCGCGCCGCGGGCCTTGGCGTGCTCCTCGGTCTCGATCACCATCAGCGCGCCGGCCTCACCGAAGACGAATCCGTTGCGGTCCCGGTCGAACGGCCGGCAGGCGCCGGGCGGGTCGTCGTTGGTGTTGGACAACACGATGCGCATCTGGGCGAACCCGGCGATCGGCACCGCTTCGATCTTGGTCTCCACGCCACCGCAGATGGCGATGTCGGCCTCGCCGTAGACGATGTTGCGCCAGGCGTTGGCGATCGCCTCGGAACCCGAGGCGCACGCCGAGATCGACGTGCAGACACCGGCTTTGGCTTTGCGTTCCAGACCGATCACCGCGGCCGGACCGTTGGGCATGAACATCTGGACCACCAGCGGCGACACCGCCCGCAGGCCCTTGGCCCGCATGCCGTCGTAGGCGAAGACCAGTTCCTCCGACGAGCCCATCCCCGTTCCGACCGAGACCATCAGGCGGCGGGTGTCCACTTCCGGCGCGCCGGCGTCATCCCAGACCCGGCGGCCGAGTACCGTCGCCATCTTCTGCAGATAGGACATCCGCCGGTTCTCGACCTTGTTCAACTGGCTGTCGAATTCCTCCAGCAGATGCCCGCCGATGCGGACCGGGAGGTCGTACTCCTCGATGAAGGGATCCTCGAGTTTGCGGATACCTGAGCGTCCGTCGAGGAGGTTCTTCCATGTGCCTTCAGCGTCGGTCGCCAACGCCGTCGTCATGGCGATGCCGGTGACGACGACGTTCGGCAGACCACTACCCGTTGTCAGCTGTGCCATCGGTGCTTCTGGGTCCTTCCGCCCGTTCAGTACCGTCCGAAGGCGAGTGCCACGTTGTGCCCGCCGAAACCGAACGAGTTGTTGATCGCGTATTTGTAGTCGCCGTAACGCGGTTCTCCGGCAACGACGTCGAGGTCGATCTCCGGATCGGGCGTCTCGTAGTTCAGCGTCGGTGGGATCACGCCGTCGCGCAGGGCGAGCACCGTCAGGATCGACTCCAGCGCCCCGACCGCGCCGATGGAGTGGCCGAGCGCCGACTTCGGCGCATACACCGGAGCATGCTCCACACCGGCCACCCGGATGGCGTTGGCCTCCGCGGTGTCGCCGATCGGGGTGGCGGTGGCATGGGCGTTGACGTGGTCGACGTCCTTGGGCGAGATACCCGCCAGTTCCAGCGACCGCTTCATCGCCTGCCCGGCCCGCATGCCGTCTGCGGCGGGAGCCACCATGTGGAAGGCGTCGGAGGTGATCCCGGCGCCCATCAGCCGGGCCAGCGGCTTGGCGCCGCGGGCCTTGGCGTGCTCCTCGGTCTCGATGATCATCATCGCGCCGGCCTCGCCGAAGACGAACCCGTCGCGGTCCTTGTCGAACGGACGCGAGGCGCGCTCCGGCTCGTCGTTGCGGGTCGACATCGCGCGCATCATCGAGAACGCCGCGATCGGCAGCGCCTCGATCATGCCCTCGACGCCGCCGCAGACGGCGATGTCGGCGTCACCCATGACGATCTGCCGCCAGGCGTGAGCGATGGCCTCCGACCCCGACGAGCAGGCCGACACCGGGGTGATGACCCCGGCGCGAGCCCCCAGGTCGAGGCCGACGACCGCCGCGGCACCGTTGGGCATGATCATCTGAACAGCCAGCGGCGAGACCTTGCGGGGGCCGCCCTCGTTCATCAGGTCATAGGTCTCGACGATTTTCTCGCCGCCGCCCAGGCCGGTGCCGATGACGACCGCGAAGCGGTCCGGGTCCACCTCGGGGGCGCCGGCGGCGTCCCACATCTTCCTGCCGACGTACTTCGACATCCGCTGGACATACGACATCCGTCGCATGTCCAGGCGGCCCATGTGGTCGTCGATCGGGTCGACGAGGTGCCCGCCGATCTTCACCGGCAGATCCCACTTGGTGACGAACTCGTCTTCGAGGACCCGGATCCCGCTTTCGCCGGCCAGCAGGGCCTTCCACGTGCTGTCGATGTCTGCGCCGAGGGCCGTGGTCGCCTCGACGGCGGTCACCACAACGCTCGGGAAACCGCCGTTAGCAGTGGAAGGCCTGCTCACTTGTCCGAACCGAACTTCTCGCGCAGCGCGGCCGCGGCCTCGGGGTTCTCCTCTTCCAGCTTCTGGATGTAGGCGACGACGTCACCCACGGTGCGAAGCCCGGCCAGGTCCTCGTCGGGAATCTTGACGCCGTACTTGTCCTCGGTCTGAACGGCGATCTCCACCATCGACAGCGAGTCGATGTCGAGGTCGTCGACGAAGGACTTCTCCGGGGTCACCTCGGAGGGCTCGATGCCCGTGACCTCTTCGATGATCTCGGCGAGACCGGCGATGATTTCTTCCTGACTGGCGGCCACAGCGTGGCTCCCTTCTTCGGTTTCTCTATCGGTTTCTCTATGGGGTTTCCTGGCGGGCCGGCCTTACAGGTCGGACAGCCCGTCCAGATCTGCGGGTGTCTTGACGGCGTGCGTCGCGACGCCCCGAAGTTCTCGTTTGGCGATCCCGGTCAGAGCGCCCGCTGGCGGGAACTCCACGACCGCGGTGACGCCGAGCTTGCGCATCGTCTCCGAGCACAGGTCCCAGCGCACCGGCCGAGTCAGCTGTGCCACAAGCTTTTCCATCGCGTCAGCGCCGGAGGTCACCGGCTGGCCGTCGGCGTTGGACAGCAGCGTGGTGGTCGGGTCGGCCACGGCGACCTCGGCCGCTGCGGCGGCGTAGCCGTCGAGCGCCGAGGACATGTAGTGGGTGTGGAACGCCCCGGCGGTGGCCAGTTGACGGACCCGGGTCTTCGCGGGCGGGTCCTCGGCGAGCTTCTCCAGCGCGGCCACGGTGCCGGCGGCCACGATCTGCCCGGCGGCATTGCGGTTGGCGGGAACCAGTTCGAGCGCCTCCAGGCGGGCCAGCACCTCGGCCTCATCACCGCCGAGAACCGCCGACATCCCGGTGGCCTCGGCCGCGCAGGCCGTGGCCATGCCCGAACCGCGCACCGCGGCCAGTTTCACGGCGTCGTCGGGGGAGATGACGCCGGCGATGGCGTAGGCCGCGATCTCGCCGACCGAGTGGCCGGCGACGACGATGTCGGCGGGTAGGCCGCGTTCGGCCAGTTCGGCGTAGGCCAGCAGGGTGGTGGCGACGACCAGGGGCTGGGTGACCGCGGTGTCGGTGATCTGCTCGGCGGTCGCCGTAGTGCCCAAGGTGGCCAGATCGAGGCCGCTGATCCGGGACCAGCCGGCGATCCGGTCGGCGGCACCGGGCAGTTCGAGCCACTCGGCGAGCATGCCGGGGGTCTGCGAACCCTGCCCGGGCGCGAGGAAGCCAATCACGACTTTAAGGGAACACTGTGAACGCCGGTTTTCAGGGTGTAAAGGATTATGAACCTTGTCTTAGGTTTTTGTAGGACTTCTACAAATTTAGCCCGAGATGCGACGTCAGCGATACCGTCCCGCGATTCAGTTTTCCCGGCCCAGGCCCACCAGCGGTGACGTGAGTTGTGCCACTGAGCCGTTTGCACTGGTCTGAGGTCGTGCGGTCGTCGTCGCCGGATAGCCCAGCCGGCCGACCGTGGTGGCGACCCGCAGGACATAGGCGTCCCGTGCCACCGTCGGGTCTCGCCCGGTGAAGTCGGTAATCCGCTTCAGTCGGTAACGGACGGTATTTGGATGAACGAACAGTTTGCGGGCACAGGCCTCGATGGCACCCCCGCTGTCCAGGAAGGCGTCGAGGGTCTCCGAAAGCACCGGACCGGCGTCGGCGAGGGGGCGGGTGATCTCGTTGTAGAGGGCGGCCACCGCCGAGGTGTCGCCCAGCAGCGCCCGTTCGGGCAGCAGCTCGCGGGCGGATACCGGCCTGGGCGCCCCGGTCCAGCCGGCCACGGCGTTCATCCCGGCGATCGCCTCGGCCGCGCTGAGGTGGGCGGCGGTCAGCATCGGCGCGGTCGGGCCGATCACCACCGGCCCGTCGGAAAAGGCGCCCAGCAGGTCGTTGAAGAACCGATCCGTGGGTGACAGCGGCCCGGAGATGATGGCGATCAGCCAGGTGCCGTGCACGTCGGCCAGCGCCGCCCGATCGTGGCGCTGGGCGATGTCGCGGACCTCCTCGCCGGCGAGCTCCTCGCGTCCGGGCGGGGGAGTGCCTACCACCACGGTGGCCGGGCCGGTGGTGTCCCAGTTCAGCGCCGCCGCCCGGGACAGCAGTTCAGGCCCGGTGTCCCCGCGCACCACCGCGTCGACCACGCTGGCTTCCATCCGGCTGTCCCAGGAGCCGCGCGCCTCGGCGGCGTCGGCATAGGCGCTGGCCGCGGCGAACGCCAGGTCGCGGCTGTAACGCAGGATTCCGACGGTCAGTGCGGTCAGTTGTTCCTCGCCGCGGGCCGCCATGGGGACGACCTCCTCGAAGAACTCCATGGTGACGCGCACCATGTCGACCGTCTGGGCCAGCGCGATCTTGCGGGTGAGGTCCTGCGGCACCAGTTCGAAGGCCTGGGCGGTATAGCCGACGTTGCTGGTCGGGTTGCGCATCCATTCGACGAAGTTGACCACGGCGGCCTGAACCACCAGCTGCACGCTGGCCCGTTGGGAAGCCTCCAGGCCGGCGAAGAAGGGCAGCCGCTTCTCCATGGCGTGCACCGCCTCGGTTGCCAGCCGTCCCGAGTACTGCTTGAGCCGGCGCAGCGTGGAGTCGGGGACGTCGTCGAGCAGTTTCAGCGGCGAGCGCCCCGCATCGAAGCGCGGGTTGTCGGCCATGGCTAAAACTTACGCCACTATTTGGCGGAAACCGCCAAAAGGGTGACGACGTGGCGGAAACCGCCAAATGGGTGACGACGCGGCGGAAACCGCCAAATGGGCAGTGGATGCCTATGCCACCCCGGAGTCCGAGGTCTGCTCCGGGGCGGCCAGCACGTCATCGATCCGGTACTCCCGGGCTGCGGCGACGGCCACCGACGGGTCGATCTCGCCGTCGCGGGCCAGCGCCTCGAGCACCGCGACCACCACCGACTCGGCGTCGGTGTTGAAATACCGGCGGGCTGCCGGACGGGTGTCGGAGAAGCCGAACCCGTCGGTGCCCAGCGTGACGTAGGTGTTCGGCACCCACTGGCGGATCTGTTCGGGAACCGCGCGCATCCAGTCCGACACCGCGACCGCCGGCCCGGATGTTCTTCCCAGCATCTCGGTGACAAAGGGGGTTGCCACCGTGCGGTCGGGGTGGCGCAGCCGCTCCTTCTCGATCGCCAGACCGTCTCGGTGCAGTTCGTTCCAGCTCGTCACCGACCACACGTCGGCCGCGACGTCCCAGCGCTCGGCCAGCATGTCGGCGGCGCGCAGCGCGTCGGGCATCGCAACCCCCGAAGCCAGGATCTGCGCGACGTTGCTGCGCTTCTCGGGGGCGGCCCGGAACAGGTACATCCCGCGCAGCAACTGCTCGACGTTGAGGTTCTCCGGCTCGGCGGGCTGGACGTAGGGCTCGTTGTAGATGGTGATGTAGAAGTAGACGTTTTCGGGGTTCTCGCCGAACATCCGGGCCAGCCCGCTTTCGATGACGTACGCGAGTTCGTAGGCGAACGCCGGGTCGTAGGCCACCACGGCCGGGTTCGTCGAGGCCAGCAGCTGCGAGTGTCCGTCGGCGTGCTGCAGGCCTTCGCCGGTCAGCGTGGTGCGCCCGGCGGTCGCGCCGAGCACGAACCCGCGGGCCATCTGGTCGGCGGCCGCCCAGAAGCTGTCGCCGGTGCGCTGGAAACCGAACATCGAATAGAAGATGTAGACCGGGATCATCGGCTCGTTGTGTGTCGAGTACGACGTGCCGACTGCGGTGAACGACGCGCAGGACCCGGCCTCGTTGATGCCCTCGTGCAGGATCTGGCCGACCGGACTTTCCTTGTACGCCAACATCAGTTGGGCGTCGACGGCGGTGTAGAGCTGGCCGTTGCGGTTGTAGATCTTCAGCGTCGGGAACCACGAGTCCATGCCGAAGGTGCGGGCCTCGTCGGGGATGATCGGCACGATTCGCTTGCCCACGGCGTTGTCGCCGGCTTCGCGCAGCAGTTCCTTGAACACCCGAACGGTAGCCATGGTGGTGGCGACCTCCTGGTTACCGGAGCCGCCTTTGAGCGGCTTGTAGACGTCGCGCGGCGGCAGGGTCAGCGCCCGGGATGTGTTGCGCCGCTGCGGAACAAAGCCGCCCAGCGCGGTGCGCCGGTCGAGCAGATAGCGGATCTCGGGAGCCTCGGGGCCCGGGTGGTAGTAGGGCGGCAGGTAGGGGTTCTCCTCGAGTTGGGCATCGCTGATCGGGATGCGCATCTCGTCGCGGAAGTCCTTGAGGTCCTGCAGAGTCAGCTTCTTCATCTGGTGGGTGGCGTTGCGCCCCTGGAAATGCGAGCCGAGGGTGTAGCCCTTGATGGTCTTGGCAAGGATCACGGTGGGCTGGCCCTTGTGCTCCATGGCGGCACGGTAGGCGGCGTAGATCTTGCGGTAGTCATGGCCGCCGCGCTTGAGGCTCCAGATGTCGTTGTCGGAGATGTGGGCCACCAGGGCCTTGGTGCGCGGATCGCGTCCGAAGAAGTGGTCACGGACGTAGGCGCCGTCGTTGGCGCGGTAGGTCTGGAAGTCGCCGTCGGGAGTGGTGTTCATCAGGTTGACCAGAGCGCCGTCCTTGTCGGCGTGAAGCAGGGCGTCCCACTCCCGGCCCCACACCACCTTGATCACGTTCCAGCCGGCGCCGCGGAAGAACGATTCGAGTTCCTGGATGATCTTGCCGTTGCCGCGCACCGGGCCGTCGAGGCGTTGCAGGTTGCAGTTCACGACGAAGGTGAGGTTGTCCAGCGCCTCGTTGGCGGCGACCTGGATCAGGCCGCGGCTTTCCGGTTCGTCCATCTCGCCGTCGCCGAGGAACGCCCACACATGCTGATCGGAGGTGTCCTTGATGCCGCGGTCGTTCAGGTAGTGGTTGAACCGCGCCTGATAGATGGCGTTCATCGGGCCCAGGCCCATCGAGACCGTCGGGAATTCCCAGAACTCCGGCATCAGTCGCGGGTGCGGGTAGGACGGCAGCCCGCCGCCGGGATGGCTGTGCTCCTGGCGGAAGCCGTCGAGCAGGTCCTCGGTGAGCCGGCCCTCCAGGAAGGCGCGGGCGTAGATCCCGGGGGCGGTGTGGCCCTGGATGAAGATCTGGTCGCCACCGCCGGGGTGGGCCTTGCCGCGGAAGAAGTGGTTGAAGCCCACCTCGTAGAGCGAGGCCGAGGATGCATAGGTGGAGATGTGTCCGCCCACTCCGACCCCGGGCCGCTGCGCCCGGTGCACCATGATCGCGGCGTTCCACCGCATCCAGCGGCGGTAGCGGCGCTCGACGTCCTCGTCGCCGGGGAACCACGGCTCCAGGTCGGTGGGAATGGTGTTGACGTAATCCGTCGAGGTCAGCGCCGGAATCGCGACCCGCTGTTCACCGGCGCGCTCCAGCAGGCGCAGCATCAGGTAGCGGGCCCGGGCCGGGCCGGAGCGGGCCAGCAGATCGTCGAAGGACTCCAGCCACTCCGCGGTCTCCTCGGAGTCGATATCGGGCAGGTACGACGCGACGCCCTCGCGGATGACCCTGACCCGTTCGGAATCGTTTGGGCTGCCCGCGCTTTGGGTCCGCTGTTCGCGTGCGAAATGCGTGGTCAATTCCGCTCCTTGGTGGCTGGGGCAGTGGCTGGGTTCGGCACGAGTCCTATCGTGCCGCAATCGCGCCGATCACGGCGCAGAGTGCTCGAGGCCGTCCAGGAATTTCACGCCCGGCCCGAATCCGACCGCCGACCCGGTAACGTCTGCGTTCGTGCTGAGGGGAAACCCGCGCGGGGCGCGCATCGCCGGTCTGCTGGTGGGGGGCGCGGCCGCCGTCGGTATGGCGGTCGTCGGCTGCACCACGGTCACCGAGGGTCTGCCCGCCGCCAACTCCGGGGATGCGCCGGCCTACCGCACCTCGATGTCGGTGTCGTCATCGCTGTCGGTGGCCAGTTCCAGTTCCCGGGAATCCGAGCGGCAGGCCGCGTTGACCACCCAGGCGGTCCACTCGACCTGCGAGACGCTGTCGACGACCAGCGCCGACGCGATCGACGCGGTCAACGCCTACGTGCGGGCGTTCAACGCCGAGGGCGGCGACACCTCGGCGACTGAGGGCCCGGCCGTCGACGCGCTGGGCCAGAGCGCCGACGCGGTCGAAACCAGTATCGACGACATCGTGCCCGATGATGTGCGGGATGTGTTCATGGCCTGGGTGAACAGCGCCCGCGCCACCGCCGAGGCGATCACCGCCAAGGCCAAGCCCTCGGAGTTCAACCGGGTGGTCAACGACCTCAACGGCTCCCGATCGGACGCGCTGCGACTGTGCGACGCCACGTACTGAAGAAAACCCACCGCGAGAAGATACGGCGACGGCGTGCGACGATAGGCGCACGACAGCCGGTCACAGGTTCAGGAGGTTGAGACACTTGGTCGCCGCGGGTGACAGCGGGCGCAATTACGCCCAGAGGCTGGGCATCGACCACGATCAGGTCGTCCAGGAGTTGGGCTGGGATGACGACACCGACGATGACATCCGGGCCGACGTCGAAGACGCCTGCGGCAGCGATCTGCTCGACGAGGACGCCGACGAGGTTATCGACGTGGTGCTGCTGTGGTGGCGAGACGGCGACGGGGACCTGGTGGACCGGTTGATGGATGCCATCGCGCCACTGGCCGAGGACGGCATCATCTGGGTGCTGACGCCCAAGACCGGCAAACCCGGCCACGTACTGCCGGCCGACATCGCCGAGGCCGCCCCCACCGCGGGGCTGATGCAGACCTCGTCGGCCAACTTGGGCGACTGGATCGGCAGCCGGCTGGTGCAACCGAAATCCAAAGCGGCGGGGAGGCATTCATGACACTCGAGCTCGGCGCCGAGGCGCCGGATTTCACCCTCAAGGACCAGAACGGTCAGCCGGTGCCCCTCAGCGACTTCCGCGGCAAGAAGAACGTGCTGCTGGTGTTCTTTCCACTGGCCTTCACCGGTATCTGCCAGGGTGAGCTCGACGAGATCCGTGACAATCTGCCCAGCTTCGACAACGACTACACCGCCACCCTTGCGCTGTCGGTCGGCCCGTCGCCCACCCACAAGATCTGGGCCACCGAGAGCGGCTTCACCTTCCCGGTGCTGTCGGATTTCTGGCCGCACGGCGCGGTGGCACAGGCCTACGGGGTGTTCAACGCGGAAGCCGGTTTCGCCAATCGCGGCACCTTCGTGATCGACCGCGCCGGGGTGGTCCGGTTCGCCGAGATGAAGCAACCCGGTGAGGCGCGGGATCAGAAGGTGTGGACCGACGCGCTGGCGGCGCTGGAGGCCTGACGCGGATTTCCTAACCTCCCGCGCAGCCGGGTAGCCTGCCCGGGCACGGGCGTGTAGTACTCCCGTGACACGGGCGTGTAGCTCAGTGGTAGAGCTCTGGTTTTACACACCAGCGGTCGGGGGTTCGAAACCCTCCGCGCCCACCAGTTCAGCCCGCGCGCCGCTGCTGTCTTCGGCGAGCCCGCCGGGTGATGCGGGTGCCGTCCAGCACGGCCGCCCCGGCTGCCACGATCACCCCGCCGAGAACCATCCCGCCGATGGTGTCGGTGACGGTGTGGGCGCGGGTGTACACCGCGAGAGCCGCGACGAACAGCACGCCCTGCACCGCCAGAATCGCCCACGTGGTCTTCTCGGCCGCACTGCGCCCGATGCCCAGGCAGACCGCGATCATGCCGAACAGCACAGCGCTGCCGGTGACGTGGCCGGACGGGAAGGAATGTGGCGGAATCACATCCTTGAACACCTGCTCGAGGAGGAAGCCGATCGCCAGCCCGCCGGCCAACAAGATCCCGGGCAGCGACGAGCGGGCCCGCAGCGAGAGCGCGGTGCCGGTGATCACCAGGGTGGCTAGCAGGTAGCCCGGGTCGCCGAGGTCGGCGAAGAGTTGGGTTGCGCGCCCGTGGCTTCGGGTGATGCCCAGCCAGGCGTCGACGCGGGTGTCGATCGCCGTCAGGAAAGGGATGTTGAGAACTGCCGCCAGGATCGCGAAGACGACGGCCAGTCCGGCGGCGATCACGCACCTCGATGATCGACTCGGTA
>JAPOHV010000174.1 GCA_029979305.1 Mycobacteriaceae bacterium | reverse complement strand
CCGTCGCGCCGTAGTTGACCCGGAACGGCCGGGTGCGCGGCCGCGCTCCGCCGGTGTGCGAGCAGACCAGCCCGGCTCCGAACTCGGCGGCGACCTCGGGAAGGGCGGGGTCGTGCCCCGCCCAGGTGTCGTTGATGATGTCGGCGCCCGCCGCACATGCCTGCGCGGCCACCGATGCCCGCCAGGTGTCGACACTGATGCACTGCTGAGGGTAGGAGGCGCGCACCCATTCGATGAAGGGCACCACCCGCGCGACTTCCGCGTCGGCGTCGACGACGGCACCCGGGCCGGCCTTCACACCTCCGATGTCGATGACGTCCGCGCCTTCGGCCACCACACGGTGCACCGCCTCCTTGGCGGCATCGTCACTGAAAGTGGCGCCGCGGTCGTAGAAGGAGTCCGGCGTGCGGTTGACGATCGCCATGATCAGCGCACGGTCACCGGCAACGGGCCGCCCGCAGAACGTCGCACTCACCCCAACATCACTCACCCCAACATCGTGCCTGGTTGCCGCGGGCGGTGGTCGAAGGCCCCGGCAGCCCTGTGTTTCCGATGGACCCTGCACGCTCTCGAACGCCCGTCACTCGAGCGCCATCGACCGGGGTCACTGTGACCGCGGCAACCTCCCCGCCGCCACTTCCGCCGGATATTCCGGGTAAAGGGGCACATATCCCTCGCCGGGCCCGCGCAACACATAGAGGGGATCGGCCACCGCGTCACCGTAGGCCTGATTGCGCAGTTCAACCTTGCGGCTCTTGAACGTCGACGTCGTCTCCAGCGCCTCGACGATTCTGATGAACAGCGGGACGGCGTAGCCGGGCAGCCGGCGGTAGAGCGTGGCGGCCAGCGAGCGGCCGTCGAACCGCTGCCCGTCACGCAGTGTGACCGCCGCCATCCCGGCCCGGCCGCCGGTGTCCGGTACCTCGACGCCGAAGACCGTGCACTCCTGAACACAGGGGTGGGCGGCAAGCGCGGCCTCCACGTCGGTGGTGGCGACATTCTCGCCCTTCCACCGGAAGGTATCGCCGAGCCGGTCTGTGAACGCGGCGTGGCCCATCCCCTGCGGGCTCATCACGTCACCGGTGTTGAACCACACATCGCCCTCCCGAAACGCGTTGCGCACCAGTTTCTTCTCACTCGCGGCACTGTCGGTGTAGCCGTCGAACGGGGAGAGCCGGCTGACCGGACTGAGCAGCAACCCCGGGGCGCCGGACGGCACACGGCGTACCCGGCCGTGCTCGTCGCGTTCCGGTTCGCCGGTCTCGGGGTCGTAGGCGACGTAGGCCAGCGGCATCGGGTTGATGCCGGTCGATTTGGGAACGTTGAAGATGTTGATGAAGGCGGTGTTGCCCTCGCTGGCGGCGTAGAACTCCACCACCCGCTTGATCCCGAATCGCCGGGTGAACTCCTCCCAGATGTCAGGACGCAGGCCGTTGCCGACGATCACCCGCACCCGATGCGCCCGGTCGGTCGGCTTGGGCGGCTGGTTGAGCAGATACCGGCAGAGTTCGCCGATGTAGATGAACGCGGTGGCATCGTTTGCGATGACCTCGTCCCAGAACTTCGATGCCGAGAAGGTTCGACCCAGTGCCAGCGTGGCGCCCGCGTCTATCACCGATGACAGCGCGACGGTCAGCGCGTTGTTGTGATAGAGCGGAAGTGCGCAGTACAGCGTGTCGTTGCCGCGCAACCGCACGCCCAGACCGCTGAATCCGGCCAGCGCGCGAAGCCAGCGCTGGTGCGTCATCACGCTCGCCTTCGGATGCCCGGTGGTGCCGGAGGTGAAGATGTAGAACGCGGTGTCACGGGCCTGAACCTGCGACACAGATGGCGGATCACCCCTCGGCTCGCCCTCGGCCAGGGAGGCGAGCTCGCCGATCGACAACAGATCGGCCACCTCGGCACCGCTGTCGGTGATCGGTTCGAGAAGATCCTCCTCGGCAACAATGACTTTCGCCTCGAGCAAGCCGATGCTGTGCGCCAGAACGTCGCCACGCTGGTTGTAGTTGATCATCCCCGCGACAGCTCCGCATTTGACCGCCGCCAGCATCGTCAGCACCGCGTCCGGCGAGTTTCGCAACATGATCCCGACGACATCACCGCGGCGAACCCCCTTGCCGGCAAGCACAGCCGCATAGGTGTTGGCGGTCTCATTGGCCTCCCGGTAGCTGATCGACCGCTCGCCGAAGCGCAGGAATACGCGGTCGCCGTGCCGCGCGGCACGATCACCGAAGACCTTCCCGATCGAGGTCCGCGATGTCGGCGTGACAAGAAGTCCGGTCAGTGCGCCGCGGAGCACGATCGGAGCGTCCATCACCACGGCCGGCAACCGGGTGAGCAGGTCGAACAGCCCGACCGGCTTCTCCTGCGGTATCTGCGTCATGTCAGCGCCGCACGCGGTTCGCACAGCGACAGCGCCGCGTCGACGTCGGTGACCACCACCAGCCGGTCCAGAGCGCCCTGCGCGACGTAGCCTGAGGAGACCAGCGACGACAGCCACGCCAGAAGTCCGTCGTAATGTCCTGCCGGGTCGAGAAGGACCACCGGTTTGGCGTGCATTCCGAGATACCCGGCTGTCCACGTCTCGAACAGCTCCTCGCAGGTTCCGATACCGCCGGGAAGGGTCAGGAATGCGTCGCTGCGATCTTCCATGACCTGTTTACGCTGCCGCATCGTGTCGGTCACGATCAGTTCATCGGCCTCGATGTCGGCGAGTTCGCGGTGTACCAGTGCCCTCGGGATCACCCCGACCGTGCGACCGCCGCCCGCGCGCGCCCCGGCTGCCACCGCACCCATCGCCGAGACGTTGCCACCCCCGGACACCAGGGTCCAGCCCCGCCCGGCGATGCCCTCTCCGACCCGACGGGCCAGGGTCAGCAGTTCGGGATGGCGCGGACTGGCGGCGCAGTAGACGCAAACCGCCCATTCTGCGGGCGGTGGCGTCGGCACAGCGTCAAACCTAGACCGTCAAACCGGGAACGTCAGACCTAGACCGTCAGACCTAGACCGGGAAACCTGAACCAGAGCCTGCCGGGCCCAAATAGAGTCCCCGCTATGGCGATTGAACGGTGGTCGCAGTGGCCGATCGTCGAGCGCGACGCGACCGACCGTGTAATGGAGGTTCTCGACAAGAACCCCGCCGGTGTCGTGCTGATCGGTAGTGAGGGTGCCGGGAAGTCCACATTGGCGGCGCAGGCGGCCGCTCGGCTGGGCCGCGGCGAGCCGCTATGGGTGATCGCGACGGCCGCCCAGTCGTCGGTGCCGTTCGGCGCCTTCGGGCCGGTCGCCGAACTCGGGGACGTCGGCAAGCCCTCGGTGATGATTGATCGTGCCGCAGATTCCATTGCAGCGCAGACGAAATCAGCACCGATCATCGTTGACAACGCCCGCCTACTCGACCCGCTGTCCGCAAGCCTGCTCTACCACCTGGCCCAGCAGGGCTCCAACCCCCTGCTCGTCACCGTCCGATCGGTCCTGCGCGCACCGCAGGTGGTGACAGCGCTGTGGGATGACGGCCTGCTGGAACGTTTCGACGTGATCGGGTTCGACGCCGATGACACCGCGGCGGTGGTGGCCGCCGCGGGCGGGGGTGATGCTCCCACGCTGTATCGCCGCAGTGCCGGCAATCCGCTGCACCTGCGGCTGCTGATGGCGACCGGCGGCAGCGACGAGACACTGGCCGCGGCGGTGGACCGCTACCTGGCGGACCTGTCCGGTCCGGTCCGCGCGACGCTGGCCTACCTGTGCGTGTTCGAGCCGCTGTCGCGCGCCGATCTGACGGCTCTGACCAGCGAGGCCACTGTGGCATCCGCGGAGGAATCCGGCGCGATCCACTGCCGCGCGCAGCGCGTCTACAGCGGCCATCCGCTCTTCCTCGAGAGGCTCGCCCCCCGGCTGGACAAAGCGGAGGTGCAGCGGCTGCGCGCCGAGGTCGCGGCGCGGCTGGCCACCGGCCCGGACCGCACTCCCGCCGACCGGTTGGGCCGAATCCTACTGACGCTGCAGGGTGACGGCCCGATCGACGGCGACGCGGTGGTGGCCGCCGCTCAGGAGGCGCTGCGACTCGGCGACCTCGGCCTCGCCGAACGGCTGGCTCAAGGAGTGGTGGACCGCGGCGAGAGTTGCGGTGGTGACGATTTCGCCGCGCGTCTGGCTCTGAGCTACGCGCTGGCGTGGCAGGGCCGCGGCCGCGAAGCCGACTCGGTGCTCGGCGCCGTCGACGCCGCCGGCCTGTCCGAGGAGCAGCTGATGGCGTGGGCGCTGCCGCGGGCGGCCAACCAGTTCTGGATGTTGTCGGAACCCGAACGGGCCGCGGTGTTCCTCCAGACGGTGCGCGAACGGGTGGGCACAACCTCATCGCGGGCCACCCTGGATGCACTGTCGGCGACCTTCGCGATGAACGCCGGCAACGTGCGTCGGGCACTCGAGACGGCCGGTGAGGTGCTGGCCCGTCCGGACGCCCCGGAGATGGCGGTGGCGTGGGCGGCCAGTGCCGCGGCGTTGTCGTCGGCGCGGATGGGACGACTTGAGGACGTCCCACCGCTGGTAGACCGGGCTTTGGGTTCCGAGTATCCCGGCCTGCTGCGGTTCACCGTCGGCCTCGCCGAGATCACCGCGCTGCTGATGAACGGCCGCAGCGACGCCGCCTACGACACCGCCCGGCGGTTCACCGACTTCGCCGAACTAGCCCAGCCCGGCCGCGCAATCGGTGAGGTGCTGCTGGCCCACGTGCACCTGGCTCGTGGCGAGGCCGCCGAGGCCGTGGAGCTGCTCGAACCCGCGGCGGCGACGCTGGATCGCACCGGGTACTCCTGGGGGCCGCTGGCGTTGATGCTGCTGACCACTGCGCTGGCCCACCGGGGCGAGATCGCGGCGTCAGCCATCGCGCTGAGTCGCGCCCAGTCCCGGCACGGCACCAAGTCGGCGCTGTTCGCACCCGAACTCGGCGTCGCGCGCGCGTGGCGGCTGGCCACCATCGGCGACCGGCCGGCCGCGATCACCGCCGCGCGTGATGCGGCCCGGATGGCGGCGCGAGGCGGCCAGTACGCGGTGGCCGTGCGGACGTGGCATGAGGCGGCACGGCTGGGCGATCGGCGCGCGGCCGCGGGACTGGCCCCGATCGCCGCAGAGGTGGACTGCGTGTACACCCGGGCGGTACTGGCGCACGCTCGAGCGCTCACCGCCGGGGACACCACCGGCCTGGCCCGCGCGTCGGATGAGTTCGCCGCCCTGGGCCTGGCCGGGTCCGCGTGTGATGCCGCTGAACAGGCCGAATCCGCCGCCGGCTGAGGCCGAGGGGCTGTGCGGCTTCGAACGGCGAGCCGGGTTACTCCCTGGGCCAGGGGCAGTAGCTACCCGCCGAGGTATCGGCGCAGAGTGGCGGTCACCGCGGCGATCTGCGCGACCGCCACGCGCTCGTCGCGGCGGTGGGCGAAGTTGGGGTCGCCGGGGCCGTAGTTCACCGCCGGGATACCCAGCGCGGCGAATCGGGCGACGTCGGTCCAGCCGTACTTG
>JAPOHV010000154.1 GCA_029979305.1 Mycobacteriaceae bacterium | reverse complement strand
GTACATCCTCATCGACCCGGACGTCGACTCGGAACCGCGCCTCCTCCATCGAGTTCAGCGCGAAGTGCTTCACGCACGACATCAACCAGGGGTTGGCGCCCGCCACAGCGGCGGCCCCCATCGCCCCGAGCAGCAGCGGGTCCTCACCGTAGGACTCCTGCGCCCGGCCCCAGCCGGGGGAGTAGGCCAGGTTGATGCAGATGCCGGCCCAGAGGTTGGCGCCCTGCGCGCTCGCCTCCGCGGCGATGACGCCGGCGACGGCCCGCTCGAGGTCGGGATCCCACGTCGCGGCGCGGGCGATCGCCACCGGGAAGGCGGTCGATGCTCCCAGCGCCACACCGCGCGGGCCGTCGGTGAACTGGACTCCGGGAATGCCGAGCCGGTCGATGCGGCCCGCCTCGAACGGAACCTTGTTGTACCGCTGGGACATCTGCCGCAGCCCGGTCAGGATCCGCAGGTCACCGTCGAGAAGCCACAGCAACTCCCGGTCGGTCAGCCGGCCGATCAGTCCGGTGACCGCCGAGTCGAGGTCGCGCTGTCCGGACCGGACCGCATCGACCGCCGCGTCGAAGGCCGACGCCGGCGGGCCGGTGTTGTTATCAAGCTCCACGCGCCCTCGCGAACTCTGGCCGAACAGTGGGCTCATTCAACGCCGCGCCGGGGCCTGGCGAGGCCGAAACGCCTTGGCCCGAGCAGAAAAATGCCGGCTCCCGGGAGATCGGGAGCCGGCATTTTCCAGCTGCGGGTCAGCCCGCGGCGCGGCTCAGCTTGCCCCGCCGCACGCTATGCGGCGTCTGGGTCGACTTCGGAGCCAGCCCGCGCACTGCCGCTGCGACCCGACGCGGAGTCTTCGGGGCCGCGCCCAGCGACGGGCTCTTCGACTTGGCGACCGCGGTGCCCTCGACGGCCTTCGGAGCCGCCGGAGACGTGCTGGAACCCGCCGCATCGGACGCGTGCGTCTCGGGGGCCTCGGCGGCCTCCGCCTCGTGCGTCTCGGTGCCCTGGGTGGACTCCGCCTCGTGCGTCTCGGCCTCCGCCACGTGCGTCTCGGGCGCCTCGGTGGCTTCCGGAGCCTCCACCGCGTCCTTCGCGGTCACGGTCTCGGAGCCGGCGGCGGCAGCGGCGGCCGGCACTGTGGCCGGGGCCTTGGCGGACAGCTTGGCCCGCACCCGGGCAGCCACCGCGGCGGCCGGCTGGCTCTGCGCCGAATGCTCGGACTCGGACTCGTCGGTCTCGGACTCGGAGTCAGCGTCGTCGGAGCCCTCGGAATCCGAATCGGAGCCCTCGGAGTGCCACGGCCGGATCCCGTTGCCGCCGGTGATGGTGCTGATCAGGCCGGTGATCGTGGTGATCAGACCGTTGAGGTCGAGGTTCTGGATCAGCCCGCCGACGCCCGGCAGCAGCTTGTTGGTGGCATAGGTGACCAAGCCGGACAGGCCCGTGCCGTAGGCGGTCGTGTCACCCGGGATGGTTCCGGTGAAATAGATGCTGGCGAGGTCGCCGATCACCGGGATGCTCGCGGTCAGCGCGACGATCGCGGTGCCCAGGTCGAAGCCGGCTCCGGTGCCGCCCCCGCTGACGAAGGACTTGACCAACTGGGTGACCGGCGAATCCACGCCGAACACCGAGCCCGCGCCCACGTAGGCGACGGCGCCCAGACCGGAGGTGATCGCGTTGGATCCCCTGCTGCCCACCTCGAAGAAGTAGCGATCCAGGTTCATCGGTACGAAACCTGCGGTGTCGATGAGGTAGTAGGCGACCCCGGCCGGCCCCGTCACCAGGGCATCGTTGTTGAACTCGCCCGGGTAGTACGGGTCGCTCGGGCCGAGCAGCCCACCGAAGCCGGAGGCTGCCGCAACGGCGATCTGCTGAAAGTCGATGTCGCTGATGGCCGCCAGCTTGTACTCGGCTTTGGAGATACTGAGAGCCGACGGCAAACCGGCGATCTGGCCGGAAACGACGCATGGAGCCGTAACTGCCAGTGCGGCGACACCGGCGAGCGCTGCTCCGCTGGTCCGGAGCGAACGTGCTGTGGTCATGGATGGAGTCCCCTCTGAAGTTTGCCTGACAACAGGATGAGTAAATTCTGAGGAAATCTAACCTCGCCGGGGCGGCAGCGCAACCCCTAACCGCCGGTTGGTGTGAATTCGGGGTGAGGCAGGGTCAGCTGACCGGGCCCCAGACCTCCCATTCGGCGCCGAAATCGAGTTCGTAGCGGGGGACCGCCTCGTTGCGGACGATCTCACGGAAGTGATCCCGCCACCCCCACCAGCCACAGACGTGGAAGATGTGCTGCTTCCAGCCCAGGTGGTAGTCCTCACCGATCGGCTCGCCCTTGTTCTCGGGGGAGAACACCGCGATGGCCAGCAGGCCTAGGGCGGCCGAGGCGCGCAGCCACAGCCGGCCGCTGTGGATGTCGAACAGCGGTACCCCTTGGGCGTGCGGGGCGATCTCGCAGCCGGCCGGCATCGCCGACTCGTCGTCGTGCAGATAGCGGTGCACGGCGTAGAGCACGTCGGCGATGTCGGGCCGCCGGTCGTGCTGGTCGCTTTCGACCGGCACCGGCAGCCGCGAGGTGATGAAGTCGATCTCCGCCCCGGCCATGGCGCCGAACACGTCGACGTCCTCGCGGACGGTCTGCTTGAACCGCGCGGCCGGATCCAGCGAGGGGTGCCGCTTGGCCGCGGTCTCCTCGAGCGCCGCGGTGGCATGCCACATCGACTGCCGCCACTGCTGGGCGCTCCAGTGATTCAGCGAATTCTGGACTTCTTCTCCCACGCTCACATCGCCGAGGGTACCCAGCGCCGGAGCAGGCCCGCTAAGCGATGGTCAGACCGCCGTCGACGACGACGGTCTGACCGGTGACGTAGCCGGCGGCCGGCGGGCCCAGCCACACCGCGGTGGCCGCCAGTTCCGCCGCGTCGCCGAGCCGTCCCATGATGATCCGCGGCATCAGGCCGTCGAGATAGCCGGGTTTGAGTTCGTCGGTCATCTCGCTGGCGAAGAAGCCCGGCGCCAGCGCGTTGACCCGGATGCCCTTGCGGCCGCTCCACTGCTGGGCCAGGTCCCGGGTCAGGCCCATCACCGCGGCCTTGGACGCGCTGTAGGCGGCCTGCGGCAACCCGGCGGTGGTCAGGCCGAGCACGCTGGCGATGTTGACGATCGAACTGCCCGGCCCCATCACCCGCCCGCATGCCTGGGCCATCCAGTACGAGCCGTTGAGGTTGACGTCGACGACAGCGCGGAACTCCTCGGGGGTCTCCCGGGAGGCCGGCACGGCGGTTCCCACCCCGGCGTTGTTGATCAGCACGTCGACCCGGCCGAACTCGGCCATCGCGGCGTCCACCAACTGACGGCACTGCTCGGGATCGGCGACGTCGGTCTGTCGCAGGTGAACCCGCCGGCCGGCCCGTTCCACCAGCGCGGCGGTGTCGGCCATCTTCGCCACCCGCCGCGCCCCGAGCACAAGATCGGCGCCGGCCTCGGCGAACCCCTGCGCGAACGAGACGCCGAGGCCCGACGAGGCTCCGGTGACGATGACGACCTTGCCGTCGAGACGAAAGGAATCCAGGACGGTCATCGGGGCTCCCGCAGCACCTGGCGGGCGATCGCGTACTTGTGCACCTCGGTGGGCCCGTCATAGAGCCGGAAGGCGCGCATGTCGGAGAAGATCATGCCGACCGGGGTCTCGTCGGAGATGCCCATGCCGCCGAGGATCTGCACGCAGCGGTCGGCGACCTTGAACAGTTCCTCTGAGACGTGGGCCTTGACCATCGAACTCTCGTGGCGGCCCTTCGCTCCGGTGTCCAGCGTCCAGCACGCCCACCAGATCCCCAGCCGGCACTGCTGCATCGCAATCTCGTTGTCCGCCAGCATGAAACCGACACCCTGATGCTCACCCAACGGCTTACCGAACGCGGTGCGGGTGCGGGCATGTTCAACCGCGATCGACTGCACCCGAGATGCCGCCCCCAGCCAGCGCATGCAATGGGTGAGCCGCGCGGGCGCCAGTCGCATCTGGGCGTAACGCAGCGCCTGGCCGACCTCGCCGAGCACCGCCGAGGCGGGCAGTCGCAGGTTGTCGAACCGCACCACGCCGTGCCCCTGCACGTAGTTGCGGTCCATGGTGTCCATCACCCGTTCGAGTTCGATCCCGGGAGTGCGTCCGTCGCAGAGGAACAGCGTCGGGCCCCCGCCGTTGTGGCTGTTCGGCGCCACCCGGGCCATGATGATCCAGGTGCGCGCGCCGTCGGCACCGGTGATCAGCCACTTTCGGCCGTTGATGACGTATTCGCTGCCGTCGAATGTTGCCTCGGTCTTGAGTTGGTCGGGATCTGAGCCCGCACCGCCGGGTTCGGTCATCGCGAACACCGAACGCTGCCGCCCGTCGATCACGGGCACCAGGAACTCCTCGGACTGAGCCTCGTCGGCGATCTTGGAGAGCAGATACATGTTGCCCTCGTCGGGGGCGGCGCAGTTCATCGCCACCGGTCCCAGCGTCGACCAGCCCGCCGCCTCGAACAGCACCGCCTGCTCGCGGTGGTTGGGCTCCCATCCGCCGAAGCGGCGCGGCGCCTGCACTGTGAGAAGGCCCGCCTCGCGCGCCAGCCCCACCATTTCGGTGCGGAGTTCCTCGTTGGGACCGTGCCGGGTCAGCCGTGGATCGCGTTCGAAGGGCACGATCGCCTCGGCGACGAACTCCCGGATCCGGTCACGCCGCGCCGCCAGTTCGGCCGGTACCTCGAAGTCGATCACTCAGGCTCCCTCCATGATCGCCGCCGCACGCTCGAAGAGCCGCACGGTCGCGGTGTGCAGAACATCGCCGATCTCCCTGGGCGCCTTGCCCGCAGCGGCGCGGGCATTGGTGCCCTCCAGAATGATGCCGAGCTTGAAGCAGGCCATCACCGCATACCAGTCGATGTGCGACAGGTCGCGGTTGGTGTTGGCGGCGTAGCGGGCCACCAACTCCTCGGGGGTGGCCAGCCCGC
Organism: Mycobacteriaceae bacterium; assembly: GCA_029979305.1. Taxonomy (GTDB): domain Bacteria; phylum Actinomycetota; class Actinomycetes; order Mycobacteriales; family Mycobacteriaceae; genus Mycobacterium. Next base: position 1,753 of record JAPOHV010000154.1, on the reverse strand, counting down.
CCGCGCTCATCAGCTCGTTGGGCAGCACCGGTTCGTGGCCGGGCCGGTACCAGGTGGCCAGCATCCAGCCCAGGTCCAGCAAAGGGTCGCCGATCGTGCACATCTCCCAATCGACGATCGCCACCACGTCGGGCCCGGTGGGGGCGAACATCACATTGGCGGCGTGGTAGTCGCCGTGCATGATGCCCGGGGAGAACGTCGACGGCTGATTGTCGCGAAGCCAGGTCGCGACGGCGTCGACGTCGCCGATGTCGGGGCCTGTGTAGTTCTCGAAGCCCGAGTAGCTCTCCAGTTCCGAAAGCCACCGCGGCACTTGGCGTTCCAGGAAGCCCTCAGGCTTACCGAAGTCACCCAGGCCCACCGCACGGTAGTCCAGGGCGCCCAGCCGGGCCACCGCATCGGCCATCGACAGGCCCATGGCGTGGCGGACCCCCGCATCGGCGGCGTGCAGCGCGGGCAGTCCCGCTCCCGCGTTGAAACCGTCCACCGGTTCCATCAGATAGAAGACGGCGCCGTCTGTTGCCGAGGGGCCGAGCACCGAGGTGTCCTCGCACACCGCGATAAGCCCGGCGTGCGGGACGTCGGTGCCGGCCAGCGCGCGCAGCACCCGCGTCTCGCGCAGGATCACCGAATTGCTCACCGGGCGCAGGTGCCGCGGGCCGCGGCGGAAGACATACTCGCGGCCGGACCTGTGCAGCCGCAGCATGATGTTCTGCGTTCCGCCGGTGATCTCGCTGACGCCGGTGATCGGACCCTCGCCCAGGCCTTGCTGCGACATCCAGGCGGCGACCGCCGTCATGTCGTGGTTGAGGCCCTCCACGCTGGCGAAGCTACCTCACCGCGCTGCGGCCGCTAATTTCGACCACGGCAAGTGGTTGTCGATGGCGCTGAAGAGGCTCCAGCCGACCAGGGTGCCCAGCGCGATGGAGACGACGGCGGCCCCGGCCTGGCTCATGCTGGCCACGTCGGCGTTGCCTCCGGTGGCGGCCTGGCTCACCGACATGAAGCTCGTCGCTCCGGGAACCAGCGACCAGAACGACGCGAGCAGCATCACCACTGCGGGCGGCGCGGTCTTGACCCGGGTGGCCAGCATGGCGAAGACCACCGACAGGATGGCCCCGACGAAGCCGGAGTGCGAGGCCGTCACGAAGTGCTGTGCCGCCCGCTGTCCGAGTATCGCGATGGCGATGGCGGCCATCAGCCAGAACAGCGATCCGGGCGGGGCCGACAGATAGAACGTCAGGCCGACGGCGACGACGACGATCGACACGTACAGCGACCACGCGCCCATCTGCGCCGAGGGCGCCTGGGGCGCCACCTGCCCGGCGATGTGCACGCCCATGATGACGCCGAACACCATCAGCGCCAGCTGCGATATCCCGTACATCATCCGGCTGGATCCCGAAATGATCTGGGAGTCAGCCAGTTCCATCGCCCCGGTGGTCAATGCCATACCGGGCAGTAGAGCCACGAGGGCGGGGCTGATCACCCGCTCCAGGCCGTCGTTGGCGGTGTCGGCGACGAACCAGGTGGCCAGCAGGGTGACCACGAAGACCGAAAGCGTGGGCAGGATCGGTGTCAGCGCCGGCATCGGCCCGCTGAGCAGCACGATGAAACCGACCACCAGGCCGATGAAGAGGTATCCGGGCAGCGAAGCCCACGTGGGGTTGATCATCATGCCGAAACCCACCGTGGTGACGGCATATCCGATGACGGTCATGACCAGGCCGAAGCGGTGCTTGAGGTTGCGTGC
>JAPOHV010000096.1 GCA_029979305.1 Mycobacteriaceae bacterium | reverse complement strand
TCATCAGCTTTAACAGGCTCGTAGCCCAGGCGCATCCGTTTGTGAATCGGATCATACGAATTGGTAGTCGCCAGCATCAACAGCAAAGGCGCCTGCGGTGCCAAGCCGGGAAGCCTGTCGATTCCGTTCACGCTGAACAGGATCGGCCCGCCGCCCGCCGTACCGGCTCCGGCCGATCCGCCCCCCGCGCCGCCCGCCGCCCCGCCGCCGGGGGCTGCCACCGGCGATGCAGCACCCCCCGCGGCCCCGCCGGCCGCCACCCCGCCTGCCAATCTTCCCGAGAGTGCCGAGGCCCCGCTGTCGGCGGAGTCTCCGGTTGGGCCGCCCCCGCCGCCGGCGAACTGATTCAGACGCACTCCATCAGCGTGTCGTCCACTTCGCCAACAGCTCCGACGGTGGCGTGCACCGTGATCCGGCCGCCGCTGGAATCGGTCGTGGCACAGACGATCGCACAGCGCCCCTCGTCGACCCGGCGCGCGATCACCGGGGAACGTTCCAGCATCGCCAGTCCGGTTTCGACGATATGCGCGGCGGTCACCTCCCCGATGGAGCCACCCGCCACACCGCGGTGAACGATGGACCCGATCACGTGCTCGACGACGGTACGGGTACTCCCCTCCGGCATCGAGGCGTCGGTCCAGGCACGCATCGCGGCGGACATCGCCGAGCATTCCGGGTGGCCGAGGACCACGATCAGCGGCACCTGCTCGACCTCCACGGCGTATTCGAGGGCCCCCATCACGCCGCTGTCAAGGACGTGCCCCCAGGTGCTCACGTCGATCAGCGATCCCCGTTCCTGACCGAAGACCAGCTCGCTGGACACACCGGTATCGGCGCAGCGGAACACCGCCGCGACGGGCCGCTCATCGGTGTCCGCGGCGTGTCGGCCGTCAGCCCCCGGCCGTGCGGCCCCGGCGCGCAGCCGTTGCCAGGCGATCAGCGGGTCCGCGGTTGCGGTGGTTGCCGTTGTCGACATCAGGATTTCCTCTCTTCTTTTCTTCAGCTGAAGTAGTCGGGCCGGCTGACGAACGTCTCGGTCACGAACATCACCCCGGACGAGGCGTCGAGTAGCGGGCGCAGACCCGCCAGCAGGGCGTCGGTCTTCCCGTCGGGCACAACGGTGATGATCAGTTCCAGGGTGGCCTGCTGGTTGAACAGCAGCCTGCCCTGGTGGTAGCCGTGGTGGCCGAGCCCGGAGACACCCGAAAGGCTGGTGTATCCGGTGGCGCCGACGCTCTGGATGAGCTCGCGCACAGCTGGCGCCTCGCTTCCAGGAACGACGACTTCGATCTTGGTCATCTTGGTCAGCGTCGGCAGTGACGTGGGTGCAGTCATGGAACCATCTCCTCATCCGGTGTGTTTGCGGTACTTGATGTTTGGGTCCAGGGTCGCCATCCGGCCCTGGTCCAGCGCTGCCACGGCTGCTCGGTGCTCTCCCGGGCCACCAGGGCAACCCAGTCGTTACCGAACAGCTGCTGCAGCACCGGGTTGCGCTCGACGATCATGTCGATGCGTTCCAGCGGGGCCTGGACCACACCGAGCAGGCGCAACGGCTCGTGCAGCAGCCGGCGGCCGTCGCTGACCGATTGCCAGGGCAGCCCGAGTTGCAGATCGCCCGAGTGGCCGGCGATCACCCCGACTCCTCCCACCACGTTGTGGATCGTCTTGGTCCCGGCACCGAACACCTGCGGAGCCACCGTGGAGAAGTAGTACTGGCAGTTGATCCACTGAGCGACCACCAGCGGCGCGGTGAGGATCGTCTCCAGCGCGGAGCCGTCGGTGTCCACCTGGGCTTCGTAGGAGTGCAGGAAGGTCCTTCTGCCGAGGTCGATTCCACGGGTCACCGAGCGCGGCGCGACGATGAAGGCGGCATTCCCGGCCAGTCCCCACTCGGGGTAGACCTGCGCCCAGTCAGCCGACCTGTTGGCGACATGGCGCGCCGCACCGCCGGGTGTGATCCCCCGGCCCGCACCCGGTAGAACCGGGCAGCGCTCGGCGGCCAGGGCGGCACCGGCCTTCCTCAGATCGCTGTCCAGGCGCTCGACGTCATCGTCGTACTCGACCGGAATCAGGTGGCGGTCCAGCAGGGTGACGCGGTCGAGGGCGGTGTCGTGCTGGGCGGCCACGAACCATGTCGCGTCGGGGATGTCGATACCCAGGCTGCGCAGCCCGGCACGCACCTGCGGCCGGTTGAGGATTGCGACCGCGGTGCGCGCGTTGGGCGCACCGGCCTGCCCACCGCAGGCGCCGCAATCCAGCGAGGCCTGGTAGGGGTTGTTCTCGGTGCTGCTGCCGTGCGCACAGAGCACCACCAGCCGGCCGAAGTCGCGGGTCAGACCCATGGTGGTCAGCGCGACCTGCGCGAACAGCACCTGCTCCTGGTCGGGCATGGTCTCCAGGCCGATCACCGTCGGTGCCGGTGGCGCGATCATGTCACGCAGCCGGCGCCGAAGCCCGGTGCTGACCGCCGGCGCCAGCGTCTTGGCCGCGGCCAACGGCGCCGCCGCCCACCCGGCCGCCTCCGCGAGGGTGAACGGTGCGGCGAAGGCCTCTTTGGCGGCGTGGAACGCAGCCTCCGCGCCGGCCATGCCGGCGGCCCCTGCGATCTCGCGCGCCACGGCCTGCTCGGCATCCGGCGCCGGCTGCTCGGCGATGTCGTGGTTGGGCGAAATCAGCACCGGGCAGAGGTCTTTGGAGTCCCCGCCCAGGACATCGGTGTATCTGATCGCGACGGCGAAGAACCCGGCGAAGCCGAGGGTCTCGTACCCGCCGATCGACTCCAGGTGCCGCCGCAGCCCCTCCGAGCGGGTGTCGATGCAGCTGACCAGCTGGGTGTGCACCGGACCGGCCGGAACGCCGCGTACCGGTGCCGCAAGATCCGTCAGCAGCGCCTCCCGATAGTGCAGCTCGAAAGCGTTCTGCCACAACACCTCCCGTGCGGTGACCGGCAGTGCGGTAAGCACCCTGGCGGCTGCTGCGATCTCGGTGTCACCGGGCGACGTCGCCCCGAGGGCCTTGACCAGATACGCCGCGCGTTCGCGCGCCGAGGGGAGTTCGGCGCCGCGGTCCTCACCCACCGGGCCGTCGTTGCCGTCGTGGTGTGCCAACAGCGTCGCCTCGTAGGTGAGCCGCATCGCCAGATAGTCGGCGACGTCGATCCCACTACCGCGGCCGGCGCACCACTGCACGTGCGCCGCCCAGCCGGGCATGCGGGTGAGGTGAGCCTGCAGGTAGGCGATACGCGCGTCGTCGTCGACACCGAGCCTCGACAGCGCGGACAGCATCGCGTCATCGGCGCGCTCGGCGGTGCCCCGCAGCGCTTTGCGCACCGGCCTCGGCATGGTGCGGTCCGACGGCGCCAGCGCCCGCCAGGCCGCGTAGAAACCGCCGTCCCGGCCGGGCATCGGCCATGCCGCCCCGCCGAAGAACGCCGCGCACCATTTGGAGGTCTGCGCATCGACGGCCTCGGCTACCTCACTCGCGACCTCTTCGGAGCGGGTCATGAAGCGCCGCTTCGGTTTCGGCCCCGCCAGGCCATGCAGCATGTCAGTCCGCAGCAGCTCCAGGGGACTGACCAGCCGGCCACCGATCCGCAGTTCGGGCTCAGAAGAGAGGTTCGGATAACGCCAGGACAGTGCGCGGTCCAGGTCGGCGCTGGTGATCCGGCCCTCGGCGTAGATCTTGCGGAAGGCGTTCTCGCCGAGCGTGCCCGGCATCCCGTAGAGGTCGCCGGCCCGCCGGAGCGCCTGCTCGAAGGGCATCCCCTCCATTCCGGCCAGTGGGTTGACCGCGATGAAGGTCTCCAGCGGGTAGTGGGTGGGCAGCACCCGGGCGGCGAGATTCACCTCCGCCCGCAGCCGGGCGCGCCGGGTGTCGATGTCGATGGTTGTAGCGGTCACAGACGGGCTCCTGTCGGTAGGACTGGCGACGAGTGGTGAGCCGGGATGTGCCCGGCGGCAAGGGCGTTGGCGTAGATGGCTCGGCGCAGCGGTTCCGCTGCGGAAGCCCAGCGGGTCAGCGCGAGGGCGCCCAGTGCCAGTGCTGCAGCCGCCGTGATCGCCCACACCGCCGCGACCGGCAGCGTTTCGGCCGGCAGGGCCGGGGCGAGGAAGCCACTGACGGTGTTGATGACCGCGACGTAGGCGATCGCGGCCGGAATGAGGAAGGCCGCGGCCGCCGTCAGCCCGCCCGGACCGGGACGGCGCCCAAGCCATCCCCAGGTCGCAGCCGCACCGGTGACCCAGGCGAAGATGAGCAGCGCCTGTTCGGCCGCGTGTTCGCCCGGGGCGAGCGGAATCAGCGAGACCGCCGCCGCCAGCGCCACACTCGGCAGAGCCACGGCCGCGGCGCCGTTGAGTAGAGCCACACCGCGGCCCGTCCGCCGTGCCGGCGGGAGGGATTCGTGACGCCGCCGGGCGGCGATCGCTGAACCCGAGGAGAGGAACAGGGTGGCCTTGTAGAAGCCGTGCGCCACCAGATGGATCACCGCCGCGGCCCACAGTCCCAGGCCGCAGGTGAGGATCATGAAGCCCATCTGGGCGGTGGTGGAGTGCGCCAGTGCGCCCTTGACGTCCGGCTTGACCAGCATGACGACGGCGCCGTAAGCCATGGTGGCTGCACCCGCGCCGATGGTCAGCGCCCTGGCCAGGTCGTCGGAGGACAGCGGGGCCAACCGGATCAGCAGGATCCCGCCGGCGTTGACCACCCCGGCGTGCAGCAGCGCCGAGACCGGGGTGGGAGCGGCCAGGGTGGCGGGCAGCCATCGATGGAACGGGATCTGAGCCGACCGGGACAGTGCGGCGATGACGACCAGCACCCCGAGCACCGCAGGGACCGCCCCGGCGAGTTCGCCGCCCGCGCCGCTCTGCAGGTCGATGCGGCCCCAGGTGGCGGAGGCGACCGCCACCCCGGCCCACAGGGCCAGATCACCGAGCCCGAAGGCGATGGCGGTGCGCCGGACCCCGTCGCGGGCTGCCGGGAGGTGCCAGTAGGTGCCCAGCAGCAGGCAGAGCGCGACACCGGCCAGGGTCCAGCACAGAGCCAGCGTCACCAAGGTCGAAGCGGTGGTGAGGCCGGCGGACGCGGCGGTGAGCAGGCCCGCTCCCCCGACGAACCAGTAGGCGCGCGGGTCGCCGGCGAGGTACCGCACGGCGTAGGCCTGGACGATGGCGCTGACCCCGAACACCAGGAGCAGGAGCACGGCCGAGAGCCGGTCGAGCCCGAACTCGGCACCCAGCAGTTTCCACGACACCGAGTGGCCCCGCCCGGATGCGGCGCACAGTGCGACGGCGCCGAGGAACGCCGCGCCGGCCACCATCGCTCCGGCCTGACCGATCCTGCGCGGGGAACGACGGCCGAACACAAACGCTGCGGTGGCGGTCAGGGCCGGAAGGATCAGCATCGCCGCCGCCAGTGCACTCTCGAGTCCCAACATGCGATTCAGATTACGTATGTTGTATTGCGTATGTCAAGCATCCTGAATCAGGATTCCGATTTCAAATGGGATCGGGGTTCGGCCGGAAAAACTAGACTTATGGTATGAGCACGAGTCAGTGGACCTTCCTGACCAACCACGCCCACGCACTGGTCTGCATCGCCCGCGATCCCGGCCTCCGGCTGCGCGATGTGGCCGAGCGGGTCGGTGTCACCGAGCGTGCGGCGCAGCGAATCGTCAGCGACCTCGTGGAGTCCGGCTACCTGGAGCGCCAGCGCGACGGCCGGCGGAACTCGTATCGCGTCCACCCCGACCGCCCGCTACGTCATCCGGTCGAGCGCGGCCATGACATCGGGGCCATTCTCGGGGTGCTCGACGGGCACCCGGACAAGAGCTGACCGGGGCAAGGGCTGAGGAAATCCGTCCTCAGCCGTCCAGTTTGAGGTCCGCCCGGAAGCGCCTCATACCGTCGACCTTCTCAGCCGCCGTGGCGGCGGGACCGGAGTAGAACATCCAGGGCATGGTCAGCACGGCGGTGATCCCGGCGGCGGAGGCGCGTTCGAAGTGCTCCGGAAGAAAGGCGTCGACCAGTGGCGTGATGACGGTGAAACCGTCCATTCCCAAACCACGTTCGGCCCGCAGCGCCCGGATCCGCTCCACCGAGGCGATCGCCTGGTCCAGGCCGATCAGATCCCCGATCCAGCCGTCGTTGCGGGACGCCCGGCGCAGCGCGACTTCGGACAGTCCGCCGGCATAGATCGGGATCGGCGGCGGACTCGGGGTCATCTCGAGCCGGGGAGTGCGGTAGAAATCGCCGTCGAATTCGGTCCAGCCCGGCTGCCAGAGCGCCTTCATCAGTTCCAGCATCTCGTCGGTGCGCCGGCCGCGCCGGGCGAACTGCTGGCCAAGCAGGTCGAACTCCTCCTCGCACCAGCCCACTCCCACGCCGAGTTCGACCCGGCCGCCGGACAGACATGCCGCGGTGCCGATCGCTTTGGCCGCCGAGTACGGGTCGCGCATCGCCGGGATGTAAACGGTCGTCACGAACTTCAGCCGCCGGGTCGCCTGGGAAAGCGCCCCTACCAGCACCCAGGGGTCTGGCCAGTCGGTGAAGGGCTGCCAGCGACGCTGGCCGTCGGGGGTGTACGGGTACGGGGTCGCCAGCGTCTCCAGGTTCACCACGTGGTCGGGAATCGCCATGCCCTCGTATCCGAGATCGTCTGCGGCCTTGGCGATATCGACGATCTCGCCGATGTCCAGAAACGCGCTGCTGACGTAGAACTTCATTGCTCATCCCTCGCCCAGGCCGGTGTGATGAACACCCCGTCGGCCTCGACCGTAGGTCCCTGACTGTCGCTGATCACGCCGCGGGCGTAGGTCTTGTGATCCTCCACGCGGTCGATGCGGGCCTCGGCCCGCAGCGGTCCCAGCGGGGTGCCGCGCAGGTATCGAAGCGAGATGGTGCCGGTGAACCTCGGCTCGGTCAGCGCCCTGGTCGCCACCTCACCGAGCAGCTGGTCCAGGACCAGCGCGCAGATACCGCCGTGCACCAGTCCCGGTGGTCCCTCGTACACGCCGCCGAGGGTGAACTCGCTCCGGGCCGTGCCATCGGGATCGTGGTGAACCTGCATCGGGGGCGCGAGCGGATTACGAACTCCCACAGCCGGATTCGACCACACCACGGGAAGGCCGGTGGCCTCGTGCCGCATCGCCCACCCGGTCCGCATGCGCTGGTCGCGGTTCAGCGTCGCGGTCACCGACTCGATGGCGGCGGTCGCTGAGCGGGCGGTCTCGGCGTCAACGGCGGTGTGCAGGCTGGCCTGCATCAGTTCGCGGATCGCGGTGGCCAGCGGGGCGTAACGGCTGTGCAGCTCCTCGTACTCCCGCTCGCCGATCAACTCGATGTCGAAGTCCACCTCAGCGTCCACCTCAGCTCCCGAACACTTTGTTCACGACGGCTTTGGCCCGTCGAGTGACGCGCAGATAGTTGTCCAGGAACGCCCCGCCGTCGCCGTCGGGCCAGCCGGCCGCGGAGGCGACCGCATTGAGCTGGCGGCCGGGCCCGGGCAGCTGGTCGGTGGGGCGGCCGCGTACCAGAACCAGGGCGTTGCGAGCCCGCGTCGCGGTCAGCCAGGCCTCGCGCAACTGGGCGGCATCGGTCTCGGGGATGAGACCTGCTTCGCCGGCCGCGTCCAGCGCCGCCAGCGTGGCGGTGCTGTGCAGCGCGGGAACCTCGTGGGCATGCCGAAGCTGAAGCAGCTGAACGGTCCATTCGACGTCGGCGAGGCCGCCCCTGCCCAGTTTGGTGTGGGTGTTGGGGTCCGCGCCGCGGGGCAGCCGCTCGCCGTCAACCCGGGCTTTGATCCGTCGGATCTCGCGCACCGCCTCCGGCGATATTCCGCCGTCGGGATAGCGGATCCGATCAGCCATAGCCAGAAACCGCACACCCAGATCGGCGTCGCCGGCGACCGGGCGGGCACGCAGCAGCGCCTGCACCTCCCACGGTTGCGCCCATTGCCCGTAGTAGGCGCCGTAGGAGGCGAGCGTGCGCACCAGCGGTCCGTTGCGGCCCTCCGGGCGCAGGTTGGCGTCGACCTCCAGCGGCGGGTCGTCGCTCGGCGAGCCGAGCAAAGCCCGCACCTGCTCGGCGACCGAGACAGACCACTTCACCGCGCGCGTCTCGTCGACGCCGTCGGCGGGCTCACAGACGAACATCACGTCGGCATCCGAGCCGTACCCCAGCTCCCCGCCGCCGAGCCGGCCCATCCCGATCACCGCGATGGCCGCGGGTGCCGACCCGTCCGGCGGGGTGCTCGCCCGCGTCACCGCGTCCAGGGCGCACTGCAGCACCGCCACCCACACCTCGCTGAGCGCCGTGCAGACCTGCTCGACATCGAGCAACCCGAGCAGATCCGCCGAGGCCACCCGGGCCAGTTCGCGACGTCGCAGCGTCCGTGCGGCGGCGATCGCGCGGGCCGGGTCGTGGTGACGGCCCGCCGACGCGATCAGTGCCCGCGCCACGCCGTCCGGCTCGACGTCGAGCAGCTTGGGTCCGGCCGGCCCGTCGGCGTAGGACTGGATCACCTCGGGTGCGCGCATCAGCAGATCGGGCACGAACGCCGACGTGCCCAGCACCCGCATCAGGCGCTTGGCGACGGCGCCCTCGTCACGCAACGTGCTCAGAAACCAGCGCTGGTCGGCCAGCGCCTCGCTGATCCGCCGGTAGGCCAGCAGACCGCTGTCCGGGTCGGGGGTGTCGGACAGCCAGTCCAACAGCCGGGGCAGCAGCACCGCCTGCACCCGGCCGCGGCGGCCGCTGGAGTTCACCAGGGCGCCCAGGTGTGTCAGCGCACTCTGCGGGCCCTCGTAACCCAATGCGGCGAGCTGCCTTTCGGCCGCCTCGGCCGACAGCTGGGTCAGGCCCACCGAGGGACCGACCGACTCCAGCAGCGGTTGGTAGAAGAGCTTGGCGTGCAGCCTGGACACCCGGACGTTCTGCCGCTTGAGTTCCTCGCGCAGAACGCCCAGCGCGTCATGGGTTCCGTCCGGCCGGACGTGGGCCGCCCTCGCCAGCCATCGCATCGCCTCGTCATCGTCGGGCGCGGGCAGCAGATGGGTCCGCTTGAGGCGCTGGATCTGCAGCCGGTGTTCGAGCAACCGGAGGAACTCATATGAGGCGGTGAGGTTGGCCGCGTCGTCGCGGCCCACGTATCCGCCCGCGCCCAGTGCGGCGAGGGCATCCACCGTGGAGGCGACGTGGAGCGACTCGTCGGTGCGGCCGTGCACCAGTTGCAGCAGCTGAACGGCGAATTCGACATCGCGCAGTCCTCCGGCGCCCAGCTTGAGTTCCCGTTCCCGGACGTCTGCCGGTACCAGCGACTCCACCCGCCGCCGCATGGCCTGCACCTCGGGGACGAAATCCTCACGCTCGCAGGCGGTCCAGACCATCGGCATGAGCGCGTCGATATAACGCCGTCCCAGTTCCGGGTCGCCGACGCACACCCGCGCCTTGAGTAGCGCCTGGAACTCCCAGGTCTTCGCCCACCGCTGGTAGTAGGCGATATGGGAGTCCAGCGTGCGCACCAGTGCGCCGGCCTTGCCTTCGGGTCGTAACGCACCGTCCACCTCGAAGAAGGCCTCCGAGGCCAGCCGCATCATCTCCCCCGCCACCCGGGTGGTCACGGGGTCGGCATCCTCACCGACGAAGATGACATCGACGTCGCTGACGTAATTGAGTTCCCGCGCACCGCATTTGCCCATCGCGATGACGGCCAGTCGCGGCGGCGGATCACCCTTGCAGACGTTGGCCACAGCGACCTCCAGTGCCGCCCCGAGGGCGGCATCGGCAAGGTCGGACAGCTGCCGGCCGACTGTCGAGAACTGCAGCACAGGCTCGTTCTCCACTGTCGGCGCCATGTCCAGGGCGGCCAGCAGCATCAACTGGCCGCGGTAGTGGGAACGAAGTCGCGGCATCACCGTCGTCGGCTCGGTGCCGAACTCAGCGATGCAATCTGCGAATCCCTGTCGTAGCCGTTCCGGATCGGGAAGGCTCACCTCGCCCTCGAGCATGCGCCACGACTGCGGATTGGCCACCAGATGATCGCCGAAGGCCAGCGATGAGCCCAGCACCGAGAACAGCCGGCCCCGCAAGGCGCGGTCCGCGCGAAGCGAGTCGTCGAGGTGTGCCCAATCGTCGCCGAGCGCTTCGGAAAGCCGGACCAGTGCACTCAGCGCGATATCGGCGTCGGGTGCCCTCGACAGCGACCACAGCAATTCGACGTGAGCGTCGGTGTCCCAGCCCAGTTCACTCAGGTGCGCCGTTGCTGAAGGACCAACCAGCCCGAGCCTGCCGACGCCCGGCAGGCGGGGACGCTCGGTCACGGGTTTGGCCACGTTCAAGACGCTATCGCAGCTGTCCGGCAGGGCCGAGGGATCGCGGCAGCGGGGGCGGGGAGTTCAGAGCGCGAGGTACTTCTTCAGCTCGAACGGGGTGACGTTGCTGCGGTACTCCTCCCACTCCGCGCGCTTGTTGCGCAGGAAGTAGTCGAAGACGTGCTCGCCGAGCGCCTCGGCGACGAGTTCGGAGTTCTCCATCTCGCCCAGCGCGACACCCAGACTGGACGGCAGTTCGCGGTAGCCCATCGCGCGGCGCTCCTCCGGCGTCAGCGTCCAGACGTTGTCCTCGGCCTGCGGGCCCAGCACGTAGTTCTTCTCGATTCCGCGCAGTCCGGCCGCCAGCAGTACGGCGAAAGCCAGGTAGGGGTTGCACGCCGAGTCCGGGCTGCGAACCTCGACGCGGCGCGACGCGGCCTTGCGCGGGGTGTACATCGGCACCCGAACAAGCGCGGAACGGTTCGCCGCCCCCCATGACGCCGCGGTCGGCGCCTCGCCGCCGTGCACCAGACGCTTGTAGGAGTTCACCCACTGGTTGGTCACTGCGCTGATCTCGCTGGCGTGCTCGAGGATCCCGGCGATGAACGACTTGGCGACGTCGGAGAGCTGCAGCGGGTCTCCCGCGCTGTGGAATGCGTTGGTCTCGCCCTCGAACAGGCTCATGTGGGTGTGCATGGCCGAGCCGGGATACTCCGCGAACGGCTTGGGCATGAACGAGGCTCGGACCCCTTCCGCCAGGGCCACCTCCTTGACGAGGTAGCGGAAGGTCATC
>JAPOHV010000244.1 GCA_029979305.1 Mycobacteriaceae bacterium | reverse complement strand
CTGACCGGACAACCAGTAGTGCGAATGCACGATGTCGTAGTGCCCCGGCTCGTGGTTCGCCTCGACACGCAGCACACCGGCGGTGAACGCGCACAGCTGAGTCGGAAGGTCGTATTTGTCCAGACCCTCGAACGGCCCGGCAACCACATTGCGCACCAGCACGCCGGGCGCGACCTCGACCACGGGTTCATCCGCTGAGGACGTCGCGCGGGTGAAGATCTCCACCTCGACCCCGCGGCGCGCCATGTGTAGGGCCGTCTGCAGCACATAGACGTTCAGCCCGCCGGCGTCGCCGGTACCGGGCTGAGCGAGTGGGGAGGTGTGCACGGAGAGCACAGCCACCCGGCGGGGAATCACCCCACCATGTTTACACCGCGCGCCGCTCCGCCGTCTGTCTCGCCCGCCGCAACGCCGCCAGCGGATCGGAATAAATGCTGCTCAGCGACACAGTGCCGGCGGCAGCCTCCTGAACGCGGTTGCCGAACGCAGACACCCGGATATCGCCGGGCGCCAGCAGCGACCGCTCGGTGAACGAACGCCGCAGCCGGTCCAAACCCTCGGGATAGTCGGTGAAGGCCTGGCCGCCGACCACCAGGTCGTCGGGGTTGAGCATGTCGCGCATCAGGGCCACCGCCCCGCCGAGCACCCTGGCCCGCTCGCTCAGCAATTCCCGGGCGCCGTCGGAACCGGAGCCGTCCTCACGTGCCACCCGCAGCAACGCCGTGACGGTGGAGTTCGGTCCGGCGGCGGGCAGGATTCCCGAACGACGGGCGGCGGCAACGACGGCCTCGTCGCTGACGGTCGATTCCAATTGTCCACTGCCGCCGAGTAATTCGGATTGCACCGGCAGACCGGCAACCGTGCCGGGACCGCTGGCCGGGCGGTGCACCCGACCGTCGATCACCAGGGCGAAGCCGACTGTCTCGCGGGCATACACGTACAGCCCGCTGCCGCGGCGATCCTGCCGACCCAGTAGCAACTCGGCTCCGGCCATCGCGTGGACGTTGGAGGCCACCGACACCGGCAGTCCCAGCGCGCCGGCGAGGACCGGGCCGACCGGGGCGTGCGACCAGCCGAGGCGGTTGTGCTCGACGTGGCCGCCGGCGCTGTCCACCACGCCGCCGATCGCCACCCCGAGCCAGAGCGGGCGTCTGCGGTGCCAGCGACCCAGATACCGCCTCGCACTGTCGGCAAGGGAGGCCAATGCGGCAGCCTGCGATCCGCCGGGTGTCGGCGTCTCGACCGCATCAAGGGCGCGGCCGAGCAGATCGCTGGCCACGATGCTGGTGGTCCGGGCCCCGATGTGCACGCCGAGGGTGAGATACGGCTCGTGGTTGATCTCGACCGGGATGCGGGGACGGCCGATCGCCCCTGCTGCGGCGAGGTCTGGGCGCTCCCGCAGGAGTTGTGCATCCAAAAGCGCGGTGACCTGGCGGTTCACCGTCGCGATCGACAATCCGGTCAGGGTCGCGATGGCGTCCCGGGCAACCGGACCACGGTGGCGGATCGCGGCGAACACCGTCGCGGTGGCCGATTCAGGAGTCCGCAGGGCCGGCGGCACGACATTGGCCAGGACGCCGTTCTTGACGGCTCCGCGGCGGGGGGTGAGCGGACGGACGCGGGCCGGAATCCGCGGTTCAACGAGTGTGCTGGTCATGGTGAATCCTTCTCGGGTCGGGGCAGGAGGGGCTGGATGCCGCGCCCGCGACCGAGGTCAGCGTGGAATCAGGCGCAGCGGAACGCGCGACAACAACACGCGCGGTGCGCAACCTGACAACCACGAAGGATCACGGGGTGAAAAGTAGCACGGTCACTACAGTTGTGGGCGATGGGAACAAGACCGGACGCACATTCGAAGGTCGCCGTCGTGACCGGCGCCAGCTCAGGCATTGGCGCTGCGACGGCGAAAACCCTTGCAGCACT
>JAPOHV010000122.1 GCA_029979305.1 Mycobacteriaceae bacterium | reverse complement strand
GGCGAGCCGAATCAGACCGTAGTCGTAGGCGTGCCGCCGGTAGACCACCGACGGCCGGTCGGTCTCCTTGTCGTGGAACAGGAAGAAGTCGTGGCCCACCAGCTCCATCTCGTAGAGCGCGTCGTCGACGGTCATGGGCTTGGCGGGGTGTTCCTTCACCCGCACGATGTGGCCGGGCTCGTGCTCCTCTGCGGCGACCTGTTCGGAGGGAGCGGAGCCATCCGGGTTGAACGCCGCGGCCAGGTCGATCGGGACGGCCGCCGCGTCGTGTAGTGACACCGGCGTCTTGTCGCCGTAGTGCACCTTCTGCCGGTCCTTGCCGCGCCGCAGCCTGCTCTCAAGTTTGTGAACGGCGGCCTCGAAGGCGCCGTAGAAGGTGTCCGCGCGGCCCTCGCCGCGCACCACCGGCCCGCGTCCGGCGTGCGCGGTGATTTCGACATGCTGGCAGTTCTTGCGCTGGCGCCGGTTGTTCTCGTGGCTGAGCTCGACGTCGAAGCGCTGGATCGAGTGGTCGATCCGTTCGGCCTTGGCGAGCTTCTGCCCCACGTAGACGCGGTAGTGGTCGGGGATCTCGACGTTGCGGCCCGTCACCTGGACATCGGCGCTGGGGGCGGATTGGGTTGACATACTTGACAACTCATTTCTGTGCGGGGTTAGCACGCACGACTGCGTGCCCGGCCTGTCATATGGGGAAACGCGTCGAATCCGGGACGCTCCCGGGGACGCCAGGGATCGAAGAACCACCTCCCTACGTCAAGGTGTGTATTAGCCCGACGCTAGTCGCAGTCACCGGGGGCTGCCACCTGTTTGACGTACCCGTGTCCGGGTCTTTCGGCACTCGTTACTCAGGCGTGCGCCAGCGCCAGCACGGCCACCACCGGCACCCCGGCCCCGGTCAGGGTCCGGACCGCCTCCCGCGCGGTGGCGCCGGTGGTCACCACGTCGTCGACGAGCATCACCTCCCCGGCCGGCCGGACGACCAGCCGGACCCGCCCGGCGATGTTGCGTTCCCGGGCCGAGCTGTTCAGCCCCACCGAGTCGCGGACGGGTCCGGCGGTGCGCAGGGAGCTGAGCACGCGGATGTCCGGATGGCCGGCGGTCGCGGCGACGGCGACGCGGGCCACCGGGTCACCACCGCGCCGGCGGGCCGCCCCGCGACGGGTGGGTGCCGGCACGACCGTCAGCGGCAGCCCAACGATGCCCCAGGACGCCAACCGGTGGATGCCCAACCCCAGCGCGCGGGCGAGCGGGGCGACCAGGTCGCGGCGGCCGTGCTCCTTGAGCCCGACGACGGCCTGCCGGCGCGGGCCGGCGTAGCGGCCCAGGGCGAACACCGGCACCCCCGGGTCGACGCGCGGGGTGATCAGGTGCGGCTGGTCGGTGTGCACTTGCAATGCCGACGCGCAGCCGCCGCACCAGCGGGTGGACGGCGCCCCGCAGCCGCCGCACTGCAGCGGTAGCACCAGGTCGAGCACGGGCACGAGTCTGGCGAACGGGTCTGACAGACCCGGCTCTCAGCCGGGCATCACCGGCACCGCCCCCGGCGCCATGAACGGCCGCAGCTCCGACCAGGTCTGAGCGTCGGCGGCGCTGCCGGCCAACAACTGCAGCACGCCGCGGGCGTCGGCGACGTAGACCGCCGACGGATTGGCGGCCACCGCGGCCACCGGCATCACCAGGTTGTTGCTCGGGCCGTCGGAGTTCACCCCGTCGAGGTTCACATAGGACACCGGGTGCGCCGGATCGGTGCGGGTGACCACCATGTCGTCACCGGTGCGCCAGGACAGCGACACCACCGAGTTCCCAAGGCCGAAGCCGATCCGGCGGGGGTAGGTCAGCGAGAACTCCCCGCCCGGGGTCTGCTCCACCCCGGCGAGCACCACCTGGCCGTCGATGACCATGGCCACCCGGGTGCTGTCCCGGGACAGTTGCAGTTCGGAGATCGTGCCGGGGAACCGCGACGTCACCGCGGCGGAGTCCACCGGGATGCGGGCCGGCTGGCCCGACGCCTCCTCTCGGATCACCCGCACCACGCTGTTGCCGTCGACGACCTCCCACACCGCATCGTCGAGCGCCCAGGACGGCCGCGACAGCGTGCGGCCGTCGGTGGCCCGCACCGCCTGCCCGCCGTTCGGCCCGATCCACAGCGACACACCCTCCTCCGGTGGGGCGACCACCGAGGCCACGTCGCGGCCGGAGCGCGAGAAGGTCGCCGCGCTCTGATCGGTCATCGTCCCGAACGACCCGGGCACCTTCACGGCGCGCTGCCCGTCGAGGGCCATCATCGAGCCGCCCATCAGCGCATGCACACCGGCTGATGCCCCGTCGACGGCACCCGGGTCGGTTGCGGCGACGTCGGTGGTCTTCCAGCCGTCGACGAACCGGTCGTCCAGCGGCGCCCCGTCGACGTTGATCAAGTAGGGGCCGGTGACATCGGACCGGGCCAGCGTCCAAATCAGTTGCGCGGCAAGCAGAAGCCGGCTCGCCGGATCAGTGGTGGTGAGATTCTCCAGGTCGACCCGGGCGCCGCCGTAACCCCGGCCCACGCCGGTCTTGCCGCCGTCGGCGCGGGTGACGGGCCCGCGAAGTTTCAGCGGCGGACCCAGCAGGTTGCGTACCGCCTTGGCCATCTCCGGGCGTGGCCCGGCGACGAGTTTGTTGACCAGTTCGGTCGGCAGCAGGTCCGGGTCGGACACCGCGACGTAGCGCGGGTCGGGCACGACGGTCTGGCCGGTCGGGTCGATGAAGTACAGCGTGTAGCGCTTGTAGGCGGACTGGAACTGCTGCCAGTCCAGGAACACGCCGTTGGGCAGCCGGTTGATCCGCCAGCCGTTCGGGGTCTGCACCAATTCCAGCGATCCGGGGTCGGGCAGTTTTCCGTCGCCGGTCTCGAAAACCCCGATATCGGACAGCGAGCCGAGGATATCGGCCTGCATGGTCACCGAAACCTTTTCCGCGGAACGGGTTTCGGTGAACACGACCTTGTCGATCAGCAGCGCGCTGCCCTGGTCGTCCCAGTCCTTGGATGCCGACTCGGTGAGGAACTGCCGGGCGGCGAGGTGGCGGTTGGCCGGATCGGCGGTGGCCTTGAGGAACTCGCGCAGCGTCTGGTCGGGGCTCATCGCCGGGTTGGGCTCCGGCAGCTGTTTGGGGGCGGGCACCTCGACGGTGCCGATCGCCTGCGGCGCCGACGAGTCGGGGACCCCGGCGCAGCCGGGCAGTACCGCCAGCAGACCGGCCAGCAGCGCGATCGGCAGCTTGCGCGTCACACCCGCTCCCCCGCGGTCTCCCGCTGCCGAAGGCGCTCCGCCGCAGCGGGTTTCAGCGGGAGCGGACTGGTGGTGACCTTGTGCCCGCGCACCAGCGGCAGGGTCAGCCGGAAACAGGCGCCCTCACCCGGCTCGCCCCAGGCCTCCAGCCGGCCCTGGTGCAGCCGGGCGTCCTCGATGCTGATGGCCAGCCCCAGTCCGGTGCCGCCGGACCGGCGCACCCGGGACGGGTCGGATCGCCAGAACCGGCTGAACACCAGCTTCTCCTCACCGGGCCGCAGACCCACACCGTGATCGCGGACGGTGACGGCGACGGTGTCCTCGTCGGCGCCCATCCGGATCTGCACCGGCTGGTGCTCGGCGTGGTCGATGGCGTTGGCGATGAGGTTGCGCAGGATGCGCTCGACCCGGCGCGGGTCGACCTCGGCGATGACCGGGTCGCCGGGCATCTCGACCTGCAGTTCGATGTCGGTCTCGGCGGCCAGGTGCCCGACATTGCCCAGCGCCTTGTCGACCGTGGAGCGCAGGTCGACCGCCTCGACCGACAGTTCCGCCACGCCGGCGTCGTGGCGGGAGATCTCCAGCAGGTCGTTGAGCAGCGTCTCGAACCGGTCGAGTTCACTGACCAGCAACTCCGTCGACCGGCGCAGTGCCGGGTCGAGGTCCTCGCTGTGGTCGTAGATCAGGTCGGCGGCCATCCGGACCGTGGTCAGCGGTGTCCGCAGTTCGTGGCTGACGTCGGAGGTGAACCGGCGCTGCAGGTTGCCGAACTCCTCCAGCGTGGTGATCTGGCGCTGCAGGCTCTCGGCCATGTCGTTGAACGACACCGCCAGCCGGGCCATGTCGTCCTCGCCGCGCACCGGCATCCGTTCGGAGAGGTGTCCCTCGGCGAACCGTTCGGCGATCCGCGAGGCCGACCGCACCGGCAGCACCACCTGCCGGGACACCAGCAGCGCGATACCGGCCAGCAGCAGCAACAGCACCAGCCCGCCGGTGGCCATCGTCCCGCGCACCAGCGTGATGGTGTTCTCCTCGCTGGTCAGCGGGAAGATCAGGTACAGCTCGAGATTGCTGACGCGGGCCGGGACCGGTGTCCCGACCAGCAGCGCCGGGCCGGAGAACCCCTCGGTGCGGACGGCGGCGTACTGGTAGCTGACCTGGCCGGCCTTTACGAAGTCGCGCAGCGAGCGGGGGATCTGGTCCACCGGACCCGCCGCGGTCGCCTCGCGGGGCCCGTCGCCGGGCACCATCAGCACCGCGTCGAAGGTGCCGGCCAGTCCGGCGCCCGAGGCCTGACCGGGCTTGGAGATCAGGGTGTTGCGGGCCAGCTGCAGGCTCGAGTCGAGCGAGCGGGCCTCCTCGCCGCTGACGATCCCGCTCACGGTGCCGCGGGCCCGGACCACCTCCTCGGTGGCGGCGCGCACCTTGACGTCGAGCACCCGGTTGGTGATCTGGCTGGTGAGCACGAAACCAAGCACCAGGATGACCACCGCGGAGAGCCCCAGCGTCAGAACCACCACGCGCAGTTGCAGGGACCTGCGCCAGATGTGGCCGATCGCCCTGCTGAGCGCCGCGGTGCCCCGGACCACCGGGCCGGAACGCATGCGCCGCCGCGTGCTGAAGATCATCGGCGAACCGCTACGCGACGCCGGAGGTCGTCGCCGGCGAAGGTCACGGAGGTCCGGCCTTGTATCCCACTCCTCGAACGGTCAGCACCACCTGCGGGTTTTCCGGGTCCCTCTCGACCTTGGCCCGCAGCCGCTGGACATGCACGTTCACCAAACGGGTGTCGGCGGGGTGACGGTAGCCCCACACCTGTTCGAGCAGCACATCTCGAGTAAACACCTGCCTCGGTTTGCGCGCCAACGCCACCAGCAGGTCGAACTCCAGCGGGGTCAGCGAGATCTGCTCGCCGTCGCGGGTGACCTTGTGGGCCGGGACGTCGATCTCGATGTCTCCGATGGACAGCATCTCGGCGGGCTCGTCCTCGTTGCGCCGCAGCCGGGCGCGAACCCGGGCCACCAGTTCCTTGGGCTTGAACGGCTTCATCACGTAGTCGTCGGCGCCGGACTCCAGGCCCAGCACCACGTCGACGGTGTCGGTCTTGGCCGTCAGCATGACGATCGGCACCCCGGAGTCGGCCCGCAGCACCCGGCACACGTCGATACCGTTCATGCCGGGCAGCATCAGGTCGAGCAGCACCAGGTCGGGCCGCAGCTCGCGCACCGCGGTCAGCGCTTGGGTGCCGTCGGCGATGACCGCCGTCTCGAAACCCTCGTTGCGCAGGACGATGGTGAGCATCTCCGCCAGCGAGGGGTCGTCGTCCACAACCAGGATCCGTTGCCTCATGGCGTCCATGGTGTCACCGCTTCGCGACTATTCCCTGCTAGAACACGCTGGCGAGTCGCCCTCAGACCGAAAGGTCGGCGGCGAGGCCACCGGCGTCGACATCGGGCGCGACCCTCACCCAGCGGCCGTGCCAGTCCGCGGCGGCCAGCCCGGCGTAGACCGCGGCGGTGCGCCGCTGCAGGCCGCCGTCGCGTTCGTAGGCGTCGCGCGCCCGGTCGGACTCCTCGTCGGCGCGCCGAGTCGCCCGTTGCGCGGCCAGTTCGACGGGCACGTCCAGCAGGATCTGCCGGTCGGGTTCGGGCAGTCCCAGCCGGCCGTATTCCAGGTCGGCCACCCAGGACACCATCTCGCCGTCGGCGTCCTGGTGCAGGCGGGCCGCACAGTAGGCGGCGTTGGAGGCGACGTAGCGGTCCAGGATGACGACGTCGTGCTCGGCGCGCAATGCTGCGATACGATCGCCGGCCGCGGCCCGGTCGAGGGCGAACAGCACCGCCATGGCGTACACCGAGCCGGCCAGATCGCCGTGCGCACCGTGCAGTGCCTCGTGCGCCAGGTCGGCGGTGATCGACTGCCCGTATCGCGGGAACGCCAGCGTGGTGACCGACCGGCCGGCCGCGGCGAAGGCCCGCTGCAGGCCGGCGCCCAGCGTCCGCTTGCCGGCACCGTCCAATCCCTCGATGACGATCAGCACGCGGGAAGCCTAGACGCCGCTAGAACTCGCCGCAGTTCGGCGTAGTGGGTACGCCGTTGAAACGGTCGGCGATCCACTGCATGGCGCGCTCGCCGTCGACGAACATCGGCAGCCCGTGGTTGACCACCAGCTTGTTGAACAGCGGCGGCTGCTCGTTTGTCCAGAACTGGACGTCGGCGCCCTGCGCACACCAGTCCAGTCCCAGTTGCATCGCCGCGTGCCACGGCACCAGCGGGTCGTAGCGGTTGCTGAGGATGAGCACCGGCGCCTCGGGCTTGTAACGCCCCAGCCGCTGGGAGTCGAAGATCCGGCGGAACAGCGGGTTGGTGACCACTTCGTCGACGTCGTCGGTGAAGAAGTCCTGCAGATGCTTGAACCGGAAGCGGGCGGCGGTCTCGGCGATGCACTGCTCGGCGGTGTCGTCGACCAGTTTCTCCCCCATCGGGGTGAGCCGGGAGCGCACCAGTTCGGCGTACTCGGGATAGCTGGCCATCACCGAGTTGAGTGCGTACCCGACGATGCCGACCAGAACGCTGCCGTCGGTGAACGGGATGAGCTCTTCCAGATCGGCCGGGGGCGCGCCGGCGTAGGCGCCGACGATGTTCAGCTCGGGTGCGTAGCGGGAGGCCAGCTCGACCGCCGACGCCGCGGCGCCGCCGCCCTGGGAGTAGCCCATCAGCGCCATCGGGCCGTGCGGGTCCAGTGAGGTGCCGGGCAGTCGCATGGCGGCCCGCCCGGCGTCGAGCATGGCATCGGCCTGGGCGACCCGGTTGACGTAGGTGTGCACCCCCGGCGTGCCCAGTCCGTGGTAGTCGGTCATCACCACGGCGAAGCCCCGGGCGACCAGGGTGGCGACGAACATCTCCTCGTAGTTGAACGCGAAGTCCAGCCACGGCGACCAGTGGATGCCCTGGTTGAACTGGCGCGACGGCGCGCACTGGTCGCCCAGGCCCTGAGTGCCGGGACCGTAGACGATCAGCGGCCGGGGCCCCGCTCCCGGCCACGGGTTGTGCGGCTCGAAGTAGGTGCCCGTCACGGCCGTCGGGTTGCCGCGGCCGTCGACACTGCGGTACATGATCCGGGTGCCGGTGGCCATGATGGCCCCGAGCTGACCGGAGGGCTCGAGCACCAGCGGCGAGGGCTCGGTGCGGATCAGGTCACCGGGAACGCCGGGCGGCAGCGGGTCGGGCGGGGTGTAGAACGCGACGTACTCGTCCTCGTTGTAGTACGGATCGTCGGCGGCGGACACCGCCGTGCCCATGGTGACCGGAATCAGCAGAGCCGTCAGGACAGCGGACAGCCGCAGCCCGGTCCGACCCACGGCCGGAGCCTAGCACCGGGGCCGGCGCCCCCCGGTGGCAACGGCGCCCCCGATACCGACGCCGAAGGGGCGACTCAGTAGCGGTAGTGCTCCGGTTTGTACGGGCCCTCGACGTCGACGTTGATGTACTCCGCCTGGTCCTTGGTGAGCTTGGTCAGCGTGCCGCCGAGTGCCTCGACGTGGATGCGCGCGACCTTCTCGTCGAGGTGCTTGGGCAGCCGGTAGACCTCGTTGTCGTACTCGTCGTTCTTGGTCCACAGTCCGATCTGGGCGATCACCTGGTTGGAGAAGCTGTTGCTCATCACGAACGACGGGTGGCCGGTGGCGTTGCCGAGATTGAGCAGCCGACCCTCGCTGAGCACGATGATCGAGTGCCCGTCGGGGAAGATGAACTCGTCGACCTGGGGCTTGATGTTGATCCGCCGGATCTTCGGGTCGCGCTCGAGGCGGGCCATGTCGATCTCGTTGTCGAAGTGGCCGATGTTGCC
>JAPOHV010000148.1 GCA_029979305.1 Mycobacteriaceae bacterium | reverse complement strand
GGCAACGCCGAGCTCAAGCTGGACCGCAAGATCGCCGAACGCCGGGTGTTCCCCGCCGTCGACGTCAACCCGTCGGGCACCCGTAAGGACGAACTGCTGCTCTCGCCCGACGAGTTCGCCATCGTGCACAAGCTGCGCCGGGTGTTGTCGGGTCTCGACAGCCACCAGGCCATCGACCTGCTGATGAGCCAGTTGCGCAAGACCAAGAACAACTACGAGTTCCTGGTCCAGGTCTCCAAGACCGCGCCGGGCATGTCCGACGTCGACTAGTCACACGGCCGGACCCGCGCAGACTCCCAGCTGATCGACCACGGATGGCCGATACCGTCCAGCAGCTTCTCCGGGAACGGGCCGGCGATCCCGCGCCGGCGGTCAAATACGTTGGGCGGGAATGGTCCTGGGCTCAGCACCTCGACGAGGCCGCACGGCAGGCCGCCGCGCTGATCGCACTCGGCGACGGCGATCGTCCGTTGCACGTCGGCGTACTGCTGGGCAACACCCCGGCAATGCTCACCGCCATGGCGGCGGCCGGTCTCGGCGGGTACGTGCTCGCCGGCATCAACAACACCCGCCGCGGCGAGGCGCTGGCCCGCGACGTCGCGCGCGCCGACTGCCAGATCCTGCTGACCGACACCGCGCACCGCGGGCTTATCGAGGGCCTGGACATGCCCGGCGTGCGGGTACTCGACGTCGACTCGGCCGAGTGGTCCGGCCTGATCGCCGCCCCCGGCGACCTCGTGCCGCACCGCGAGGTCGCTCCGACCGACACCTACATGCTGATCTTCACCTCCGGAACCAGCGGCGAACCCAAGGCGGTTCGGGTTGCGCACATGATGATCCCGTTCTCCGGAGTTGCCCTGGTGCAACGGTTTTCCATCACCGCCCAGGACGTCTGCTACCTGTCCATGCCGCTGTTCCACTCCAACGCGCTGCTGGCCGGCTGGTCGGTGGCGCTGGCCGCCGGCGCGGCGATGGCTCCGGCCACCTTCTCGGCCTCCCGGCTGCTGGCGGATCTGCGCCGCTACGGTGCCACCTACATGAACTACGTCGGCAAGCCGCTGGCCTACGTGCTGGCCACCCCCGAACGGTCCGACGACGCCGACAACCCGCTGCGGGTGGCGTTCGGCAACGAGGCCGCCGAGCGCGACATCGCCGAGTTC
This sequence comes from Mycobacteriaceae bacterium, assembly GCA_029979305.1. Classification (GTDB taxonomy): domain Bacteria; phylum Actinomycetota; class Actinomycetes; order Mycobacteriales; family Mycobacteriaceae; genus Mycobacterium. The sequence goes on along the minus strand of JAPOHV010000148.1, from coordinate 5,834 downwards.
GGCCGCAGATTCGGCTGCACGGTCACCGACGGGTTCGGCTCCACCGAGGGCGCGGTGATCATCACCCGCGACGGTGACTGCCCGCCCGGCTCGGTCGGCCGCGGATTCCCCGGCGTGGCGATCTATCACCCCGACACGCTCACCGAATGCCCGGCCGCCCGGTTCGACGCCACCGGCGCCCTGGCCAACGCCGCCGAGGCCATCGGCGAGATCGTCAACACCACCGGTGCCGGGCTGTTCGGCGGCTACTACAACGACCCCGAGGCGACTGGCGAGCGACTGCGGCACGGCATGTACTGGTCCGGCGACCTCGCCTACCGCGACCCCGACGGCTGGATCTATCTGGCCGGTCGCACCGGGGAGTGGCTGCGGGTCGACGGCGAGAACCTGGCCTGCGGCCCGATCGAACGCATCCTGCACCGGCTCGATGCGGTCAGCCAGGCGGTGGTGTACGCCATCGCCGACGACCTGGTCGGCGACGCGGTGATGGCGGCCCTGGTGCTGCGCGACGACGCGACGCTGACGCCGGCGGAGTTCGGCGAGTTCCTGGCGGCTCAGCCGGACCTCTCGCCGAAAGCCTGGCCCCGGCACGTCTGGATCGCCGACCGCCTGCCGGCCACCGCGACCAACAAGGTGATCAAGCGGCGGCTCGGCGCGCAGGGACTCGACGTGCCCTCCGGTGCGCTGTGGCGGCGCGGGCCGGACGGCTATCGCCTGGTGTGAAGGCCGCATTTGGGCAGGTGGCGGCCAACCTGGCATAATCGGGTCGTTCCATCTCAGGTACCGGTTCACGTCCGTTGCAGCCAGCGGGCGACCCGGCGACAAGACCAGAAGAGGACCCATGAAAACCGGTATCCACCCCGCGTACGTCGAGACCACCGTGGTCTGTGGCTGCGGTAACAACTTCACCACCCGCAGCACCAAGGAGAGCGGCCACATCGTGGTCGAGGTCTGCTCCCAGTGCCACCCCTTCTACACCGGCAAGCAGAAGATCCTCGACAGCGGCGGCCGGGTGGCCCGCTTCGAGAAGCGCTACGGCAAGCGTGCCCCCAAGGGCACGGAGTCCGCTGACAGCTAGCCTCACCACCGACGTCCGACGCTCGCCGCCGCGTGAGCCCGGGCGTCGGTCTGTGTCCGGCTACTGAATGACCGACGAGGACGGACGATGACGCAGAGCGCCCCCGCCGATGCGATCGAAGCCGTGCTCGCCGAGCATGCCGACCTCGAACGCCAACTGTCCGACCCGGAACTGCACAGCGACGCCGCCAACGCCCGCCGGGTGGGCCGCAGGTTCGCCCAACTGGCGCCGATCGCGGCCACTTACCGCAAGCTGGAATCCGCCCGCGGCGACCTCGAAGCCGCCCGGGAACTGGCCGCCGACGACTCCTCGTTCGCCGATGAGGTCACCGAGTTGGAGTCGCGGGTCGCCGAACTCGACGACCAGCTCACCGACATGCTCGCGCCACGGGACCCGCACGACGCCGACGACATCGTTCTCGAGGTCAAGTCCGGCGAAGGCGGGGAGGAGTCGGCGCTGTTCGCCGCCGACCTGGCCCGGATGTACATCCGCTACGCCGAACGGCGGGGCTGGACGGTCACCGTTCTCGACGAGACCTTCTCGGATCTGGGCGGCTACAAAGAGGCGACTATCTCCATCGCCGGCAAGGGCGACTCCGCCGACGGCGTGTGGTCGCGGCTGAAGTGGGAGGGCGGCGTGCACCGCGTGCAGCTCGTCCCGGTCACCGAATCCCAGGGGCGGGTGCACACCTCGGCGGCCGGCGTGCTGGTCTACCCCGAGCCCGAAGAGGTCGAGCAGGTCTCGATCGACGAATCGGATCTGCGCATCGACGTCTACCGCTCGTCGGGCAAGGGCGGCCAGGGTGTCAACACCACCGACTCGGCGGTGCGCATCACCCACCTGCCGACCGGCATCGTGGTGACCTGTCAGAACGAACGTTCCCAGCTGCAGAACAAGGCCCGCGCCATGCAGGTGCTGGCGGCGCGACTGCAGGCGGTGGCCGAGGAGCAGGCCCAGGCCGACGCCTCGGCGGACCGGGCCAGCCAGATCCGGACCGTGGACCGTTCCGAGCGGATCCGGACCTACAACTTCCCGGAGAACCGGATCGCCGACCACCGGATCAACTTCAAGGCGCACAACCTCGATCAGGTGCTCGAAGGCGATCTCGACGCGCTGCTCGACGCGCTCGCCGCGGCGGACAAGCAAGCCCGGCTACAGCAGGCATGATCTGCACCCGCGTGCGCGAAGCGATCGTCTCCGCCGCCGCGACGCTCGCCGAGGCGGGAATCGACTCCGCCCGAACCGATGCCGAGCTGCTGGCCGCGCATGCGGCCGGCACCGACCGCGGGCGACTGGCGCTGCTGGAGGCACCCGACGCCGATTTCTTCGACCGCTTCGGCGCCGCGGTCGCGGCCCGGGCCCGGCGGATCCCGTTGCAGCACATCACCGGTACGGCGGCCTTCGGCCCGCTGCGCCTGCAGGTGGGGCCGGGAGTGTTCATCCCGCGACCCGAGACCGAGTCGCTGCTGGAATGGGCGCTGGCGCAGTCACTCCCGCGATACGCTGAGATCATTGATCTCTGCACGGGTTCGGGGGCACTGGCCATCGCGCTGGCCGCGGCGCTGCCCGACGCCCGGGTGACCGCGGTGGACGACGACCAGGCCGCACTCGACTACGCCCGCCGCAACGCCGAGGGAACCGGCGTGCGACTGGTCGCCGGCGATGCGACCGACCCCGGGTTGCTGCCGGAGCTCGTCGGCGCCGCCGACCTGGTGGTGGCCAACCCGCCCTACATTCCCGACCCGTCCGAGACGTCCGGCGGCGCCGCCCTCGACCCCGAAGTCGCCGGTCACGACCCGGCGCACGCGCTGTTCGGGGGAGCTGACGGTATGGCGGTGATCGGCCCGATCGTTCGCCGCGCCGCCGACTGGCTCAAGCCGGGAGCGCTGCTTGCCGTCGAACATGACGACACCACCTCGGCGGCCACCGTCGGAATCGTCACGGCGACGGGCGCTTTCGCCGATATCACCCCCCATCGCGACCTCGCCGGCAGACCCCGGTTCGTCACCGCCGTCCGGATCGGCGCCAACCCATGAGCCAGACCTTCAATTGCCGCGACCCGCAGAACCGGGCCGACGCCATCGCCGCGGCGAGCGCCGCGATCAAGAGCGGCCGGCTGGTCGTCATGCCCACCGACACGGTGTACGGCCTGGCCGCCGACGCCTTCGACAGCCAGGCCGTCAGCGCACTGCTGGCGGCCAAGGGCCGCGGCCGCGACATGCCGGTCGGTGTGCTGGTCGGCTCCTGGCACACCATCGACGGACTGGTGTACTACGTCCCGGATTCGGCGCGCGAGCTGATCCGCGCCTTCTGGCCCGGCGCGCTGAGCCTGGTGGTGCAGCAGGCGCCGTCGCTGCGCTGGGATCTCGGCGACGCGCGCGGCACGGTGATGCTCCGGATGCCGTTGCAGCCGGTGGCCCTGGAACTGCTGCGGGAGACCGGGCCGCTGGCGGTCTCCAGCGCCAATGTCTCCGGCCAGCCCCCGGCGACCACCGCCGAGGAGGCGCAACGCCAACTCGGCGGACTCGTCGACGTCTACCTCGACGGCGGCACCTCCGCCCAGCAGGCGGCGTCGACCATCGTCGACCTGACCGGCGGCGCCCCCCGGCTGCTGCGAGAGGGGCCGGTGAGTGCGGCGGCGGTGGCGGAGGTGCTCGGCATCGAACCCGCGTCGCTGACCGGGCCGGGGGCGTGATGAACACCGTCGCGCTGGCGCTCAACGATCGCGGGGCCGGCGTGCCGCTGCGCGAACTGGCGCTGGTCGGGCTGACGGCGGCGGCCGTCACCTACTTCGCCACCGGCGGTGTGCGGGTGCTGGCCACCCGTCTGGGTGCGGTGGCCTACCCGCGATCCCGTGACGTACATCTGCAGCCGACGCCCCGGATGGGCGGTCTGGCGATGTACCTCGGCGTGATCACCGCGGTGTTCCTGGCCTCGCAGCTGCCGGCGCTGACCCGTGGGTTCGTCTACACCTCGGGAATGCCGGCGGTGGTCATCGCCGGCGGCCTGGTGATGGGTATCGGCCTGATCGACGACCGCTGGGGACTGGACGCGCTGACCAAGTTCGCGGGACAGATCACCGCGGCCAGCGTGCTGGTGACCATGGGGGTGGCCTGGAGCGTCCTCTACATCCCGTTCGGTGGCGTCGGCACGATCGTGCTGGATCAGGCGTCCTCGATCCTGGTGACGCTGGCGCTGACGGTGGCCATCGTCAACGCGATGAACTTCGTCGACGGGCTCGACGGGCTGGCCGCCGGTCTGGGACTGATCACCGCGATGGCCATCTGCATCTACTCCGTCGGTCTACTGCGGTCGCACGGCGGCGATGTGCTGTTCTACCCGCCGGCGGTGATCTCGGTGGTACTGGCCGGCGCGTGCCTGGGGTTCCTGCCGCACAACTTCCATCCGGCCCGCATCTTCATGGGGGACTCCGGGTCGATGCTGATCGGGTTGATGCTCGCGGCGGCCTCGACCACGGCGGCCGGGCCGATCTCGCAGAGCGCCTACGGCGCCCGCGACGTCTTCGGACTGCTCTCGCCGTTCCTTCTGGTGGTGGCCGTGGTGTTCGTGCCGGCACTGGACATGCTGCTGGCGATCGTCCGGCGCACCCGAGCCGGGCGCAGCCCGTTCAGCCCGGACAAGATGCATCTGCATCACCGGCTACTGCAGATCGGTCACTCGCACCGCCGCGCGGTGCTGCTGATCTACCTGTGGGTGGGACTGGTCGCGCTGGGTGCTGCGAGCACGATTTTCTTCGATCCGCGCTACACCGGGGCGGTGCTGCTCGCCGCGCTCGCGGTGGCGGTGGTGGTGACCGTGATCCCGCTCGTCCGGGGCGAGAACATGCCCGACGACGACGAGCTGACGGCCCTCTACGACAGCCTGTACGACGGTAGGTAGTAGTCCGGTTTTCCCCGTTTGAGCTGTGGTACGGTGCCCGTGCAATTTCCCTCGGGCCGCTTTCGCAACTGACACGATTGTGGGTGGACGCGTGACGACACCAGCGCCAGACGCGCCGTTGGTGTTCCCGTCCGTGGTCTTTCGCCCGGCCCGATTGGCCGCGGTCTGTGCGGCGATCGCGGCGCTGGCGATCGCACTCTCCGGCTGGCTCGGCCACGTGATGTACGGGGTGTTCTTCGGCGTCGGACTGGCGCTGGGTCTGATCAACGCGCTGTTGGTCCAGCGATCGGTCGCCTCGATCACCGCCGACGCCCACCCGCTGAAACACAAGATGGCGGTGAACTCGGCCACCCGGCTGCTGGTGATCACGATGGTCGGGCTGACCATCGCCTTCCTGTTCCGTCCCGCCGGCCTCGGCGTGCTCTTCGGGCTGGCGGTCTTCCAGATCTACCTGGTGCTGAGCACCTCGCTGCCGGTGTGGAAGAAGATCCGGACCGGCGATCCGGACGGCGTCGCAACACAAGCTGGGAACGGTCCGGCGGATTCTTATCTCAATCCCGCCTCATCTGCCGACAACATGCTCAAGGATTAAGCACCATGACCGAACGAATCCTCGCCGAAGGCGCGATCGAGGTCGGCCACCACACCACGGCCACCTGGCTGGGCATGACCGTGAACACCGACACGGTCTACGCCACCGCGCTGGCCGCGGTCATCACCCTCGCGCTGGCCTTCTTCCTGCGCGCCAAGGTGACCTCGACGGGTGTGCCCAGCGGTGTCCAGCTGTTCTGGGAGGCCATCACCACCCAGATGCGCGGCCAGATCGAGTCGGCCATCGGCATGAAGATCGCGCCGT
>JAPOHV010000084.1 GCA_029979305.1 Mycobacteriaceae bacterium | reverse complement strand
GCCAAGCCATCCTGGTCACCGGCGCGGCGGACGGCTCCGGTGAGGTTCCGCCGGCCGGATCGGTGTTCAACTTCGTCCAGTACGGCAAGGGCTGCCTGGCGAGCGCGCATTCGACCGTGCCGACGGAAACCGCCGACGTCTCATCCTTCACCCTGATCACGCCATTGGGGGACATCGCCTTTCCGGTGTCCGAGCGGCCGGCGACCGACCGCACCGACGTGACGTACTTCAGCCCGTTCCGGACGGTCTAGGCCCGCTCACCACCAGCCGGTGGCCTCGCCGATCTGGCGGCCCAGTTCGGGCGTCATGGTGCGCATGTACGTCGCCGACAGGTGGTGCGCGTCGTGGTAGACCAGCACGTTGCCCTCGATGGCCCGGCAGTAGTCGTCGCGGCACACCGCGTCGCTCATGTCGAGAGCCTTCATCATCGGGAACTGGCCGACGAAGTCCAGCGTCTGATTGCGATCGGAGAGCACCGCGGAACGCTTGATGCCGCATGACACCGCGTCGCCGCCCTTGGCCAGGCAGTCGGCCGGCATGAAGGGCTTGCCGTCGCGCACCAGCCACGGCGTGTCGCGCATCGCCAGGATCGGAATCTTGTGCGCTGAAAGCTCTTTCCAGATGCCGATGTAGGTGCCGGGCATGGTGTCGCCCGGTTTGATGTTCCACGGCCGCGTCGACGTGGTGAATACGTAGTCCGGGTGGTCGGTGATGAGCTTGGCCATCACCCGTTCGTTCCACTGCCGGCATTTCGGGTAAGGCCGGTTGTCGCCCATCACCAGCGGCATCTGCTCGGTGGTCAGCGGGCAGCCCATCTTCAGGTAGGTGACGACCTTGAAGTGATGCTCCTTGCCCAGGATGTCCAGCGCGGTGATCCAGTGCTCGGCGTGCGAGCCGCCCGCCAGCGCGATGGTGCGGGTGGCCGACAAGTCGCCGTAGCTGCAGTTGATGATCCCGACGTTGTCGAAGTCGCTGATGCAGCCGTCGCTGGTGGACTCCGGGACGTCGTCCTGCGCCTCCAGCACCGTCGGGCGGAACGGCAACTGCGGCACCCGGGCCCCGTCGAGCAGCGCCCGGGCGCCCGGGTAGCTGTCGGCGGGAAGGCTGGCCAGTTCGGTGCCTCCGGCCCGCTCGCCGGCCACATGCGCGCGCCAGGCGAACGCCGTGGTGGTCAGCGCGACCGCGAGAACGGTGATAACGGTGCCCCCGACCAGGGTGGGCCGGCGCAGCCGGACCCGCCAGGACCTGTCGCCGAACCCGCCGGGTGCTGCCGGGGCACGGCCGTACCGCAGTGGCTCCTCGACGAAGCGCATGGTCAGCCAGGCCAGCACACCGGAGATCAGCAGGATCGCCAGCCCGTCCCAGAACCGGGCGTGCTCGCCGCCGGTGAGGGCCAGCCAGAAGATCAGCAGCGGCCAGTGCCACAGGTACAGCGCATAGGCCATCGCGCCCAGCCGGACCAGCGGACGGCTGGCCAGCAGCCGGTTCGGCAGCGGCAGCCGGTCGCGGCTGGACGGGTGCGCCCCGCGATTGGCCCCGGCGATGATCAGCAGCATCGTCGCGCCCACCGGCACCAGCGCCCACGGGCCGGGGAACTGCTTGACGCCGTCGATCATCGCCCCGCAGGACAGGATCACGGCCAGCCCCGCGGTGGCCGCCAGCGTGCGCAGCCACATCGGCCAGCCGATGAACGGCAGCAGCGCCCCGACGAGCACACCGGCGAGCAGTTCCCAGGCCCGCGCGAAACTGTTGTAGTACGCGGTCACCTGGTCGTCCTGGTGGGCGACGATCGCGTAGACGAACGAGGCCACCGTCAGGACCGCGAAGAGCACCACGAACGTCGTCCGCAGCCGGGCGCTGCCGAGGCGCCGGCGCAGCAGAGCCGTCACGGCGAGGGTCAGCAGCAGGAAGCTGACATAGAACTGGCCCTGCACCGACATCGACCAGATGTGTTGCAGCGGCGACACCGCCTCGCTGGCCCGCAGGTAATTCGACGCCGTGGCCGCCAGTTCCCAGTTCTGGTAGTACCCCAGGCTGGCCAGGCACTGGTCGGCGAACGTCTCCCAGCGGGTCTGCGGCTGGATCAGCACGGTCAGCACCCCCCCCGCGGCCAGCACCACCACCAGGGCCGGCAGCAGCCGCCTGGCCAGCCGTCTGAGCAGCGGCAGCGGCGACAGCGACGAACCGGGGGTCAGCGCGGTCCGCAGCAGCGAACTGCCGAAGAAGAAGCCCGACAGCGTCAGGAAGACGTCCACGCCGCCGGAGACCCGCCCGAACCACACGTGATAGACCGCCACCAGCGCGATCGCCACCCCGCGCAGCCCGTCCAGATCGTGCCGGTAGAGGGCTTTCCGGGGTGGCCGCGCCGGGGCGGCATCGGTCAGACCCGTCAGCGTCATTTCCGTCGGCCGGGTCGCGGTGAGGGTCGACATGATCGTCAGACAATCTACGTCACGCCGTTAGGCTGCTGCACATGTCGGCGCTGACTCCGCAGCAGATCAGCGCCATCGACGCCGCCCATATCTGGCACCCATACAGCCCGGTCGGTACCGGGGCGATCCCTCCGGTGGTTGCGGTCGGGGCCGACGGCGCCTGGCTGACGGTGGTCCGCCCCGGCGAGACCCGGCAGATCCGGGTGCTAGACGCCATGGCGTCGTGGTGGACCGCGATCCACGGCCACGGCCACCCGGTGCTGGACGCTGCCGTCACCCGGCAGTTGGGCGTCATGAACCACGTGATGTTCGGCGGGCTGACCCACGAACCGGCCGCGCGGCTGGCCCAGCTGCTGGTGGACATCACCCCGGCCGGCCTGGACACCGTCTTCTTCTCCGACTCCGGGTCGGTGGCCGTGGAGGTCGCGGTCAAGATGGCGCTGCAGTACTGGCGCAGCCTCGGCCGGTTCGGCAAGCGCCGGCTGATGACCTGGCGCGGCGGCTACCATGGCGACACCTTCACGCCGATGAGCGTCTGCGATCCCGACGGCGGCATGCATGCGCTGTGGCGAGACGTACTGTCGGAGCAGGTGTTCGCGCCGCCGGTGCCGCGCGACTACGACCAGGCTTACATGGTCGCCTTCGAGGACCAACTGCGCTCGTGCGCAGACGAACTCGCCGCCGTCATCGTGGAGCCGGTGGTCCAGGGTGCCGGCGGTATGCGGTTCCACGACCCGCTGTACCTCACGGAGTTGCGGGCGGTCTGCGACCGCAATGACGTGTTGCTGATCTTCGACGAGATCGCCACCGGCTTCGGCCGCACCGGCGAATTGTTCGCCGCCGACCACGCGCGCGTCAGCCCGGACATCATGTGCGTGGGCAAGGCGCTGACAGGCGGCTACATCACCCTGGCCGCGACGCTGTGCTCCCGGGCCGTCGCCGAGACGATCAGCGGGGGGCAGGCCGGCGCGCTGATGCACGGCCCGACCTTCATGGCCAACGCGTTGGCCTGCGCGGTGGCGGTGGCCTCGGTGGACCTGCTGCTCGGCCAGGACTGGAGGGCCCGGGTGTCGGAGATCGGCGCGGGCCTGGCCGAGGGCCTGGAACCGGCCCGCGCACTGACCGGCGTGGCCGACGTCCGGGTGCGCGGTGCGATCGGCGTCATCGAGACCGAACACCCGGTCGACATGGGCCTGGCCACGACGGTGGCGTTGGAGCACGGGGTGTGGCTGCGGCCGTTCCGCAATCTCGTCTACGCCATGCCGCCGTTCATCTGCACCCCCGATGAGGTCGGCCGGATCACCGGGGGCATGGTCGCCGTCGCCCGGGCCCTAGGCTGAGTCGCGATGACCCAGAAGACCGACACCTCGCCGCTGGCCTGGCTCGAGGACGTCGAGCAGCAGCGCCGGCAGACCGGTCTGCGGCGCACCCTGCGGTCGCGGCCCGCGGTCGGCTACGAGGTGGACCTGGCGTCCAACGACTACCTGGGCCTGTCCCAGCATCCCGACGTCATCGACGCCGGGGTGCGGGCGCTGCGCACCTGGGGCGCGGGTTCGACCGGCTCGCGGCTGGGGACCGGCAACACCGAGATCCACGAGGAATTCGAGGCCGCGCTGGCCGATTTCGCCGGCGCCCCCGCCGCGCTGCTGTTCTCGTCGGGCTACACCGCCAACCTCGGCGCGCTGGCCAGCCTCTCCGGCCCGGGTTCGCTGGTGGTGTCCGACGCCGCCGCCCACGCCTCCCTGGTCGACGGCTGCCGGCTGTCGCGGGCCCGGGTGGTGGTGACCCCGCATCTTGACGTCGACGCCGTCGCCGCCGCGCTCGCCGGCCGCGATGAGGAACGCGCCGTGGTGGTCACCGACTCGGTGTTCAGCACCGACGGCGCTCTGGCACCGCTGCGGGACCTGCACCAGGTGTGCCGCACCCACCGGGCCCTGCTGCTGGTCGACGAGGCTCACGGCCTGGGGGTGCGCGGCGCCGGCGGCCGTGGATTGCTGCACGAGGCCGGGCTGGCCGGGGCGCCGGACATCGTGATGACCACCACGCTGTCCAAGGCGCTGGGCAGCCAGGGCGGGGTGGTGCTGGGCTCCCGGCAGGTGCGCGAGCATCTCATCGACACCGCCCGGCCGTTCATCTTCGACACCGGCCTCGCCCCGGCCTCGGTGGGTGCGGCGCTGGGAGCGTTGCGGATCCTCGCCGACGAGCCCTGGCGCCCCGAGGCGGTGCTGGCCCACGCCCGCACCCTCGCCGGGGCCTGCGGGGTGGACGGCGAACCCTCGTCGGCGGTGGTGTCGGTGATCCTCGGCGAGCCGGTGGCCGCCGTCGCGGCGGCCACCGCCTGCCTGGACGCCGGGGTCCGGGTCGGCTGCTTCCGGCCGCCGACGGTCCCGCACGGCACCTCCCGGCTGCGGCTGACCGCCCGGGCGTCACTGACCGGCGACGAACTCGATCTGGCCACCCGCGTGCTGACCGGGGTGCTCGCACACCGGTGAGCGTCGTCGTCGTCACCGGCACCGGCACCGGCGTCGGCAAGACCGTCGCCACCGCGGCACTGGCCGGCTGTGCGCGGGGACTGGGAATCGGCGTCGCGGTGTGCAAGCCGGTGCAGACCGGGGACGACGACGACCTCGCCGAGGTGAGCCGGCTGGCGGGCGTGCGCGATCTGGTCGCGGTGGCCCGCTACCCCGACCCGCTGGCCCCGGCGGCCGCCGCCGCGTCGGTGGGACGTGCGCTGCCGCCGGCGGCGGAGATCCTGGCCGCGATCCGCGCCGCCGACCGGCCCGGCCGGCTGACGCTGGTCGAGGGGGCCGGTGGACTGCTGGTCGAACTGGCCGCTGACGGGACGACGCTGCGCGATCTCGCCGCCGAACTGGCTGCGCCGGTCCTGGTGGTCTGCGAAGCCGGACTGGGCACCCTCAACCACACCGCCTTGACACTGGAAGCCCTTGGAAACAAGGGGCTTTCGTGCCCCGGGTTGGTGATCGGCTCATGGCTCGCCGACCCGGACGCCGCCGCACGCTACAACCGCGAGGCTCTGGGGCGGCTCGCCCCGCTCCGGGCTGCGCTGCCCGCGGGAGCCTCCGCGCTGACCCCGGAGCGGTTCACCGAGATGAGCCGGGCGGCCTTCAACCCCGGCTGGGTCGCCGGGCTGGTCTGAGATGGCGCACTCGATCGAGCTGCTGCTCGACGACCGCACCGAAGGCGTCATCACAGGGCAGTGGCGGGCGCTGTCGGAGGCCGGACTACCCAGCCAGGAGCAGGTCAGGTCACCCACCAACCGCCCGCACGTCACCCTGCTGGCGGCACAGCGGATCAGCCCCGCCGTCGATGAGGTGCTGCGCGAACTGGGCGGGCGTTTCCCCTTCGCGGCAGTGGTCGGCGCGCCCCTGGTGTTCGGCGGTGCCCGCCACACCCTGGCCCGGCTCATCGTGCCGTCGGCGGAACTGCTGGCCGTGCATGAGGAGATCTACCGGGCGAGCCTGCCCTACCTGATCGGGGACCCGTACGGACACTGCCGGCCGGGGCACTGGACCCCGCACGCGACCCTCGGGCGGCGCTACACCGAGGCCGAGATCGGCGCCGCCCTGGCCGTCGTCGACTCGGGCGCCAAGGATATCGCCGCCCAGGTCACCGGCCTGCGCCGCTGGGACCCGGACGAGCGCGTCGACCATCTGCTGGTGGGCTAACCTTTCCTGCGTGACCCAGACAGCCGTAGACGTTCTCGCGCAGGCCCGCGACCAGGTTCTGGAGCGCGGCGAGGGACTGTCCCGGGACCAGGTGCTGGCGGTGCTGCGGCTTCCCGACGACAGGCTCGAGGAACTGTTGGCGCTGGCCCACGAGGTGCGGATGCGCTGGTGCGGCCCGGAGGTCGAGGTTGAGGGCATCATCAGTCTCAAGACCGGCGGCTGCCCGGAGGACTGTCACTTCTGCGCGCAGTCCGGGCTGTTCGCCTCTCCGGTGCGCAGCGCCTGGCTCGACGTGCCCAGCCTGGTCGAGGCCGCCAAGCAGACAGCCAAGACCGGGGCCACCGAGTTCTGCATCGTCGCCGCCGTCCGCGGACCCGACGAGCGGCTGCTGGCCCAGGTGGCCGCCGGCATCGAGGCGATCCGCAACGAGGTGGACATCCACGTCGCCTGCTCGCTGGGGATGCTCAGCCAGGAGCAGGTGGACCGGCTGGCCGCGATGGGCGTGCACCGCTACAACCACAACCTGGAGACCGCGCGGTCGTTCTTCCCCGAGGTGGTGACCACCCACACCTGGGAGGAGCGCTGGGACACCCTGCGGATGGTGCGTGACGCCGGCATGGAGGTCTGCTGCGGCGGCATCCTCGGGATGGGCGAGACGCTGGAGCAGCGCGCCGAGTTCGCCGCCGAGCTCGCTGAGCTGGACCCGCACGAGGTGCCGCTGAACTTCCTCAACCCGCGCCCCGGGACACCGTTTGGGGACCTCGAGGTGATGCCGGCTGCCGAGGCTCTCAAAGCGGTGGCCGCCTTCCGGCTCGCCCTGCCGCGCACCATGCTCCGGTTCGCCGGCGGGCGCGAGATCACCCTGGGCGACCTCGGCGCCAGGCAGGGCATCCTGGGCGGCATCAACGCCGTCATCGTCGGCAACTACCTGACCACGCTGGGCCGGCCTGCCGAGTCGGACCTGGAGTTGCTCGAGGATCTGCAGATGCCCATCAAGGCACTTAACGCCAGCCTCTGATGACCGACCATCGGCCGGCGCCGGTAGCCGCCGGCAACTACAACGTCTACACCGGCCAACGGCACGGCGAGGTGGTGCCGCTGACCGCCCAACTCGGGCTGGAGCCGCCGCGGTTCTGCGCCGAGTGTGGCCGCCGGATGGTGGTGCAGGTGCGCCCCGACGGCTGGTGGGCCGAGTGTTCCCGGCACGGCCGTGTCGACTCGACCGACCTGGAAACCCGGCGATGACGGCCCCGCCGCGCCGCTCGAGTGGGTCGGCCGCGCTGATTGTCGTTGCGGCCCTTGCCTTCTGCGGCGCCGCGCTGGGAGCCCTATGGGCCTGGATCGCCCCACCGATCCACACCATCACCGGGCTGACCAAAGCCGGTGAACGCGTCGACGGTTTCCTGGGCCGGGAGGCCGACAACCTGTTCGTGGCAGCCGCCATGATGATCGGTCTGCTGACCATGCTGGCGATCGTCTCGACGGTGGCGGTATGGCAGTGGCGGGCACATCGCGGTCCGCTGCTGGTGACCGCGCTGTGGATCGGACAACTGGCCGCTGCGGGCGCGGCCGCCGGCGTCGGCACCGCACTGGCGCACTGGCGCTACGGCACCGCCGACCACAAGGGCGCGGTTGTGAGCCCGCAGAACCGGGTGGCCTACTTCACCGAGGCGCCGTCAGTGTTCCCCGGCCACAGCCCGTTTCAGATCGCTGTCACGCTGCTGCTACCCGCGGCGCTGGCCGCGTTCGTCTACACGGTGCTGGTGGTCGCCACCCCGCGCGACGACCTGGGGGCCTGGCCGCCGCAGCAGCACCCGGAGTTCAGGCGACCACCGATGGGGCATGGCGATCAGGCCCTATCGGGCTGACGAATTCGACCTCGGTCTTCGGTGCGCGCGTACCGGGCCTCGCCGGCAGGCTGATGTCCCCGACCGGTGTCAGCAGTTTGGACGTGACGATGCAACCGCCGGGTCCCGGGACGACGGCCTGGGTGATCGCGAATCCGCTGTTGCCGAAGAAGACGAAGTTGAACAGCGATCCGGACGGCGGAACAGCGCCGGAGCCAGGGGTGTCGTCGGTGGCGGTGGTGACCAGTATCGCCTCGCTGCGGATGCCGAACATGTCCCACTGACTTGCCACCTGGGCGTCGACGGTCCCGAGCCGGTTGCCCGCAGCGTCGTAGGTGTCGAATCGTTGGTAGCCCTGGATCTGGACCTCCCTGGGCGGCAGTCCGTTCACCCCGACGGGCCACAGATCGGAGACGGGAATGAAGGTGTGGCCGCTGGGAGCCGACAACGCCGGCGCGGCAGGAGGCGTCACGGCGTCGATCAAGGTCGGTTCATCGGTGACCTCGGGGCCGACCGCTCTGATCACCGTGATCACGTTCCCGGACGGCGCCGGCATCGCGGCGTACAGCAAGTAGTCATCGTCAGCGCCGAGGTAGATCACGTTGTAGACGGTGCCGACCGGCGGGACCTGGCCGACACCGGTGCCGACGTTGCCGCCATCGGTGGCGGTGACCAGAAGAGCCTGGGTGTAGGTGCCCATGATGTCCGATGTCGTGGTGAAGAGGGCGTCGAAACTACCCACCGGTTTTCCGTCCGGATCGAAAACACCGAACTGCTGGCTACCCTGAACGGTGGTGTAGATCGGCAGCAATCCGCTTACCGCGGTGAGGGTTTCGGCCGCCGGATCGATCGGCGCGATGCGGAAACCGTTGCCCAGCGCCACAGGGCGGTTATCCACGGTGCGGTCGGCGATGCCCCGGGATGCGTCGAACTCCAGGGGTACGCCGAACTCCCCGAACGGTGTCTCGACCGTGAGCGAAGCACCGCCGCCCGCCATGGCGCTATAGGAGAACCCGAACCTGCTACCGGGTGTGCCGACGGGCCCGAATGTGAACCGGGAGAGCAGCGAACCGACCGGCGGGACCTGCCCGGCCGCTGTGCCCACATTGACCCCGTCGTTGGATGTGACGAGAAGCTCGGTGTAGTTGAAGCTTCCCGCCCGGCTCACCACGGCGTCGAAGGATCCGACCGTGACTCCGGTGGACTTGTCCACGACGTCGAATCTCTGGTCGCCCTGGAAACCACTCGGCAGACCGGGCATGTAGGTCCACTGGCCGTAGAACGACTTCACCGTCCCGGAGGAGCTGGGAACAAGGTTGTAGCCGTTGAGGGCGAGTGGAACAGTCGATCTGACAGGGCTCGGCGGGCTGCCTAACACCCCGACAGCCGTCACCACGCCGAGCTGGACGGCGGCGAACGCGAAAAGTTTGGCGAAATCGGGATTGGTGATGAGCTGCCTGAGCTCTTCGGACCGCGCGCCCGGGGCGGTGAGGGCCGGGGCGGTGAGGGCCTGCGGCGCCGGCTCGGGAGCCGCCGGCTTGCGGCCGCGGATCACCGACGGCAGCGCCGGCAGGCGGGGTGGCCTCGCGGCTATCCGCGGGTCACCGGCTGACGGTTGTCCCGGCGCAGCCTGCCGGCCGGCTGACGACCGCTGCCACCGGGTCGTGCTGTGGCTCGGGCGTGCTAACTGGTTTGTCGATCGGACTTTCGGCTTACCGGCTTTCGCGTTGAGCGTCGCACTGCCGGCCGCATGCTCCGCCCCGCGGCTTCGCGAATTCGTGCCGGTCGAACCGACCGTGCCGCCCGATTCGGCGGGACCCGGGTCGGCCGCGGCCAGCCCGCACGGCAGCAGGACTGCGGCACCGACCCCCACCGAGGCCGCCAGCAGTCCCGCTCGGCGGTTATTCCTATTCCCCGTAACGCCCATCCGTTGAACCCAGCACGCAGTAGTTGCAGCTCAGACCATGTTGGCATCAGTCAGAACAGATCCGCAAAGTTTGCAGGTTTTTTGCAAGCCCAAGGCCTAGAGCGGGCGGAACGGAACCCGTCCGCCGAACATCACCCGGCCGACGATGCCGCCGAGCCGCCACATGCCCGCGTAGGTGATCGGGTTGAACAACGTCGGCCAGGTGGTCCGCACGATGTGCTCGTCCAGTGGGCGCCCGGCGAACCGGTCGATGAGCCAGCGCAGCGCCATCGGCGCCGACATCGGGTGCAGCAGCATGTGCTCGCTGAACCTGTCGCGGTGGTAGGTGACGTTGGCGCCGCCCTGGGAATAGAGATGGGCGAGTTCGTCGATGTCGTCGACGCTGATGATCGAGTCGTGGACGGCCTGCACGATCAGCACCGGGGGCGTCGGGACCGTGCCGCCCAGGCGGATGGAGTCGAAGACCTCCTGCACCTCGGGCAGCGCCAGCACGTGCTCGAGCGGCGGGGGGACAAGACGGTCCATATCGGTCTTGACCAGGCGCACCATGGCGTGCCCGGTGGTCATCCGCTCGAGCCGTTTCAGCAGCGCCTTGCCCTGGTCGGTGGCGTGCTCCTCGATCACCCGGTTCAGTCCGGGGTAGCTCTTGGCCAGGGCTGCCACCACCAGCGCAGGCAGCGCGGCATACACCGACCCGTTGAGCCGGCGGAACGCGTTGCTCAGGTCACCCACCGGCGAACCCAGTACGGCCCCGACGATATTGAGCTCGGGGGCGTAGTCGGCGTGCACCTCGGCGGCCCAGGCACTGGCCAGCCCACCGCCGGAATAGCCCCACAGCCCGACCTGGCTGTCGCCGGCCAGCCCGAACCGCTCGAAGCTCAGGGTGGCGCGCAGCCCGTCGAGCACCCGGTAGCCGGGCTCGTGCGGGGTGCCCCACATTCCGTCGGTGCCCTCATGGTCGGGCACCGAGACCACCCAGCCCTCGGCGACCGCGGCCGCCATCAACAGGTATTCCAGCTGAGCCAGCGACCCGACGGCCTTGGCGCGCCGTCGCAGGGCATAGGACGGGAAACATCGCGAGGACACCGCGTCGATGGCGCACTGATAGGACACCACGTGACGCCGCTGGCGGTGGATGTGCCCGGCGGGCACCAGCACGGTGGTGACGGCCGCCTCGGGCCGGCCGTGCCGGTCGGAGGTGCGGTAGAGCAGCTGGGTGGCACGCACCTTCTGCGGGATCAGGCCCATGAAGCCCAGCTGGACGTCGCGCGACCGCAGCACCGTGCCGGGGCAGGCGTGCTGGAAGCCGGCCGGCGGCTGATAGAAGGGGTCGTTGGCGGGCAGCACGGGCCGGGACCCGCGTCGCATCTCGTCGTGCGGGGCCCGGCCGATCCACTCGGGACTGACCGCCCCGTCCGCGCTCGTCATTGCGTCATTCTTACCTTAAGAGGGGTCTAAGAATCCAGTCGGCGTGCCGGGCGGACTCAGTGCGTCGTCTCCGGTGGGCGCAGGGCGGCGAATTCGTCGGTGACCCGCAACGTGGAATCGGTGAACCGGAACAGCGCGGCCGGCCGGCCGCCGCTGCGGCCCGGATGGGCGGTGGTTCCGGTGCGGGTGATCACTCCGCGACGGGTCAGCACGCGCTGCAGGTTGGTGGCGTCCACCTGATAACCCAGCGCCGCGCCGTAGATGTCCCGCAGCGTCGAGATCGCGAACTGCTTTGGCGCCAAGGCGAATCCGATGTTGGTGTAGGACAGCTTGGCGACCAGCCGGGACTGCGCGTAGGCCACCATCGGGCCGTGGTCGAAGGCCATCGGCGGCAGGTCGCGCACCGGATGCCAGCGGGTGTCGGGAGGCAGTGCCGGGGTCGCGGGGGAGGGAACCAGCCCCAGGAACGTCGAGGCGATCACGCGGGCGCCGGGCACCCGGGCGGGTTCGGAGAACACCGCCAGCTGCTCGAGGTGGGCCACCTCACGCAGATCGACCTTTTCGGCGAGCTGGCGGCGCACCGAGCTGCTCAGATCTTCGTCGACGCGAACCCGGCCGCCGGGCAGCGACCATTTGCCGCGTTCGGGCTGCAGGGCCCGCTGCCATAACAGCACGTCGAGCTCGGGTTTGCCGGAAGCCAGGTCCCGCACCTGGAATACGACGGCCAGCACCTCGTGTTCAGTGCTAGTATGGGACATGTTTTCGATTATAAGTCGAAAACCTCGGAGAGACAGGAGTCCGCGATGACCGTCGTGGAGCCGATGGCCGATCTTGCCGGCCGCATCGTCGACGGCCCGGGCGGCTACACCGGGCTCGAGGGCGACGCGCAGTGGGCCGCCGAGGTACGCCGGCTCGCAGCGCTGCGCAACGCGACCATCCTGGCGCACAACTACCAGCTGCCGGCCATCCAGGACATCGCCGACCACGTCGGCGACTCGCTGGCGCTGTCCCGCATCGCCGCCGAGGCGCCCGAGGACACCATCGTGTTCTGCGGCGTGCACTTCATGGCCGAGACCGCCAAGATCCTCTCGCCCG
>JAPOHV010000120.1 GCA_029979305.1 Mycobacteriaceae bacterium | reverse complement strand
TGCGAGCCGGCGTAGGCCAGCGCTACCTGGGCGCCGTTTCCGATTCCGATGAGGGCCAGCGCCGGGACCTCCCAGGTGCTGCGCAGGCGCTCGAGATCTTCGGCGGCGCGGGCGTTGTCATAAGCGGAGTCACCCGGGGCCAGCGCGTCGGTGCACCCGGTGGTCGCAGTCAGCGTGACCGCTCCCAGATTGGCCACCGGGTCGTCACCCGGCTCGAACTGGGCCTGCTCGCGCATCTGCTTGCGGTCGAACTCGTCACGGCAGTCGATCGGGCTGGACAGGCCGATGCCTCGCCGGTCCACCGCCACGATGGGATGTTTGGTCAGCACATCGCCGCCGGCGCGGGTCAGCCAGACCGGCAACTGCAGCGACGACGGCAGGTCCGAGCCGGTGGTGAACACCAGCGGTGCGGCGTCGGCCGGTGTCTGCGTGGAGCGGGCCCGCATGGCCCCGATGCCGATGGTTCCGGTGGCGCCGGCCACCGGGTCCAGGTCGGCCTGGTACTCGGCGCACTCCAGCGACACCCCTGGCAGCGGCTTGGCGCCGGCATTGCCGAACCCCTTACCGGTGCAGTCGTTCCACACCAGATCGCTCTTCGGCGCCAGTAACTCGGCGGTGCCTGCGGCGGAGTTACTGGTGGTGGCGGCGGAGCCGGGATTGCGGGCCGAATCGGTGGCGAACTTCGGGTTGGCCGCCAGTCCGGGCGCGCAACCGGTGACCACGGCCAGCAGGGCGGCGACGGTGACCGCGGTTCTGATCCGACCCTGCGCACGCATGCCCACCACAGTAGCGATGGGCGCCCGGCGGCTAGCCGATGCGGACGTAGCGCGAGTAGAGGTAACCGTCGTCGTCGCTGAGGACGTGCGCCCGGCTCATCCGGGTCAACACGTCGGAACCGCCGGCGGCGATACGGACCGCCGAGCCGCCGACCAGCAGCGGGGCAGAGGTCAGGCACAACTCGTCGAGAAGCCCGGCGGCGGTGAACGCGCCCAGCAGGGTGGGTCCGCCCTCGCACAGCACCCGCCGCAGTCCGCGCTGCGCCAGTTGCGAAACCGCCACCGCGAGGTCGACCGCGCCGGGATCGCCGCCCGAGCAGTCCAGCACCTCTGCCGACCCGCCCACCCGGTCACGCGCGGTGCCCGCCGACGACCTGCAGGTCAGCACCAGCGGGAGGATCTCGCTGTCGGTCAGTACCGCCAGGTCATGCTCGAGCGCCCCGGAGCGGGTCACCAGCGCGATCGGCGGCACTTCGCCCTGGCCCCGGGCCTGGCGCCGGCGGCGCTGCGCCACGGTCATCCGGGCGCCGCCGTAGTTCTCGGCGCGCGCGGTGCCGGCTCCGACCACGATCACATCGGACAGTTCGCGCTGGACCGCGAACAGCCACCGGTCACCCGCGCCGCCTAAACCGCCCGAGGTGCCGCCGGTGGTGGCCCCGCCGTCCAGGCTGGCGATCGCGTTGCCGCGCACCACGGGACCCTCGGGGTAGGCGTACAGCCGGTAGAGGCCCTCCTCGTCAACCGGTGCGGCGCCCGACAACGCCGTGAACCGGACTGCGTCGGCGTCCTCCATGACCACGATTGCAACACGACGCGTGCGCGGGCGTCGATACAGTCCTCCAATGGCCGGGCATCTGGTGGACCGACATCCCACGGTCTCGCCGCAGCGGCTGATCGCCCAACTGGTTCCGCCGCCGACATTCACCGACGTCAGCTTCGAGAGTTACCGGCCCGATCCCGACGAGCCCTCGCAGTCCGCCGCGGTGGTGTCGTGTGTGGGCTTCTGCGACGAGGCGGTGCGCCGCCGCGCCGGGCGCCGCAAGATGTTCGGCAAACGCGAGACCCTGCCGGGTGTGGGCCTGTACCTCGACGGCGGCTTCGGGGTGGGCAAGACCCACCTGCTGGCATCCGCCTACTGGCGGCTGCCCGACACCGCCGAGAACCCCAAGGCGTTCGCGACCTTCGGTGAGCTGACCCAGCTGGCCGGGGTGTTCGGGTTCGTCGAGTGCATCGACCTGCTCGCCGACTACACCGTGGTGTGCATCGACGAGTTCGAACTGGACGACCCGGGAAACACCACGCTGATCTCGCGGATGCTCTCGCAACTGGTCGAGCGAGGCGTGTCGATCGCGGCGACCTCCAACACGCTGCCCGAACAGCTCGGCGAGGGACGCTTCGCCGCCCAGGACTTCCTGCGCGAGATCAACACGCTGGCAAGCATTTTCACCACCGTGCGGATCGAGGGGCCGGACTACCGGCACCGCGGCCTGCCGCCGGCGCCCGAACCGCTGACCGACGAGGAGGTGCGGGAGCGGGCCGAGAACACCCCGGGCGCCACCCTCGACGACTTCGACGCGCTGTGCGCGCACCTGGCCACCATGCACCCGTCGCGCTATCTGGCCTTGATCGAGGGTGTTTCGGCGGTGCACATCACCGGCGTGCACCGCATCGACGACCAGAGCGTCGCGCTGCGACTGGTGTCGCTGACCGACCGGCTCTACGACGCGGGGATCCCGGTGGTGGCATCGGGGGAGAAACTCGACACCATCTTCTCGCAGGAGATGCTGGACGGGGGGTACCGCAAGAAATACCTGCGGGCCACCTCCCGGCTGCTGGCGCTCACCAGTGCCGGTGCGGCCGGCTAGCGCGGGCGCACCATCACGAAGTCGTCCTCGAGCGCCGAGCCCAGCCGGAAGGTCCGCGTGCCGACCACGTCGAATCCGTGCTTGCGGTAAAACCGTTGCGCTCGAATGTTGGTCCGGTTGACTCCGAGCCAGACCGCCGCCGCCCCTGCGCCGCCGGCCCACGCGATCCCGGACCGCATCAGCGCCCCGGCCGCCCCGCTGCGGTGATGGCTGGCCGCGACGTACATCTTCGACAGTTCCACCGCGGGGCGCTGCGTGACGGCATGGGCGATCTCGGGATCGTCGCCGATTCCGCGAATCAGCATGGTGTAGCCGACGATCCTGCCGTCGTCGGTGGCGGTCAGCACGACCCGGTCGGGGTCGGCGAGGTAGTCGGCGAAGCGTCGCGCTGACAACTGCGCCGCGACGAAGGCCGAGACGTCCTCGGCGGCGGCCGACGGCGGGCAGGCGAGCGGGAAGGTCGCCGCGGCGAGGGCGGCGAGTTCGTCGACGCCGGCGGGATCGGCGGAGCTGACCGAGATCGCCATCACAGTCATGCTGGCACACCGGTGCGCCTCCGATCCGCGACGCCGGGGGAGTCGATAGCATCGGGCCGAGTCGAAGGGCGGATATGAGGACGACGACGCGCACCATGGCATGGGTCGTGGTCGCCGTGGCCTGTGGCTGCGGTTTCCTGCTGGTCCCGGCGACCCCGGGCCCGCCCGAGCAGGGCTGCCCGATCGGCTCCCACGAGGACAGCCAGACCCCCGGATTCCAGTGCGTCCCGGGCTGGTGCCCGCCGGGCACGCTGCTCGACGGGGTGAGCAGCACCTGCGTCACCGCGCCCGGCGTGCCGCCGCCGCCGCTGCCGCAGTCCTGACCGGTCTTCGGGTGCCCCTCCGGCGGGCGGACGGACGTTTCATAGACTCAAGCCATGGCAGGCCTGCATAAATCCCAGGAGCGGCTCGACGTCAGCAGGATCGACGCCCGGCTCGGCTCGGTACCGGCGATGTTCCGCGCACGCGTCGCGGCCACTCCCACCGCGGAAGCGTTCCGCTACCCCAAGAGCGGCGGCTGGGAGGGTGTCACCTGGCAGCAGCTGGGCATCCGGGTGGACAACATCGCCGCCGGCCTGGTGGCGCTGGGCATCCATCCCGAGGACCGGGTGGCCCTGGCGTCGGGCACCCGCTACGAGTGGGTGGTGGCCGACTTCGGCATCCTCAACGCCGGAGCCGCCACCACCACCGTCTACCCGACGACCAACGCCGAGGACGTCGCCTACATCGTGGCCAACTCCGGCAGCCGCATCGTGATCGCCGAGGACCAGACGCAGGTCGACAAGCTCCGCGCCAACCGCGACGCGGTGCCCGCGGTGGAGAAGATCATCGTGATCGACGGCGAGGGCGACGGCGACTGGGTGATGACCCTCGGAGAGCTCGAAGACCTCGGCGCCTAGTTGCTCTCCGAGCAGCCCGACACCGTCACCGACCGTATCGAGGCAATCCGTCCCGACCAGCTGGCCACCCTGATCTACACCTCGGGCACCACCGGAAAGCCCAAAGGCGTTCGGCTGCTGCAGGAGTCGTGGACCTACACCGCGGCGGCGATGGACGCCCTCGGCGTGCTGTCGGACAAGGACCTGAACTACCTTTGGCTGCCGCTCTCGCACGCCTTCGGCAAGGTGATGCTGGCGCTACCGCTGGCGATCGGGTTCACCACCGTGATCGACGGCCGGGTGGACAAGATCGTCGAGAACCTCGCGATCATCCGGCCCACCATCATGGGTGCGGTGCCCCGCATCTTCGAGAAGGTGCACGGCCGGATCAACGAGATGATGGTCAAGCAGGGCGGGCTCAAGAAGAGCATGT
The DNA here is from genome assembly GCA_029979305.1 of Mycobacteriaceae bacterium. Classification (GTDB taxonomy): domain Bacteria; phylum Actinomycetota; class Actinomycetes; order Mycobacteriales; family Mycobacteriaceae; genus Mycobacterium. The sequence continues at coordinate 3,669 of JAPOHV010000120.1, read as the reverse complement.
TCGACTGGGCCGTCGGGGTCGGCGTGCAGGTCTCGCGGGTCAAGCAGGCCGGTGAGCGGGTCTCGCCACTGCTCTCAGCCCAGCACAGGCTGGCCGACAAACTGGTGCTGTCGAAGATCCGCGACCGCTTCGGTGGCCGCCTTCGCTTCTTCATCTCCGGGTCGGCCGCACTCGACCGGGAGATCGCTCAGTGGTTCGACGCCATCGGCGTCGTCGTCCTGGAGGGCTACGGCCTGACCGAGACCTCCGCCGCGTCCTCGATAAACCGGCCCAACGCCTACCGGTTCGGCACGGTGGGGTGGACCCTCCCGCAGACCGAGGTCAAGATCGCCGACGACGGCGAGATCCTGCTCAAGGGTCCCGGCATCATGAACGGCTACCACAACATGCCCGACGCCACCGCCGAGGCGATCGAGGCCGACGGCTGGTTCCACACCGGCGACATCGGCGAGCTCGACGCGGAGGGCTTCCTGCGGATCACCGACCGCAAGAAGGACATGTTCAAGACCTCGCAGGGCAAATACGTTGCGCCGTCGGCTATTTCGGCGCAGTTCAAGGGCATCTGCCCGTTCGCCAGCGAGATCATCGTCTATGGCGAGGGTAAGCCGTACTGCGTCGCGCTGGTCAGCCTGGACGCCGACGGCCTCATGGAGTGGGCGGCCTCCCACGGCATGGAAGGCAAGTCGTTCTCCGAGGTCGCGCGTGACCCGAAGACCAACGATGCCGTCGCCGGTTACGTCGAGGAACTCAACAAGCACCTCAACCGCTGGGAGCAGGTCAAGAAGTTCGCCATCATCGACCGCGAACTGACGGTGGAGGCCGGCGACCTGACTCCGAGCCTCAAGCTCAAGCGCAAGGTCGTGGTGGACAACTTCCACGACAAGATCGACGGCCTGTACGGCTAGGCCTGTCGGCCGACGAGGTGAGCGGTAACCTGACCGACGGTCAGGACGACCGGCCGTCGCCGGTCGGCCGGTGGGATCCCGGGCTCACCCGCCACGTCGTCGACCTGCTGCGGCCGGTGGTCAAGCTCTACCACCGCTGCGAGGTCCGGGGCCTTGACCGCATACCGCCGGGCCGGTGCCTGCTGGTGGGAAACCACTCCGGCGGGCTGCTGACGCCCGACTTCGCGATCTTCGCGGTGGACTATTACCAGAAGTTCGGCTACGACAAGCCGTTGTACTCACTGGGGCACGACTCGCTGTTCCACGGGCCGGCAGCCGACCTGCTGCCGCATCTGGGCATCATCCGGGCCACTCCGGCCAACGCGGCGGCCGCCCTGGCCACCGACAGCGCGGTGATGGTGTTCCCCGGTGGCGACATGGAGGTCTACCGGCCCAGCCCGGTGGAGAACGTCATCGACTTCGCCGGCCACACCGGTTATGTCGAGACGGCGCTGGCCGCCGGGGCGCCCATCGTCCCGGTGGTCTCCATCGGCGGCCAGGAGACCCAACTGTTCCTGAGCAGGGGCAGATGGCTGGCGCGGGCGCTGCGGCTGGACAGGTGGGAGCGGCGCGTGCTGCGCACCGACATCCTGCCGGTGTCGTTCGGGTTCCCGTTCGGGCTCAGCGTGCTCATCCCGGTGAACATGCCGCTGCCGTCGAAGATCGTCAGCCAGGTGCTCGAACCCGTCGACGTGCTGGCCCAGTGGGGCGCCCACCCCGATATCGGCAAGGTCGACGGGCGGATCCGCCGGGAGATGCAGGCCGAACTCGACCGCATGGCCCGTCGCCGCCGGCTGCCGATCATCGGCTGAACGGCGCACGGCGCGTAGTGTTGCGCCCGATGAATCGGTACCGCGGCCTGGTGTGGGTCATTGCGGCAGCCGTGGCGACGGCTACGGGGGTGGCTCACGCCGACCCGATCCCGCCCGGGATGGGTGCGGCGTGCCCACCGGAACTCGCCGACGTCATGACTCTGCTGCCGGACCAGACGACCTACGCGGTATGCCGGCAGTCCGGCCCGGACTTCGCCTGGACGGCGGTCGAGACCCCGTTCCCGCCCAACGACAGCTGGCTGAGCTACGGACCGGCGATCACCCTGCACGGCCAGGGTATGCGCAATCCGAACCTGTCGTCCGGCGAGTGGACGGCCACGCCGCTGGACCCCGAAACAATCTGCCGGGTCACCCAAAGCACCGTCGTGGAAGCGGGAGTCCTTGCGCCGCCGCAGGTTTCGGAGGGCCCGCCGGGTACTACGATGCGGGTTCTGATGCTGCCCAGCCTCTTCTACGCCGAACTGGCCGGCAACTGTCTGTGGACGATGGGTTGACCTGCTCGGCGTGACGGCCGCAGATGAGGTCGGCCCGCCGAGCACGGGGGGATAGCTCGACGGGCCGACGAACCATTGTCAGTCAATGGGACTGCGGCCGCCGGGTTATTTCCCCATCGCCGCCGTCATTGGCCGGTGACCACGTTGCCCGGCAACGCCGTCGGCGCCGGCGGCGCCAGCACCGAGGGGGTGAAGGAGTTCGGTCCGCCCGGGGTCAGCGTCGGGGCCTTCTCGGTGGGCGACGGCGGCTGGCCGCTCGGCTGCGGGGCCGGCGAACTGGCCGATGGCGACGGGGTGCTCGAACTCTTGGAGGGCTCGGCCGGCTTCTCCTTGTCCTTGCTGCAGCCGGTGACGGCCATGCCGATCACCGCCACCGCTCCGAACGCCAGGCCGACACCCCGGGTCAGGTTCCTCACGGTCTCTCCTCCCTTTCAGGAGCCGCCGGCGTCGCGTCGCTGCACGCCTGCGGCAATGTCGTCGAAAGCCTCCTCGGGGGTCACGTAGCGCACCGACCCGGCCTCGTTGGCGATGGCCCACAGCCCGCCGGGACCGGTCTCGGTCTGCCGCTCGGCGTATCCGAAGGTGTACTTGCCGATCACCGCGCCCAGGAAGATGAATTCGGTGCCGCCCGGGAAGGTCCGACCGCCTGCATAATCGGCGTGGTGCGTGCGCGCGTCATAGAACCGTCCGTCAGGGTAGCGCTGAGCATCGCTGCGGCTGAACCGCCACAGCCGGCCGTCGGGCAGCAGCATGTGCAGCGTCCCCGAGTCCAGGATGAAGCCCTCCGGCGAGCGCCGCTTGAAGGCGTTTCTTAATCGCCCCTGACCGAACTGGACTTGCTGCGGGGTAAGAGTGGTGCCGAGGTGGTCGGCCAGCTTTTGTAGCCAAATGGCCAGGTCGGCCGCAGCGCGGTCGACCGCGGTCTGCCTATCGGCCGCCTGCTCGAGCTTGCCGTTATCCGTCACGGAGTCCCCCCTTCCTGCCGCGGTCGACGTGGGGAGTGTTAACCGTTTTCTTGTTCCGGAAAACATCACTATTCCCTGGAACGCTTCCGTCTAATCGTTGCTTCCGTAAAATCTATCGTAACGCGACGGCCCCGGACCGGTTTGCCGCCCTAATTGGCCCGCTGAGGCCGCGTGCCGTGCCAGACTCCGGGTATGAATATGGTCCCGATTATCATCATCTTGTCGGCGCTCGTTCTAGTGGTGCTGATCTCGGCGGCGTTGCGCGTGACCATCCGGCGCGACCGGGCGGCCATCAAAGGCGATATGGACGAGCAGCACGAGATCGACGCCTACAACGAACGATGGGGAAATCCGGAGCAGGACCGCCCTTCCGCATAGGCGCGGGCCGCGGGCCGCGGAGGGCCGACGCTCCCGGCGGCGGCTGCCCCAACCT
>JAPOHV010000077.1 GCA_029979305.1 Mycobacteriaceae bacterium | reverse complement strand
ACTCTCCCATGCCGCCACGCTAGGCGCACGCCTCCCCGCGGGCCGCCCCGGCCGGCGGGGGCTGTGGATAAAGCTAGCTCGAGGCCGCGGCGGGGGCGGAGCTGCCAGAGGTCGCCGAGCTCGTCGAGCCGGAACTTGAGCTGTCCTTGCCGGACGATTTCTCCGGTTTGGAGGAGGTCTCCGACGAAGCTGCCGAACCGCCGGAATCCGACCCGTTCGACGGGGTCTTCGCGGCGGCCTTGCCGGAATCCCGGCTGTCGTTGCGGTAGAAGCCGCTGCCCTTGAACACCACGCCGACCGAGTTGAACAACTTGCGCAGCCGGCCCGAGCACTGCGGGCAGGTCGTCAGCGCATCGTCGGTGAAGGCCTGGACGGCGTCGAACCGGTTGTCGCACTCGGTGCAGGCGTAACTGTAGGTCGGCACATCAACCTCCGAAACGGGCGGATTCTTTAGCACTCTACCGCGTCAAGTGCTAGAACCGCCATCGGCCGACGAGCATTCCCCGAGCGCGATCAGCCCGCCGGCCGGGGTCAGCGCATGAGTCACCCGCACGTCGTGCCGCGCGGTCGGCAACTCGTCGAGAACCTCGCAATCCCGCACCACCGCCACCAGGCGGGCGTCCGGCCGGCACAGCGGCAGCGACCGGTCGTAGAAGCCGCCGCCCCGCCCCAGTCGCACGCCTGCGCGGTCGACGGCCAGCGCCGGGACCAGCACGACCGTGGCGTCGGCGATCGCCGAGGGGGCAAGCCAGGGGCCCTCGGGTTCACGCAGGCCGAACCGGCCGGCCACCAGCCGGTGCGGCTGGTAGCGGCCCCACCGCAGCGCGAGATGCTCACCGCCGGGGCCGGTTTGGACCACCGGCAGCAACACGGAGCGGCATCGCCGGGTGAGCTCGTCGAGGAATTCCGCCGACCCCGGTTCGGTGCCCACCGGCAGGTAGGCGCAGACGGTGTCGGATGCGCCGACGATATCGGCCAGATGAGCGCTCAGTTGCTCCGACTCCGTTCGGCGCACGGCCTCCGGGACTGCACGGCGTGCCGCCAGCAGTTCGCTGCGGAGACGGTCCTTGGTCTGGCCGGACATGGTCACAGCTTCCCAGCGGCGGGGTTGGAGCGCCACCGCGGCGGCAGGTTAGGGTTGGCGCCATGCTCGGCAAACCGGTTCCGATCCCGCGCACGGCCATCGTGCCGGCGGCCGGTCTGGGAACCCGGTTCCTGCCCGCCACCAAGACGGTGCCCAAGGAGTTGCTGCCGGTGGTCGACACCCCCGGTATCGAACTGGTGGCCGAGGAGGCGGCCGAGGCCGGCGCCGAACGGCTGGTGATCGTCACCTCCGAGGGCAAGGACGGTGTCGTCGCGCACTTCGTCGAGGACCTGGTGCTTGAGGGCACGCTGGCGGCCCGCGGTAAGAAGGCCATGCTGGAGAAGGTTCGGCGCGCCCCCGCCCTGATCAAGGTGGAGTCGGTGGTGCAGTCCGAGCCGCTGGGCCTCGGCCACGCGGTGGGCTGCGTCGAGTCGGTGCTCTCGCCGGACGAGGATGCGGTGGCGGTGCTGCTGCCCGACGACCTGGTGCTGCCGGTCGGGGTACTGGTCGACATGGCACGGGTTCGCGCCAAACGCGGCGGTACGGTGCTGTGCGCCATCGAGGTCGGGCCCGACGAGGTCAGCGCCTACGGCGTGTTCGACGTCGAGCCGGTCGCTGACGCGTCCAGCCCGAACATCATGCGGGTCAAGGGGATGGTCGAAAAGCCTGCGCCCGACGAGGCCCCGTCGCGCTACGCCGCGGCCGGCCGCTACATCCTCGACCGGGCGATCTTCGACGCCCTGCGCCGGGTGCCGCGGGGCGCCGGCGGGGAGATCCAGCTGACCGACGCGATCGCGCTGCTGATCGCCGAGGGCGAGCCCGTGCACGTGGTGGTTCATGAAGGGTCTCGACACGACCTGGGAAATCCCGGCGGCTATCTGAAGGCTGCGGTTGACTTTGCCTTGGACCGGGACGACTACGGCCCTGAGTTGCGGCAGTGGCTGGTGACGCGGTTGGGCCTGACCGAGCGGTAGCAGCCGCGGCGGGCCACTCGAGGCGGAAAAGGCAGCCCCTTGAGCAAGGCAGCCCCGTTTGAGAAAGGCGGCACTGTGCGTTCGGTGGAGGAACAGCAGGCCAGGGTGACGGCGGCCGCGGTCGCGCCGAGGCCGGTGCGGGTGCCCATCGCGGAAGCCCAGGGCCTGATGTGCGCCGAGGAAGTGCTCACCGAGAAGCCCATGCCGGGTTTCGACCAGGCCGCGATCGACGGGTACGCGGTGCGCAGCGTGGACATCCGCGAGGCCGCCGAGGGCGCAGAGATCGTGCTGCCGGTCATGGGTGTGATCGAAGCGGGTGACCGTACGCCAACTCGGTTGCAGCCCAAGCAGTCTGCCCGGATCCAGACGGGTGCGCCCATGCCCACCCTCGCCGACGCGGTGCTGCCGCTGCGCTGGACCGACGGCGGTGAGAACCGGGTGAGAGCGCTGCGCGGTGTGCGCTCGGGTGCTTACGTGCGGCGTGTCGGCGACGATGTGCAACCCGGCGACGTCGCGGTCCGGGCCGGGGCGATCATCGGGCCCGCGCAGGTCGGACTGCTGGCCGCGGTCGGCCGCGAGCGGGTTCTGGTCCACCCGCGCCCGCGGGTGTCGGTGATGAGCGTCGGCGGCGAACTCGTCGACATCTCCCGCACCCCGGGCAACGGTCAGGTCTACGACGTCAACTCCTATGCCCTGGCCGCCGCCGCCCGCGACGCCGGCGCCGAGGCCACCCGGATCGGGATCGTCAGTACCGATGCCAAGACGCTGCGCGAGACGGTCGAAGTCCAACTGAGCCGCAGCGAAGTGGTGGTGATCGCGGGCGCGGTCGGCGGGGCTGCCGCGGAGAACCTGCGCGCGGTGTTGTCCGGGATGGGCAACATGGAGGTGACCCGGATCGCGATGCACCCCGGATCGGTGCAGGGCTTCGGACAGCTTGGACCGGAAGGGGTTCCGACGTTTCTGCTGCCGGCCAACCCGGTCAGCGCGCTGGTGGTCTTCGAGGTGATGGTGCGCCCGTTGATCAGGTTGTCGCTGGGCAAGCGCCAGCCGATGCGGCGGGTGATCCGGGCACGCACGCTCAAGCCGATCACCTCGCTGGCCGGCCGCACCGGATTCCTGCGCGGCCAGTTGTTGCGTGACTCCGACCAGGGCGACTATCTGGTGGAAGCTATCGGCGACACGCCCGGCGGGTCGTCGCATCTGCTGGCCTCGCTGGCCGAGGCCAACTGTCTGGTGGTGGTCCCCAGCGAGGTTTCCGAGATCCCGGCCGGCGAGTTCGTCGACGTGGCGTTCCTGGCCCAACGGGGCTGACGGCGCCGGTGTTCGGGGTGAACCTGTGGGGTCGCGGTTCGGCGCACCCGGGGTGGCCGACCGCTGTCGGCCCGTTACGGGTGCGCGCCGGCACCATCCGGTTGCGGCCGACCCGGATGCGCGACGGTGCGACCTGGAGCCGCATCCGGCTGGCCGAGCGGGCCAACCTTGAACCGTGGGAGCCGTCAGCCGAGCTGGATTGGACTGAGCGCCATGCGGTTTCGGCATGGCCGCAGATGTACTCGGGGCTCCGGTCCGAGGCGCGCAGGGGCCGGATGCTGCCCTACGTCATCGAGCTCGACGGCCGGTACTGCGGCCAGCTGACCGTCGGCAACGTCGCGCACGGTGCGTTGCGATCGGCGTGGATCGGCTACTGGGTTTCCGGTGACGTCACCGGCGGCGGTGTCGCGACCGGCGCGCTCGCCCTGGGGCTGGATCACTGTTTCGGGCCGGTCGGACTGCACCGGGTGGAGGCGACCGTGCGGCCGGAGAACGCCGCCAGCCGCCGTGTGCTGGCCAAGGCGGGCTTCCGGGAGGAGGGTCTGCTGCGGCGGTACCTCAACGTCGATGGCGCCTGGCGGGATCACCTTCTGGTGGCAATGACCGCCGAGGAGGTGGACGGCTCGGTGGCCGCCGGGCTGGTGCGGCGCGGGCTCGCGGACTGGTGCTGAGCGGCGACACGGTGTTGCAAATGTGACATTTGTGGCTGATGGTGCTTGTCATCAGGGAATTACACGTGTGTAATTGGCACGGCGCGCCGCCGGTGAGTGCGGACGTCACGGACCTAGCCTGGTCGGGAAAGGAGCAGGCCCCATGCCAAGCATCCCCCAGTCATTGCTCTGGATTTCACTAGTGGTGCTCTGGCTCTTCGTTCTGGTGCCGATGCTCATCAACAAGCGGGACACCGTCCGGCGGACCAGCGATGTCGCGCTGGCGACCCGGGTGCTCAACGGCGGAGCCCGGTCCCGGCTGTTCCGGCGCAGCGGGCCGGCGGCGGGCCACCGCCATGATCCGGACTGGCAGCGTGACGACTCCTACGACGAGGTGTACCCGGACCTCGACGGTGTGCTGGCCGAGGGGCCGGACTACGCCGACCAGCGCGAAGTGATCAGGGAGTACGACGACGCCGTCCGGGAGGCGCGCATGGGTGCGCGTTCGCGATCGGTGGTGGTGGTCGCGGCGGTGACCGAGACGTCGCTTGCCGAACCCGATTACCTCGACGTCGACGTGGTAGACGAGAACTCCGGCGCGCTGCCGGTCGGCGAGGCCGGGGTGCAGGAGACGCTGTTCGACAACCCGCCCGCCGACGCGCCTCGGTTCGATGACCCCGACGACCTGCTCGACGACGAGGTTGATCTTGAGCCTGAGGCTGCTCCGTTCGCCGAGCCCGTCGCCGAGACGGCCGCACCGGATCCCACTGCGGACGAGTACGAATACGTCGACGACACTTCGGGTTTGGAAGCCGAGTACGACGCCGGTCCGGATTACGGAACCCCGTCGACGCCGCGCTCACCGAGCCGGCAGCGGCGCCTGACCACCTCGGCAGAGGCCGCGGTGAGCGCCCGGAAGTACCGATTCCGCAGGCGTGTGCTGACGGTCATGGCCACCCTCATGGTGCTCAGCGCGGTGCTGTCATTCACCGTCAGTCCCACGCTGTGGTGGTCGTGCGGCGCAACGGCCGCGGTCACCGTGCTCTACCTGGCCTACCTGCGCCGGCAGACCCGCATCGAGGAACAGGTGCGGCGCCGACGGCAGCAACGCGGCGCGCGTTCGCGGCCGCTCTTCGACGAGACACGACCGCTGTTCGAGGAATCCGCCCCGCCGCGGAGGCCGGAGGTGGACTTCACCGAGTTCCCTACCCGACTCCAGCACCTCGGGGCGGCGGTGCTGGAGATCGACGACGAGGACCCGGTCTTCGAGCATCTCGAGGAGGTGCAGTACAGCCGGCGCCACTACGGGCATCCGCGGGACCTGCCGCGGGCGTCGGGTCAGTAGGAACGCTGACCAGGCCGGGCTGGTAGCCTGCTACCGACCACGGGGCTATGGCGCAGTTGGTAGCGCGACTCGTTCGCATCGAGTAGGTCAGGGGTTCGATTCCCCTTAGCTCCACTCCAGTTCTTGCAGTTGATGCGACCGGTGGCATTGGAGTCGCTGACAGATGACCCACGCTGACGTTCTGGTCGTGGGGGCCGGCCCGGTCGGCCTGACGGCGGCACTGGCGCTCCAGCGCGGTGGCGTGAGCGTCGACGTCGTCGAAGCCCGTCCCGCGCCGGGAAGTGAGTCGCTGGCCGCCACCTTCCATCCGCCCACGCTTGGGATCCTGGATGATCTCGGTGTCGACCTCGCAGGCTCGGGTCTGCAGGCGCGGGTTATTGACTACCGTGCCGCCGGTTCGACGCGGCGGGTCCGGCTCAATCTGGCTGAACTCGCCGGCGAGACGCGTCACCCGTACCGGCGTCACATTCCGCAGCTACAGGTCTGCCACAGGATGCTCGATCAGCTGCGCGGTTCGGCGGGGTGCCGGTTGAGCTTCGGTGAGCGGGTCACCCCGGAACGCACCCGCGCATACCGGTGGGTGTTCGCCGCCGACGGGGCCGACAGCGGTCTGCGACAGGCCGCCGGCGTCGATTTCACCGGCGACGAGTACGCCGGCACCGTCGTGCGGCTCATCTGCGATCCCGTGGGCTTCGAGGGGTGGGACCCGGTGACCTACGTTGCGACGCAGTCCGAATCGGTGAGTGTTCTGCGGATGGCCGATCACGTACGGGTGATAGTTCGGATCGAGCCCGGCACGAGTGACCCCCGTGATGCCGCGGTGCGCATCGCCGGCCGGGTGACCGGCATTCGGCCGGCCGTGCGGTCCTGGTCGCCCTACCGATCGCGGCGGATGATGGCCGCCACCAATCTGGTGGGCAATATGATTCTGGTCGGGGACAGTGCGCACGTCACCACCACCCGAGGCGGGATGAATATGAATGCCGGCATTCACGACGCGGCGGTGATCGCATCGGCACTGGCCCGCGACCCCGGGTGTGTCCCCGCTGCCGCCGCGGATCGGCTCGCGGTGGCACGCGATATGTTGCTGCCCAGGACTCACGAGACCCTCGACGATCCGATGATGCGGCTTCAGCGGGTGCAGGCGTTGAGTGCAAATCCTTTGGAGCGCCGGGAATTTCTGCGCCGAGGTGCGATGCTGGACATGGTGAGCTGGCCGTGAAACATCCCGAGTTCCCCGAGTTATCGTGGCTTGACGAGGACTGCTTGCGGGTCGGTTTGGTGGTTCCGCCGTCCAACCACGTCGTCGAACCGGAACTCGATGCCCTTCTCGGCGATGACATCATTCTCTACAGCGATCGGCTGCCGCGATACCGGGATACGACGTTGGAGCAGCGCAACGAACTCTATGTCTCCGCCTATGCCGAGTCGCTCGACTGCCTGACCGGACTCGACGCCGTCTGCGGGTTCATCGCCATGACCGGACCGACCTACCAGTTCGGTGTCGAGGGCGATCGGGAACTGTGCGCGGAACTGAGCAAGCAATTCGACATGCCGGTCCGGACGGCCAGCCTGGCCATCTACGAGGCGTTGACGGCGTTGGGAATCAACAGGATCCACCTAGTGTCGCCGTATCCGGACTGGCTCACCGATCAGACGGTGAGTTACTGGTCACAGGCTGGAGTCAACGTGGTGGCGGTGGACCATCTACTTGCTCACGGTGAGCAGTTCCGGGCCTATGAGATGCGCACCGAGGAGGTGGTGGGGCACCTGCGCAGCATCGATCCCGAATCCGATTGCGCGTTGCTGCTGAGCGGCACGGGCATGGTCAGCATCGTCAGCATTTATGAGATGGGGCACGGCTGCCAGGTTCCGATTCTGTCGTCGAACCTGTGCGGCGCCTGGTGGATTCTCAGTCAGTGCGGCGGCCGGACGGGCAGTCGGCTCTACCAGCGGGTGGCACCCGGCCACGTGCCGTCCGATCCGGCGCCGCCGGTTCCATGATCAGCGAAGCGCTTCTGGATCTTGTTGCTCCTCTGACGGATTCACGGCACCGGTTGCCGGCGGCGGTGGAGACCAGGGCACGCTGGCTGCTGCTGGACACCCTTGGTTGCGCGATGGCCGGCGGGCGGTCGCCGGAGGTGGGACGCTGGCTGGAGCAGCACCGTCTCCGCGCCGATCCGTACGGCACCCCCGAGGTCTCGACGGCCAGCGACGTGGGTCCGGCGATGGCGCTGACAATGGGGGCGTGCTGGGACGAGGCATGCGCGGGACATTCCGGCGCGCATGGCAGACCCGGCATCGCGGCGCTTGGAGCACTGTGGCCGTCCGTGCTCGAGTTGAGCCTGGGCGACTTTCTGCGGGCGGCGGTGGTGGGCTACGAAGTGGGCGCGCGGATGGGTGCTGCGCTGCGGATCACTCCGGGTATGCACGTCGATGCGAACTGGCCGTCGCTGGGAGCGGCCGCAGCCGCGGCCTGCGCCGAGGGCCTGGATCCGCAACGGATAGTCGCCGCGGTCGGAATCGCCGCCTGCCAGTTGCCGGCATCGCTGTACCGGCCCGTCGAGACCGGGGACACCGCCCGCAACACCTATCTCGGCCACGCCGCCGTGCTGGGCCGGCTTGCCGCGCAGGCCTCCGCGGTCGGCATCGGCGCACCCCGCGACGCGGTCGAGAGCTACGCACGGGTCGGCTACGGGCGAACGGCGGTGACGGTGCCCGACGGTGCGGGCGTCTTCGAGATCCTGTCCGGCTATTTCAAGGAGTACGCCGCGGTGCGCCACGTCCACTATGCGGCCCGATGCGCGGCGCAGGCGCGGGACGACCTGGCCCCGGAAAGCGTCGCGTCCATTGAGGTGTCGACCTACCCCGAGGCCGTGCGGTACTGCGGAATCCGTGATCCGCGGACCCCGTTGCAGGCGCAGTTCTCGCTGTCCTTCGGGATCGCCGCGATGCTGCGCTGGGGTCGGTTGGACCCTTCGGCCTATCGGGATCCACAGTTCGGCGACCCGGTTGTGCGGCGTCTCGAGCGGATGGTGGTGATCGGCGAGGAAGCCGGACCCCCCGGGCGGCGCGGTGCTCGGTTGCGACTCGGCCTGCACGGGGGGCAGTCGGTCGAGACGTCGGTGGAGGCGGTGCGCGGAGACGAGTCGATGCCGTGGTCGGAGGCGATGCTCACCGAAAAGTTCGTGACCTACTGCGCTGGCACCTTGAGTGCCCGGCACGCCCGGATCTTGGCCGAGCACCTGCTGCGGGCCCCGTTGAGCGAACGGGTCTTTCCATTGCGGTGACAGGCCGGATCAGTAGTCGGTGTGACCGAGCAGCGAAGCCGCGGCTTCGGTCGCCCAGTAGGTCACGATGATGCTCGCGCCCGCCCGCCGGATCGACAGCAGCATCTCCACGATGGCGGCGGTGCGGTCCAGCCTGCCTTGGTCCGCGGCGGCCTCGATCATGGCGTACTCGCCTGAGACCTGGTAGGCGGCGACCGGGATAGTCACAGCGGCGGCAACATCGGCGATGACGTCGAGGTAGGGCAGGGCTGGTTTGACCATCACGATGTCGGCGCCCTGTTCCACGTCGAGCAGAACCTCGCGCATCGACTCCCTGCGATTACCCGGGTACTGCTGGTAGGTGCGACGGTTACCGATCAGCGAGGACTCCACCGCATCGCGAAACGGGCCGTAGAGGCTTGATGCGAACTTCGCCGCGTAGGCCATGATGCCCACCGACTGGTGCCCCGCGCTGTCCAGCGCCGACCGGATGGCCGCAACCTGTCCGTCCATCATGCCGCTCGGCGCGACCATGTGCGCACCCGCATCAGCCTGTGCCACAGCCACTTCGGCGAACCGGAGGATGCTCGCGTCGTTGTCGACATCGCCGTCCGCACCGAGAACGCCGCTGTGTCCGTGCGTGGTGTACTCGTCGAGGTTGAGGTCGGCGATCACCACCGTCTTGCCCCCGACCTCGCGGGTCACCTCCCGCAGCGCCCGCTGCAGAATGCCGTTCGGATCCGACGCCTCCGCACCCGTTTCGTCCTTCGTCGACGGGATACCGAACATCATGATTCCGCCTGCGCCGGCGCAGGCAGCGTCGAGTGCGGCCTTCGCGGCGGAGTCCACCGAGTGCTGGAGAACGCCCGGCATGGCGGGAATCGGTCGGGGCTCGTCGATGCCGTCACGAACGAAGATCGGCTGGATGAGGGCTGCCGGACTCAGGGTCGTCTCGGCAGTCAGTCGCCGCAGGGCTGCGGTGCGTCGCAGCCGCCGGGGTCGGTGGCGGTTGCTGTGGGGAAGGGGCGGCACGGTCGCGGTGGTGGCCTTTCCGGTCCTGGTTCGCGGAGTTGCGCCCCAAGCACTGGCGCGACGAGTGTGTCGCAATCTGCCGACAGCGTCAATGGGGCTTGCGCCCCGCGTCCCGAGGCCGGGAGGCGTGGTTCCTTTGTGATGGAAATCACGTTTAAGATGGGCAACAGTTTGGTGTGTCACGGCGGGAGGGTTGTCTCGGTTGAGCCTTGATGAACCTGCCGCCGGGCTGGGCCGGCATCGGCGGGAATCAGCAGGCCGGCACCGACTCGCTGCCGGGACCCGCCGGTTGGTCGAGGACGGTGCCGGCGGGTGGTCCTTTGTCCCGGTTACCCGGCCCACGCACTACGTCGGTCGCGTCGGCCTCTTGGCCGTAGCCCTCGGGGTGGGTGGGGCGATCGTTGGCCTGCCCGCGGTGGCGGCGGCCGATACCGGCGGGAATACCGCCGACACCGGCAGCAGTTCTGTTCATTCCGCTGAGGGTTCTGCGGACGCCGCCTCCCCGAAGGCGGCAACGGACAAGCGAGGCTCTACCCGCAGAGGCGGAGTGCCGAGGCCTTCCGCCGGCGGGGAGTCGTCACGGACGCGCGCCGGTGACGGCAGTGCCACCCCCCCGGCCGCACCGGAGCGCCGTCGCGGCAACCGGCCCGCGGCCGGTGAACCGGGCCGCACCACATCGGCTGCGCCCGCCGCCGCGGCAGCAGTGCGCCCCACCGGAGGGTCGGTCGTTCCGCCATCCCCCCGAGGTGCGGCGGTGGTTCCGAACGGCGTAACTGAAGCGATCTCCGTTGACGAAAACACCGCTGCGACAGCGGTTTCGCAATTCGGTGTGGTTGATACCCCAGTCCCGCCGCCGGTGATGACGGCAGCCGCCCCGCGCGGAACGCTGGCGGTGAACCGCGGCGGTCCGCTCGCATGGCTGGCCGGAAGCAATGGCTCGGGCGCCCCGGCCGCCGGCCCGCTGGCGTGGTCGGCGCTGGCGGTCAGCCGCCGGGAACTGTCCGGGCGCGCGACCGCCGCCGTTCCGGCGGCAACGGTGACCACTGGTGAGCCGGCCCGGGCGATGCTGAAGGCGGCGGCGCTGCTGCGCTACTTCGTCGGCGACGGCACTGCCGAACGCCCCGACGCCGGGATCCTGTACGGCAACGGCTACAGCTACACCAGCTACGAGGGAGCGTGCACCAGCGGGGCCTGCGATGGCGGCAGGGCGGGTCTGATCGGCAACGGCGGCAATGGTTTCAACGGCGGTAACGGCGGCGCTGCGGGCTGGTTCGGCAGCGGCGGCGCCGGCGGTGACGGAGTCGCCGGCATCAATGACGGCGCCGGCGGTGACGGCGGTCGCGGTGGGCTGCTGATGGGCAACGGCGGCGCAGGTGGGGCCGGGGCGTCGGTCGACGGCGTTGCCGGCGACGGCGGTCACGGCGGCCAGGGCGGTGACGCCGGAAAGCTCTCGCTCAAGGGTAGCGGCGGCGCGGGAGGCCGAGGGGGCGACGGCGGAACCCTGAGTGGGTCCGGTGGCCTCGGCGGGCGCGGCGGTGCCGGTGGCCTGTTCGGCGACGGTGGGCTTGGCGGGCGCGGCGGGGACGGCCCCGACGCCGGCGGTAAGGGTGGTGACGGCGGGCGGGCAGGTCTGCTGATGGGTCACGGCGGTAGTGCCGGGCTGGACGGTAGCTCTGTCGGCCCGGTTGCCAGAGCCAGCGCCCTACGCGTCGCAGCCGCGCCCCCGGTGGCGGCGACGTCATGGGCGGAGGATCTGGCGGCTGGGTTTTTGCAGGTCGCCTTCGCCCTCGTCAACGCCGGCTCTTGGGCGTTGAACTACGTCGTCGGCACCGTTAACTATGTCGCCAACGTTTTCAACGTGGCGGTGTCGTTTGTTGACAACTGGATGTGGGCCAACGTCTGGCGGCCCCTCCTCTCACCGTTGGCCTCCAGCTGGATCATTTCGAATCTCGGGTTGCCCTCGGCGGTCAACGACGCGATCGCCCCGGTCTTTCTCGACGCGATCCGGGACTTTGTCTATAACGGCACGATCGCCCCCGAGGTCGTCCGTTTGATGACCGACCCGGTGATCCTGGACTACGTCTCGGGGCTGGCTGGCCTTCGGGTTAATCCGGCCGTCGGCGCTGCCGCAGGCGAGGCAGTCGTCACCTTCTTCGACAGCCTTTTCAGTGACTCCTGGAACCTGTTGGACTCAGGCTTCGACGCGGTGTTCAGGAGCCTCCCTGGACTGCCCAGCGGATGGGACGCTATTACCGTCCTCTGGAATCTGGTCAACGGCAGCTACACCTTCTCCCAGCTCATCGAGGACCAAGTCGGCGTCCCGCTGCAAGACGCCCTCGGGACGTTCCTGTCCAATCCTGATGTGCGGCAGGCGCTCGGCACCGCGACAACCGAAGCGCTGACGGTGTTGACATCCTCGCCCGAGATTGAGAACTTCGCCGGAACCCAGATCGGAAACCTGGTGGCCGGACTGCTCGGGGACAACCCCGACGCCGAGGGCGTCGCGGATGCTGTCAACGCCGGCGTCGTCGGTCTGCTGGGATCGGCCGGTCCAACTCTGGCCGGCTTGGCCGGATCGGGATTTGCCGCTGTGCTGGGCCAGCCGGAGGTCAGCAGTGCGCTTGCCATCGCATCGGCCAATGCGCTGCGCGGCTGGCTTAACGCCAAGCTGGGCACGACTATTCCGCTTTTCCCCGCTCCCACGGTGGCCGAGGTCCTCGGGTCGACCACGGTCGCCATCGTTCAGACGACGCTGGGTGATCCCGCGGCGGTAGCAGTCCTGGGTTCGACGGCGGCGCAGCTGGTTTCGGGTTTGGCGTCCTCGGCGGCGGTACGGGAGTTCGCGGGTTCGGCGGTTTCCGGTTTGGTGGCTGATCTGTTGGGGGATAACCCGGCGGCCGGGGATATCGGTGCGGCGGTGGGTGTGGCGGTGCAGGGGTTGTTGGCCGATCCGGCGGTGGTGGGGATCGTCGGGGAGCTGGTCGAGTCGGTGGTGCCAGGGTTCGTGGCCCAGACCGGGGTGGTCGGGGGGTTGAGCAGCCTGGCGGGCCAGGCGGTTAGCGGACTGGCCGGCGGGCAGTCGGCCGAGACGGTATTGGCGGGACTGCTGGCCGGGCTGCGCGACGATACGGCACTCGTTGATGCGTTGGGGGTTACAGCCAGCGCTGCGGTGACCGCGGTGTTGGGTGATCCGGTCGCGGTGGCGGCGGTGGGCTCGACCGGGGCGCAGCTGATTTCAACGTTGGCGGGCTCGTCGGCGGTGCGCGATGTCGCCGGGCAGATGGTGAGCGACCTGGTCTCTGGTTTGTTGGGGGACAACCCGGCGGCCGGGGATATCGGTGCGGCGGTGGGTGCGGCGGTGCAGGGGTTGTTGGCTGATCCGGCGGTGGTGGGGATCGTGGGCCGGCTGCTCGGTGGGGTGGTGCCGGGCTTTGT
>JAPOHV010000198.1 GCA_029979305.1 Mycobacteriaceae bacterium | reverse complement strand
CGACGGCCTCGGCGCACAGCGCGGACTGGAACCTGATGACGGCGGCCTCGATCGCCGCGCCGGCCTCGCCGCCGTCGCCCAGCGGCTGGGCGGGCGCGTCGTCGAGGGCGATCTCGGCGCCCCGCTGGCCGTCGAAGGTGCGGTAGCCGTTGCGGGTCACCCCCGCCGCCCCGGCGTCGACCAGGAACAGTCCGCTGCCCCCGCCGGGAAGGGCGGCGGTGACGACCAGGGTGTCGGCGGAATCACCGGCCAGCACCGGGTTCTTCCGGCCCGAGACGGTCCACGCGCCGCCCTGTTCGGTGGCCCTGGTGGTGAGTGCGGCCGCGCCGCGCCGGCCCGGTTCGGTGTGCGCGAAGGCCAGCATGCGCTCCCCGGCTGCCACCTGGTCGAGCAGTCCACGCTGTTCGGCCGAGCCGTGCTCGGCGATCACCGCTCCGGGGATCAGCGCGGCCGCCGCGATCGGTTCGGGTGCCAGCCGGCGGCCGACCTCGGTCATCACCGCCATCACCTCCAGCGGCCCGGATTCCTCCGGATCCTGGCCCAGGCCGAGGATGCCGATCTCGGCCAGCTGCCCCCACACCTCGCGGCTGAAGCCCGGGCCGTCCGCGTCGACGACCTTGTTCCGCGTCTCGGGGTTGTCGTAGGCGCGGTGCAGCACGTCGCGGGTGGTGTCGGCGAGGAGTTGCTGTTCCTCGGTCATGTCGAAGTTCACGGCCGTGCCTTCCTAGAGTCCGAGGATCGTCGAGGCGATGATGGTGCGCTGCACCTCGTTGCTGCCGCCGTAGATCGACGTCTTGCGGAAGTTGAGGTAGCGGGGTGCGGCGTGCTGTGCCCAGCAGGGGGAGTCCACGCCGTCTCCGGCCTCGAACGGCAGCGAGTCCGGTCCGGCCACTTCGACGAGCAGGTCGGTCACCGCCTGCTGCAGCTGTGTGCCGCGCAGTTTCAGGATCGACGACGCGGGGTTGGGCTTGCCGCCGGCCTCGTCGCCGCTGACCCGCAGCTGGGTCAGCTCCAGGGCGAGTAGTTCGTTCTCCACCTCGGCCACCCGCGCGGCGAACAGCGGGTCCTCCATCAGGGTGCCGTCACCGAGCGGGGTCTTGGCGGCGCGTTCCTTGACGTCGGTCAGCCACACCTTGGTGGTGCCCACCCGCGCGATCCCGGTGCGCTCGTTGGACAGCAGGAACTTCGCGTAGCTCCAGCCGGCGTTCTCCTCGCCCACCAGCTGGTCGGCCGGCACCCGCACGTCCTCGAACCACACCTCGTTGACCTCGTAGCTGCCGTCGATCAGCTTGATCGGGCGGACGGTGATGCCGGGGGTGTTCATCTCGGCCAGGATGAAGGAGATTCCGGCCTGCTTCTTGGGCGCATCGGGATCGGTGCGAGCCAGCAGAAAGATCCAGTCCGCGTACTGGCCCAGGGTCGTCCAGGTCTTCTGGCCGTTGATGACGTAGTGGTCGCCGTCGCGGATCGCGGTGGTACGCAGCGACGCCAGGTCCGAACCGGCCTCCGGCTCGGAGAATCCCTGGCACCACCAGATGTCCAGGTTCGCGGTGGCCGGCAGGAAGCGCTCCTTGAGTTCCTGCGACCCGAACGCCGCGATCACCGGGCCGACCATGCTCGCGTTGAAGGCCAGCGGCTCGGGCACGCAGGCCATCCGCAGTTCCTCCGACCAGATCTGGCGCTGCAACGGCGTCCAGTCCTTGCCGCCCCACTCGACCGGCCAGTTCGGCACCGCCAGGCCGGCCTGGTTGAGGATGCGCATCGAGGTGACCATGTCGTCGGGGTAGTTCAGGTTCTCGTTGCGGACGCGCTCCCGGATCTCGGCGGGGATCGCGGTGGTGAAGAACTGCCGAAGCTCATCGCGGAAAGCGGAGTCGGCTTCGCTCAATGCGAGTTTCATGCCTGCACGTTAGCGCAGGCCGGCCGGTCCGCGAACAGGTCCGCCGTCAGCGGCCGCGGCGACGCAGGTAGCGCTCGAACTCCGCGGCCAGCGCGTCCCCGTCCACCTTCGACAGCGCCTCGTTGACGTCGATCTCGGCGTCGCCGCGAGCCTCCAGCCCGGCCACGTAGTCGGCGATCTCATCGTCCTCGGCGGTCATCTCGGTGACGGCCTGCTCCCACTCCTCGGCCTGGGCGGGCAGGTCGGCGAGTGGCACCTCGATGTCGAGAACGTCCTCGACCCGGCGCAGCAGCGCGACCGTGGCCTTCGGGTTGGGCGGCTGGGACACGTAGTGCGGCACCGCGGCCCAGAACGTCACCGCCGGGATCCCGGCTGCCACGCAGGCGTCCTGAAACACCCCCGCGATCCCGGTGGGTCCCTCGTAGCGGGACTCCTCGAGCCCGAAGAACTTCGCCGAGTCGGGGGAGTAGGCCGCCCCGGACACCGGCACCGGCCGGGTATGCGGGGTGTCGGCCAGCAGGGCGCCCAGGATCACCACGGTGTCGACGTTGAGCTTGTCGGCGATACCCAGCAGTTCGGCGCAGAAGCTGCGCCACCGCATGTTCGGCTCCACCCCGTGCATGAGCACGATGTCGCGGTCGCATCCGGGCGGCCGGCAGTGCGAGATCTGCATCGACGGCCACACCAGTTCCCGGGTGACACCGTCGACCTGACGGATCACCGGACGGTTCACCTGGTAGTCGTAGTAGGACTCGTCGTCGATCTCGACGATCGGTTGGGCCTCCCAGATCGCGTCGAGGTGCTCCAGTGCGTCGCTGGCGGCGTCGCCGGCGTCGTTCCAGCCCTCGAAGGCGGCCACGATGATGGTGTTGTGGAGTTCGGGCAGGCTGGGGCCTTGCTTGCCGTTGAACGTCCACGAGGTCACCGTTTCAGCCTAAGCCTTGCTCGGCCGGGATGAGCCGGATAGGACCCGGCCCGCCGCGACGGGCTAGACTTTCCAGTGCCGAGAGGCGTTGCAACGGCTGTTCAGGGTGGCAGAGCCCCCGGTGGCCGCCACGCTCGGCAGAGTTAAGGACGCCTTCCGTGAGGAAGGAATCAGGTGAACGCCCAGATGAGTGCCTTCGAGCCGAATATCCGCCCCGACTGCACCGCCGAGCTGACGGCGACGTTGCGCCGGCGGATCATGGTGATCGACGGCGCGATGGGCACGGCCATTCAGCGGGACCGCCCGGACGAGGCCGGCTACCGCGGGACGCGTTTCAAGGACTGGCCGAGCGATCTGGTGGGCAATAACGATCTGCTCACCCTGACGCAGCCACAGATCATCGAGGGCATTCACCGCGAGTACCTCGAGGCCGGCGCGGACATCCTGGAGACCAACACCTTCAACGCGAACGCGGTCTCGCTCTCCGACTACGGCATGGCCGAGTTGAGCTACGAACTGAACTACGCGGGCGCCGCCCTGGCGCGGGAGGCCTGCGACGCGTTCAGCACACCTGACAAGCCCCGCTACGTCGCCGGGGCGCTCGGACCGACGACGCGGACCGCGTCGATCTCGCCGGATGTCAACGACCCCGGCGCACGCAATGTCTCCTACGACCAACTGGCCGCCGCCTACCTCGAAGCGGCCAACGGTCTGGTCGACGGCGGCGCCGACATCCTCATCGTCGAGACGATCTTCGACACTCTCAACGCCAAGGCGGCGGTGTTCGCCATCGAGACGCTGTTCGAGGAGCGCGGCCGCCGCTGGCCGGTGATCATTTCGGGCACCATCACCGACGCCTCCGGCCGGACGCTGTCCGGTCAGGTCACCGAGGCGTTCTGGAACTCGATCCGGCACGCCAAACCGATCGCCGTCGGCCTCAACTGCGCGCTGGGCGCACCGGAGATGCGGCCGTACATCGCCGAGATGTCCCGGATCGCGGATACCTTCGTCTCCTGCTACCCCAACGCCGGCCTGCCCAACGCGTTCGGTGAGTACGACGAATCCCCGGATTGCCAAGCCGGCTACATCGCCGAGTTCGCCGACGCCGGGCTGGTCAACCTGGTCGGCGGCTGCTGCGGAACCGCGCCGCCGCACATCGCCGCGATCGCCAAGGTCGTCGAGGGCAAGGCGCCCAGGGAAGTGCCGCACATTCCGGTCGCCACAAGGCTTTCCGGCCTGGAGCCGCTCAACATCACCGCCGACTCGCTGTTCGTCAACATCGGTGAGCGCACCAATGTCACCGGCTCGGCGAGGTTCCGCAACCTGATCAAGGCCGGGGACTACGACACCGCGCTGTCGGTCGCCCTGCAGCAGGTCGAGGTCGGTGCGCAGATCATCGACATCAACATGGACGAGGGCATGCTCGACGGCGTCGCCGCGATGGACCGGTTCACCAAGCTGATCGCGGCCGAGCCCGACATCAGCCGCGTCCCGGTGATGATCGACTCCTCCAAGTGGGAGGTCATCGAGACCGGGCTCAAGTGCGTGCAGGGCAAGGGGGTGGTCAACTCCATCTCGCTGAAGGAAGGCGAGGCGCAGTTCCTGGAGCACGCGCGCAAGGT
>JAPOHV010000069.1 GCA_029979305.1 Mycobacteriaceae bacterium | reverse complement strand
GACTGTGTTGCGTCAAGTACGGGGTGACCACCGACTACGTGCTGGGTCTGGAGGTGGTGCTGGCCGACGGCACCGCGGTGCGCCTGGGCGGCCCGCGCCTGAAGGACGTCGCCGGGCTGAGCCTGACCAAGCTTTTCGTCGGCAGCGAGGGCACCCTCGGGGTGGTCACCGAGGCGACGCTGCGACTGCTGCCGCCGCAGCACACCGGGGCAACCGTGGTGGCGACCTTCGACTCGGTGGAGGCCGCCGCCGGTTCGGTGGTGCCCATCACCAACCGGATCCGGCCCTCGATGCTGGAGTTCATGGACGCCGCGTCGATCAACGCCGTGGAAGACAAACTGCGGATGGGTCTGGACCGCGACCCGGCGGCGTTGATGATCGCCGCCTCCGACGACCGGGGGCCCGCCGGCGCCGAGGACGCCGAGTTCATGGCCAGGATGTTCACCGAAGCCGGTGCGAAGGAATGCTTTTCGACCAACGACCCGGCGGAGGGCGAGGCGTTCGTCGCCGCCCGCCGGTACGCGATCATCGCCGTCGAGGACAAAGGCTCGCTGCTGCTCGAGGACGTCGGGGTGCCGCTGCCCAAGCTGGCGGACCTGGTCGGCGGGGTGGCAAAGATCGCCGCCGACGCCGCTTTGACCATCGCGGTGGTGGCACACGCCGGCGACGGCAACACCCACCCGCTGATCGTCTACGACCCCGCCGACGCCGCCATGACGGCCCGTGCGGAGAAGGCCTTCGGAGACATCATGGACCTGGCGATCGCGCTGGGCGGCACCATCACCGGCGAGCACGGGGTGGGCCGGCTGAAGAAACCCTGGCTGGCCGGGCAGATCGGCCCGGAGGCGATGGAACTCAACCGGCGGATCAAGCAGGCACTGGATCCGGACGGGATTCTCAATCCCGGTGCGGTGATCTAGCTGGTCTCGCTTCCGTGGCGCCTATGAAGCGAGGGGGTGCTGGTAGCGAAGACCGGGAAACCGCGCGAAGCCGCGGTCGGCACTGAGCCAGGTGGCGTTGTGGGTGACGGCGTAGGCGGCGAGGTAGGCGTCCGCGACGTCGCTTCCGGCCGCACCCGCCTCCGTCGCCAAGCGCCGGAAAACGCCCCAATGACGCTCGCCGGGCTGCAACAACATGACTGCCGGCGCCGCGAGAAGACGGTCCACCGAATCCCAGACCTGCACGGCCGGTGTGGGTTCGGCGAAAACCCGCCGATTCGTCATCACCCTGAGGAACCCACTCAGGACGGCGTCGGGCAGTCCCAGTGGTTCGTCGGCGTTGGCCAGCTCTTCCAGGAGTGCCCGGTAGGACCGGTGCTCGCGCAGATCCGCGCGGTGGGCGTAGACCAGGACGTTGACGTCAACGCAGCGCATCGACGGACACGCCTTCGTCGAGGACTTCGGCGACGGCGGCGTTGGACGACAGATCCACGCCCGGGCGCAGCCCACCACTGCCGGTGGAGACGACGCGGTAGCGGTCGGCGGCGCGCGGCTCGACGGTGGTCAATCCGCGACGCACGGCGTCCTCGAGAACCGCGGCGACCGTACGTCCCGAACGCGCGGCCAGCGCCTTGACGTCGCGGTAAAGATCGTCGGAGATCCTGATGGTCGTCCGCATAGTGGCATTTTAGCATCAGCGCTACGCATCAAGATGCCTGAGATTACGGCGGAGCCGTCCCGCGCCCGATTGACACCGAGGCACCGATGCCATAGGCACGAGAGATGCCCTTCGAATTGCGGGCCGGCCCCACCTGGGCCGACCCCTGGCCGATGTACGCGGCGCTGCGCGACGATGACCCCGTCCACCACGTCATCCCCGACAACCCGGCGCACGACTACTGGGTGCTGTCCCGGCACGCCGACATCTGGGCCGCCGCCCGCGACCACGAGACGTTCTCCTCCGCGCAGGGCCTGACCGTCAACTACGGGGAACTGGAGCTGATCGGCCTGGCCGACAACCCGCCGATGGTCATGCAGGACCCGCCCGCCCACACCGAGTTCCGCAAGCTGGTCGCCCGCGGGTTCACCCCCCGCCAGGTCGAGGCCGTCGAACCGAAGGTGCGCGAGTTCGTCGTCGAGCGCGTCGAACGGCTGCGCGCCGCCGGCGGCGGGGATGTCGTCGCCGAGTTGTTCAAGCCGCTGCCGTCGATGGTCGTCGCGCACTACCTCGGCGTGCCGGACGCCGACCGCGCCCGGTTCGACGGGTGGACCGAGGCCATCGTGGCGGCCAGCGCCGAGCCGAGCGGACTGGCCGGGGCCGGCGAGGCCGTGCTGGAGCTGATGGGCTACTTCACCGGCCTGATAGAGCGCCGGCGCAGTGAACCCGGCGATGACACGGTGTCGCATCTGGTAGCGGCCGGAGTGGCCGACGGCGATCCGGCCGGGCTGCTGTCGATCCTGGCGTTCACCTTCACGATGGTCACCGGCGGTAACGACACCACCACCGGATTGCTCGGCGGCGCAGTGCAATTGCTCAACCGGAACCCCGATCAGCGCAAGCTGCTTGCCGGGCAGCCGGAACTGATCCCCGACGCGGTCGAGGAGTTCCTGCGGCTCACCTCACCGGTGCAGGGCCTGGCGCGCACCGCCACCCGGGACGTCACCATCGAGGGCACCACCATCCCGGCCGGCCGCAAGGTGCTGCTGCTCTACGCCTCGGCCAACCGCGACGAGCGGCAGTTCGGCGCCGACGCCGGCGAACTCGACGTGACCCGCCGCCCGCGCAACATCCTGACCTTCAGCCACGGGGCGCACCACTGTCTCGGGGCGGCAGCAGCACGGATGCAGGCCCGTGTCGCGCTGACCGAACTGCTGGCCCGCATCCCGGACTTCGAGGTCGACGAAGCCGGAATCGTCTGGGCGGGCGGCAATTACGTACGACGGCCGATGACCATGCCGTTATGGGTGACGCTGCACGAGGAGACGTGGTCGTGGCGATTGAACGAGACGCCGACAGGGCTGGTGCTCGACGTGCTGTGCGGAACAGTCGGCGTCTACAACAGGACGATCGTGCTGGAACCCCATGAGGTCGCAATGTGGAAGAGCGGTGGGCCGACTGGCCTTGAACCACTCGTTGAGGCGATCCGCAATGACGTCAACGGCGAGCTGTTCGGCGGTCGCGACCGCCCCGATCTATCTCCCTGACAGCCGGCCAGGGTCAATTCGGTTGACGATGCCGGCCATTCGCAGCGCGATTTGCTGCACGCCGTGGAGCTGTCTGGTCGCCACCGCGATCACGAGATCGAACAACTCGTCCTCAGCACTTCCGGGCACGTGATAGCCGCTGAGCTCATAGAACAAAGCGGTCGCGACGAAGGCTGTGCGCTTGTTCCCGTCAATCAGGGCATGGTTGGTGGCAAGTGATTGCAGCAACGCTGCGGCCTTCTCGTGAACACCCGGGTAGGCGTCCTCCCCGAAGGCAGTGGCTTGCGGCCGCAATACGGCGGATTCGAGCAGGCCAACGTCACCCACTTCGGCCGAGTGTCCAAGGTGTGCTTCGGCGACCGCGAGCACGTCGTCGAGCGTGAGGTAGTCCGTCACGCCTCGGCGAGGCGCTTCAAAAGGCCTTCGTGCTCTTTGACGATGCGGCCCACGATCTGGTCTCGGCGCGCCGTCCGGCGATCGAGGTAGTCATCGACAGCCTTGAGCACCGCGGCGTGCATGGAGAGGCCGTCGCGCTCGGCGGCGGCTCGTAGTTTGGCGGCTTGCTCGTCGGACAGCCTCAGTGTCATGGCCATGCCGAAATGATACCAGGGTGGTATCACCGCACCCGGGTGAACCGGTGCAGCACCCAGGCCACCGGGATGCTCAGCGCCATGGTGGTTAAGAAGAGCCCCAACGTGTTGCCGGTGTAGACCCGCCAGTGCAGCACCACGGTCATAGCGATCTCCATCAGGATGAGGTGCACGAGGAAGATCTCGTAGGAGATCTCCCCCAGCCACACCATTGGCCGGCTGGCCAACAGCCTTGCGTACCGGCCACCCTCACCGAGAGCCAGCGGAGCGATCAGCAGCGTGGCGATCACCGCGTAGAACACCATCTTCACGAGGGCTTGGGCCAGGCCGGTCGGCGAGGTCTGCGGCTCACCGGCGATCGGCGTGCAGACGATCAGGTAACAGACCAGCGCCAACGGCACCGCGACGAACCAGTAGACGCGCACCCCCATGGCGGCCAGCACTGTCAGCGCCATGCCCCCGATGAACCACGGCAAATACGCCGGCAACCACAACTTCGCACCGTCCCAGAGGAAGTCGGTGGTGTGCACCAGCACCATCCAGCCCAGGCCGAGGACGAACAAACCCGCGAGTCCGGCCAGCAGCAGCATCGGCCGCCAACCCCGCCGGCACAGCACCACCATCAGCAGGTAGGCCAGGATCGGCAGGGCGACGTAGAACGCGACTTCCACAGCCAGACTCCACATCTGGGTAAGTCCCTGGTGCAGCAGGACGAACCCGTAGTGGTCGGTGTAGATCTGGGTGAGCGTCAGATTGCGGAACAGTCCCCACCAGGTGTGGCCGGGATTGGGGCCGCCGTCGCGGAAGTGATAGATCAGATACGCCGCCAGCACGGTGACGAGGTAGGCGGGCATGATCCGGCGAACCCGGTTGCGGGCGTAGCGCTTCAGCGACGGCGCCGGACCGCCGGACCGGGCGGCCCGCACCCACGGCCCGAACAGCAGATAGCCCGACAGCACGAAGAAGATCGGCACGCCGATCTCCATCCGCGAGTAGACCAGCCCGACGAATCCGTGGGTGTACTTGCCGGTGGTGTAGGCGGCGTGGGTGCCGACGACCAGCAGTGCGGCGACCGCCCGGATACCGGTGAGCGAGGGCACCCGGTCGACGCCGGAGACGGCTTCCAGTCCGCCCTGATCGACATCGGTGGAGACGGTCATTGCTCGGGGCGGGGCGGCTTTCCGCCGGCGGCCCGGGGGCCGGAGGCCCGGCCGCGGTCGGGCTTGATGTCGATGAGCACACCCGAGATCCGGGTGCTGCCGAGCTTTTTCCAGGCTTCCTTGGGCAACCGGGCGGGCAGTTCGACCAGCGAGTGGTCGGCCTTGATGGTGATCTGGCCGAAGTCGCTGCGGTGCAGGCCGCCCTCGTTGGCGATCGCGCCGACGATCGCGCCCGGCCCCACCTTGTGCCGCTTGACGACCGCGATCCGGTAGGTGGCCAGATCGTCGCGCACCTTGCGGGCAGGCCGCTCTCGCTCGGGCCGCTCCGGCCGTTCCCTCCGCTTCTCCGGCGGCGGTTCGGTCATCAGGAACTCCGCGCCGTCGCGGGACAGCACCGCCAGTGCGGCGGCGATGTCGGCCATCGGGACGTCGTTGTCGCGCTCGTAGGCCTCGACCAGACGCCGGAAGGTGTCGAAGCCCGGACCGCCGAGGGCGTCGCTGATCGAGTCGCGGAACTTCTCCACCCGCTGGGCGTTGACGTCCTCGACCGAGGGCAGTTCGACCTCGGTGACCGGCTGGCGGGTGACCTTATCGATGCTCTTGAGCAGGTGGCGTTCCCGGGGCGAGACGAACAGCAGCGCGGTGCCCGACCGGCCGGCCCGGCCGGTGCGGCCGATGCGGTGCACGTAGGACTCCGGATCGTGCGGGATGTCGTAGTTCAGCACATGCGAAATGCGTTCCACGTCAAGGCCTCTGGCGGCGACGTCGGTGGCCACCAGAATGTCGATGGTGCCGTCCTTGAGCTGTGCGATGGTCCGCTCCCGCACCGCCTGCGGCACGTCGCCGTTGATGGCGGCGGCGGAGAACCCGCGGGCGCGCAACTTCTCCGCCACCTCCTCGGTGGCCTGCTTGGTGCGGACGAACACGATCATCGCCTCGAAGTCCTCGACCTCGAGAATCCGGGTGAGCGCGTCCATCTTGCGCGGGCCGGACACCTGGACGTAGCGCTGGGTGATGTTCTCCGCGGTCGCGGTCTTGGCCTTGACGGCGACCTCGACGGGGTCGTGCAGGTACTTGCCGGTGATCTTGCGAATCGCCGGCGGCATGGTGGCCGAGAACAGCGCCACCTGCTTGTACTCCGGGGTGTCGGCGAGGATGCGCTCGACGTCCTCGGCGAACCCCATCTGCAGCATCTCGTCGGCCTCGTCGAGCACCAGGTAGTCCAGGTGCGACAGGTCCAAGGTGCCGCGCTCGAGATGGTCGATCACCCGGCCGGGCGTGCCGACCACCACCTGCGCTCCGCGCCGCAGACCGGCCAACTGCACGGTGTAGGACTGGCCGCCGTAGATCGGCAGCACGGTGATCCCCGGCAGGTGCGCGGCGTAGCGGCCGAACGCCTCGGCCACCTGCAGGGCGAGCTCGCGAGTGGGGGCCAGCACCAGTGCCTGGGTGTGCCTGCTGGCCGGGTCGATGCGGGACAGCACCGGGATGGCGAACGCGGCGGTCTTGCCGGTGCCGGTCTGCGCCAGTCCGACGACGTCGGAGCCGGCCATCAGCGCGGGGATGGTGGCGGCCTGGATGGGGGACGGCGACTCGTAGCCCACCTCGGACAACGCCTGTAGGACCGCAGGGTGAATCTGCAGTTCGGCGAAGGAATTCAACGCGGTCTCGGGGCTTGTCATCGCGTTGTGAGTCTAGTGCCTGCGCGCGTCGCACCGAGCCTGCCGGGGTTGCTGACGGTACCGTGCTGGGATTGTGTGGGATCGGCTGAGCGCGGCGGCGCTCGTCTTTGCTGTCGCCGCCACACAGGCGGGGTGCAGTTCCGGTGACTCGACGGTGTCGAAGACGCCGGTGCCGTCGACGACGAAACCACCCGCGACACAGGCGGCACCGCCGACGTCGTCGACTCCCCCGCCCCCGGACCCGTGCGCGGTGGACCTCGCCGCCCCGGCCGTCGCCAAGGCCGTGTCCGAACTGCCCCGCGACCCGCGCAGCCAGCAGGCCTGGAACCCCGAGCCGGTGGCCGGCAACTACAACGAGTGCGCGCCGCTGTCGGCGGTGATCGTCAAGGCCAACACCAACGCCGACAACCCCAATACCCGTGCAGTGATGTTCCACCTCGGTAAGTACATCCCCAGCGGAATCCCGGACACCTACGGGTTCAACGGAATCGACCTCACCCAGAGCACCGGGGACACCGTCGCGCTGACGTTTGCCGGCGGGATGGGTCTGCAGAGCGTGGTGCGGTTCCACTGGAACGGCAACGGCGTGGAGCTGATCGGCAACACCCGATGAACCGCGCGGCTATCGAGCCCGGCTGGCCGGACCTGAGCGATCCCACCGGCTGAACTTCGCCACGGCGGTCCGCCGGACTTCACTATGGTCACGTGGTGGACACCAGCACACGGCAGGCCGAACCCCGTTGGGCGGTGGCGGCGCCGGGCCTGGCACTGGCGGTCCTGCTGGCCACCTGGGCACGCCATGACCACCCGCTGACTCTGGCGTTGATCGCGCTCTGTCTGGGTGCGGCGGTGCTGGCCGCGGTCCACCACGCGGAGGTGGTCGCGCTGCGGGTCGGCGAGCCGCTCGGATCACTGGTGCTGGCGGTGGCGGTGACGGTGATCGAAGTCGGGCTGATCGTGATGTTGATGATCGGCGGCGGCCCGGGCGCCTCGAGCTACGCGCGCGACACCGTCTTCGCGGCGGTCATGATCACCCTCAACGGCATCGTCGGCATCAGCCTGCTGGTCGGGGCGCTGCGTCACCGCCTGGTTGTGTTCAACGCCTCCGGTTCCGGTTCGGCGCTGGCGACAGTGGTGACCCTGGCCGGAGTGTGCCTGGTACTGCCCGGGTTCACCGTCAGCGAGGCGGGACTGCGGTATTCGACCTCCCAACTCGCCTTCGCCGCGGTCGCCTCGGTGATCATCTACTGCGCGTTCGTCTTCACCCAGACCGTCCGCCACCGCGACTTCTTCGTGCCCCTGGCCGCCGACGAGCACGGCCGGGTCACCGGTCTGCTGGACACCGACGGCGACGGACACGCCGATCCGCCGTCGGCGCGGACCGCCGCACTCAGCCTCGGCCTGCTGATCACCGCACTGGTCGCAGTGGTCGGGCTGGCCAAGCTGCTCTCACCGACCATCGAAGACGTCGTCACCGGACTCGGGCTGCCCTATCAGGTGGTCGGGGTGGTGATCGCGCTGCTGGTGCTTGCGCCGGAAACCATTGCCGCCGTGCGCAACGCGGCCCGCAACCATGTGCAGATCAGCCTCAACCTCGCGTACGGGTCGGCGATGGCATCCATCGGGCTGACGATCCCGACGATCGCGGTCGCGATGATCTGGTTGCCCGGCCCGCTGACCCTCGGCCTGGAGCCGACACAGATCGTCCTGCTGACCCTGTCGGTGATCGTCTCGGTGCTCACCCTGGCCCAGGGCCGCGCACTGTTGCTGCAGGGCATGGTGCATCTGGTACTGCTGGCGACGTTCCTGTTCCTCTCGGCCCAACCATGACCGCGCCGCTCGACCTGCTCGCCGGCATCGTCGGCAGCGCCCACCTCATCACCGACCCCGACGTGCTGGCCGGCTGCAGCGTGGACTGGACCGGCCGCTACCGGGGAACCGCCGCGGCCATGGTCCGCCCGGCCGATGCCGACGAAGTCGCCGCAGTGCTGCGCGCCTGCCGCGACGCCGGCGCCTACGTGACGGTGCAGGGCGGGCGCACCTCACTGGTGGCCGGCACCGTCCCCGGGCACCACGACGTGCTGCTGTCCACCGAGCGGCTGACCGGAATCGGGCCGCTGGACCCGGTCGAGCGCCGGGTCCGGGTGGGGGCCGGGGTGAAGCTGACCGAAGCGCAGCGCGCGGCGGCCGGGGTCGGGCTGACGGTCGGGGTGGACCTGGCGTCACGGGACTCCGCGACCGTCGGCGGCATGGCCGCCACCAACGCCGGCGGCCTGCGCACGGTGCGCTACGGCACGATGCGCCAGCAGGTGCTGGGCCTCGAGGTCGCCCTGCCCGACGGTTCGCTGCTGCGGCGCCACAGCGCGGTCCGGATGGACAACACCGGATATGACCTGACCGCGCTG
This sequence comes from Mycobacteriaceae bacterium, assembly GCA_029979305.1. Taxonomy (GTDB): domain Bacteria; phylum Actinomycetota; class Actinomycetes; order Mycobacteriales; family Mycobacteriaceae; genus Mycobacterium. The sequence goes on along the minus strand of JAPOHV010000069.1, from coordinate 4,685 downwards.
TTCGTCGGGGCGGAGGGCACCCTCGGGGTGATCACCTCGGTGGATCTGCGGCTGTATCCCGTTCCTGCCCAACGGGTCACCGCCGTCTGCGGCTTCGACGACCTGGGCGCTCTGGTGGCGGCCGGCCGGTCGCTGCGCGACCTGGAGTCGGTCGCCGCGCTGGAACTCATCGACGGCCGGGCGGCGGCGTTGGCCGCCGGGCACTCAGGCGTCGCGGCGCCTGTGTCCGGCGACTGGCTGCTGCTGGTGGAACTGGCCGCCGACACCGACCCCACCGGCGTGCTGGCAGCGGCACTGGACGAGATGCGCACGTGCGGGCCCGCGGCGGTGGGTGTGGACAGTGCGGCGCAGCTGCGGCTCTGGCAGCTGCGGGAGTCTATGGCCGAGGTGGTGGGATTGTTCGGGCCGCCGGTGAAATTCGATGTTTCCCTGCCACTCTCGGCGATAGCCTCTTTCGCCGCCGAGTCTGCCGCACTGGTGGAACAGTACGCCCCGGCTGGCGTCCCGATTCTGTTCGGTCACGTCGGCGAGGGCAACCTGCACCTCAACGTGCTGCGCTGCGACCGCGATCAGGAGTCGCAGATCTACCAACCGATGATGGAACTCATTGCGGCGCATGGCGGAAACGTCAGTTCCGAGCACGGCGTCGGCAGCCGCAAGCGTGCGTATCTGGCCATGTCGCGCCAGCCCAACGACATCGCGGCGATGCGCGCGGTCAAGAAGGCGCTCGACCCGACCGGCTACCTCAACCCGGCGGTGCTGTTCGACTGACGCCGGGCGCGCCGGCCGCGGATCCGTCTCAGCGAAGGACCTGGGATGCGCTGCGTTCCCCCGCCGACCATGAAGATCGCCGCCACCACACCGAGCAGCGCCACGAAAGCCGGCAGCAGCATCGACTCCGACATCGCGACGGCGAACGGATCGTGCAGCGCCGGCGGCAGGTGCATCACGTCGTAGTCGCCGCTGCGGGCCGGCCCGGGGCTGGCAGAGGGTATTTCGGCGTTGATGCGCGACGACATCAGGGCGGCCATGCTGGAACTGCCGAGTACCGCGCCGATCTGCCGGGTGGTGTTGTACACCCCTGACCCGGCGCCGGCCAGCCGCGGCGGAAGGTTGCGGGTGGCGGTGGCACACAGAGGGGCGAAGATGAACGCCAGCGAAACCCCGACGGCGGTAAGAGGCACCAGCAGCCGGTTCACCGATGTCGTCGGCGTCATGTCGACCGAGAGCCACAGCAGCGCCACGGCCAGCGTCGAGAAACCGAACCCGATGATCGGTCGGGGGTGGGCCCGGTCGACGATCCGCCCGACGACGGGGGCCAGCGCCCCACTCGCCACCGCCATAGGTGCGGTCAGCAGCGCCGCCCCGGTCGGGGTCAGCCCGCACACCGACTGCGCATAGAACATCAGCGGCAGGATCATCGCGGTCGAGGAGAAGCCGATCACGGCGACCCCGAAAGTGGCCAGGCTGAAGTCGCGGTCGGTGAAGATGGCCAGCGGGATCAGCGGCTCGCGCCGGTTGACGGCCTGCCAGTAGACGAACGCCGCCATGAACACCAGTCCGCCGGCGATGGTCACCCAGATCCACGCATTCCATTGGTGCGTCTGGCCCTCCTGCAGACCGAACACGATCAGGAACAAGCCGATACCGGAGAGCACCACGCCGATGATGTCGAAGCGGTGCGGCTGGGTCGGAAGGACCGGGATCATCCGCGCGGCCATCGCCAGGCCGATGACGCCGATCGGCACGTTGACGAAGAAGATCCACGACCAGCCGAGGTGGTCGACCAGCACGCCGCCGGCCAGCGGGCCGGTGAGGGTGGCCAATCCGGCGGTGGCGCCCCACATGCTCAGCGCCACCCCGCGGCGCTCCGGCGGGAAGATCCGGGTGATCGTCGACAGCGTCTGGGGAGTGAGCAGTGCGGCGCCCACCCCCTGCACCACCCGGGCGGCGATCAGCATGCCGATGGTTCCGGACAGCCCGCACCACAGCGAGGCGGCGGTGAAGACCACCAGACCCGCCATGTAGAGGTTCCTGGGGCCGTACCGGTCACCGAGCCGTCCGGACAGCAACAGCGGCACCGCGTAGGCCAGCAGGTACGCGCTGGTGACCCAGATGATCTGGTCGTAGTCGGTGATGTTCAGCGCATCCATGATGCTGGGGTTGGCCACCGCGACGATGGTCGAGTCGACCAGGATCATGAAGAAGCCGACCAGCATGGCCCACAGTGCGTTCCACGGATTGCCCGGCTGTCCGGGCACCGTGGTTGTCATGCTTGCCGATGCTGCCAGCACTCCGGCCGACCGCGCTGGCGGGGGTGCGGGTTGTTAGGTTTGAACGGTAGGGGAAAAGGTAAGGGAGAGCCCATGCACGCCGATCGTTTCCGAGCCCTGGTGGACGCTAAGGGACCCTTCGTGTCGATCTATTTCGACGACTCGCACGACACCGCCGACGCGGCGGCCCAACTCGACTCCCGGATGCGCGACGTTCGAAAGCAGTTGGAGGACGCCGCGGTCGGCGCGTCCGTCATCGAGGCGGTCAACTCGGCGGTGCGCGCCAAGCATCCGCCGGTGGGCCGCAGCGGGCGGGCTGTAATCGTCGCCGGGACAACGGTGGTGCTCGACGAGCACCTGGCGGTTCCGCCCGTGACGACGACGCTGCGGGTCTCCGATCTGCCCTACATCGTCCCGGTGGTGGAGCACGGCATGTCCCACACCCACTACCTGTTGGTGGCCGTCGACCACACCGGTGCCGACATCGTGCTGCGCGACGGCGGCAGCCACGCCGAGAGCGTGACGGGTAGCGGGCATCCGGTGCACCTGGCGCACGCGGCCGAAGCCGGCGAGTACGGCGGGGCGCAGGGCCGGGTCGACGAGGCGGTGCGCAAGAACATCCGCGAGGTCGCCGACCGGGTGACCCATCTGGTCGACGAGCACAGGGTCGGCATCGTGTTCGTCGCCGGCGACGCCCGCACCGAACTTGCCGCCGCGCTGCCGGAGCGCGCGGCGGACAAAGTCGTGCTGGTCCGCGGCGGCGGGCGCGCCCAGGGCATCGACGAGGCCGAGGTGCACCGGGAGATCGGCGCGGAGTTCAGCAGACGCCGGCTGGCCGATGCCGACACCGCCGGCCAGCGTCTCGCCGCCGGCCTGGGCACCGGTCTGGCGGTCCAGGGGCTGGCCGACGTCGCCGCCGCGCTGCGCGACGGTGCGGTGGACACCCTGATCATCGGCGAACTCGGCGAAGCGACCCTGGTCGCCGATCACGACCAGCTCGCGATGATCGGAGCGGACGCGGCGACGGTCTCGGACCTGGGCGGATCCCCGGACCGGGTGCTGCGCGCCGACGAGGCTCTTCCTTTGCTGGCGGTGGCCACCGGCGCGTCACTGGTCCGCGCCGGCGAGGGGCCCTCGCCCGCCGACGGCGTGGCGGCGGTGCTGCGGTACGCCGATCCCGGCGAACGCTGAGCCGAGGTCGGTGACGGTCATCACGGTCGGGCACTCCCGCGGGGAGTTCGTTCGTTAGCCTGACGTCACCCAGGGGAACCCTGGCTCCCAGAGGACCAGGACCACAGGAAGGCCCGCGATGAGGCTTCGCCGAAACAAGTCGAATCCGGACAATCTGCCGGCGTCGCCGGATGAGGCCGGCATGTCGGCCAAGCTGCTGTCCCACGTCCTCGAGTCGAGCGCCCGGGTGCAGGCCCCGGCGGTGCGGGCCTACGTCGCACGGCTGCGCCGCAACAACCCCGACGCCTCCCCCGCCGAGATCGTCGGCAAGCTGGAGAAGCACTACCTTGCCGCGGTGATGGCCAGCGGCGCGGCGGTGGGCTCGGCGGCCGCCTTCCCCGGTATCGGCACACTGACCGCGTTGTCGGCGGTGGCCGGCGAGACCGTGCTGTTCCTCGAGGCCACCGCGGCCTTCGTGCTCGCCGTGGCCGACGTGCACGGCATCCCGGTCGAGCAGCGGGACCGGCGCCGGGCGCTGGTGCTCAGCGTGCTGGTCGGCGAGGAGGGCAAGGGCGAGGTGCGTGACCTGCTCGGCCCCGGCCGAACCAGCGGCGCCTGGCTGGCAGAGGCGGAACTGCTGCCGCTGCCGGTGGTCTCCCAGCTCAACACCCGGCTGATGCAGTACTTCGTGAAGAAGTACACGATCAAGCGCACCGCGATGGCCTTCGGCAAGATGCTCCCGGTCGGCATCGGCGCGGCGATCGGCGGCGGCGGCAACCGGATGATGGGCAAGAAAATCGTGGAGAACGCCCGCAAGGCCTTCGGCCCGGCACCGGCCCGCTGGCCGGTCACCCTGCACGTCCTGCCGGGCGGGGAGGCACCGCCCGCCATTGAGGAAGCCCGGTAGCCCGTCTGCGCCCGGCATGCGTCTGACCTGCTTCGGTAACAGGGCGGACGAGATAGCCTGAATGCGTCCGCCGACCGCGAGGGCACAGAATCGAGGCGAGCGCTTCCGTGAGCGACACGAGTTCACCTTTCGGCCAGAACGAGTGGCTGGTCGAGGAGATGTACCGAAAGTTCCGCGACGACCCGTCCTCGGTGGACCCGAGCTGGCACGAGTTCCTGGTCGACTACCGCCCCGAGTCGGCCAGCCCCGGCAACGGCCAGCCGCCGGCCCCGCCCGCACCGGCCCCGGCACCACCCGCCCCGGCCCCCGCACAGGCACCCGCCCCCGCGCCTCCG
>JAPOHV010000109.1 GCA_029979305.1 Mycobacteriaceae bacterium | reverse complement strand
CAGTTTCTCCGATGAGCAACTGCGGATGGTGCTGCCCGACTTCAATCCGGACTGGACGCACACCGACGTGACGGCCTCGGTCTACGCCCAGTCCCACGGCTGGGATCCGGTGGCACGAATGCAGCACATCGATCTGTTCACCTGGCTGCGCGGCGACATCCTGGTCAAGGCCGACAAGATGACGATGGCCAACTCCCTGGAACTGCGGGTTCCGTTCCTGGATCCCGAGGTGTTCGCCGTCGCTTCCCGGCTGCCCTTCGATCAGAAGATCACCCGCACCACCACCAAGTACGCGTTGCGCCGGGCGCTGGAGCCGATCGTGCCGGCCCACGTGCTCAACCGGGCCAAGCTGGGCTTCCCGGTGCCGATCCGGCACTGGCTGCGGGCCGGTGAACTGCTGGAGTGGGCCAACGAGATGGTCGCGACCTCGCAGGCGGGTCATCTGGTGGACCTCGCCGGCGTACGCACCATGCTCGAGGAGCATCGCACCGGGGTCAGCGATCACAGCCGGCGGCTGTGGACCGTGCTGATCTTCCTGCTGTGGCACGCGATCTTCGTCGAGCACAGCATCGTGCCCGCGATCAGCGAGCCGCACTACCCCGTACAGCTCTAGCCGAGCGCCGAGGTGATCTCCGCGGCGGCCTCGGCACCGTACGCGCCGGCCAGCCGCTCCTTGGCGACACCGAGATCCCAGGTCCAGTTCTGGGTACCGGTGGTCTCCAGGACCAGCACCGCGACCAGCGACCCCAGCTGGGCCGAGCGCTCCAGGTCCAGGCCCGCGCCGCGGCCGGTGAGGAAGCCGGCCCGGAAGGCATCACCGACGCCGGTCGGATCGACCTGAGCGGTCTCCGGCACCACGCCGACGTGGACTGTGGTGCCGTCGGCGGTGATCAGATCGACGCCGTCGGCCCCCAGGGTGGTGACCCGCAGGCCGACCTGAGCCAGCACCTCGGCGTCGGTCCAGCCGGTCTTGGACAGCATCAGGTCCCACTCGTAGTCATTGCTGAACAGGATCGCCGCGCCGTCGACGAGGCGGCGGATCTCATCACCTGAGAGCCGGGCCAGCTGCTGGGACGGATCGGCGGCGAAGGCCAGTCCGAGCTCACGGCACTCATCGGTGTGGGCGAACATGGCGGCCGGGTCGTTCGCGCCGACGATCACCAGCTCCGGCGTGCCGATATCAGCAATCACGTTGGCCAGCTTGATGTTTCGCGCCTGCGACATGGCACCGGGATAGAACGAGGCGATCTGGGCCATGTCCTCATCGGTGGTGCAGACGAACCGCGCGGTGTGCTGGGTGTCGGAGATCAGCACGGCGTCGCAGTTGACCCCGGCCGCCTCCAGCCACTCCCGGTAATCGGTGAAGTCCACCCCGGCCGCGGCCACCAGCGCCGGGCTGCCGCCCAGTACGCCCATCGCGTAGGCCATGTTCCCGGCCACCCCGCCACGGTGCACGACGAGGTCGTCAACCAGGAAGCTCAGCGAAACCTTCTGCAGATGTTCGGCCAGGAGTTGCTCGGAGAACTTCCCCGGAAAGCGCATCAGGTGGTCGGTGGCGATGGATCCGGTCACGGCGATGGTCACGAGGTGTCCACCCTTCAGTTCAACTCGCTGGTTTCTTCGACAGACGCCCGCAGTCGCGCCGCCGTCGTCCCGCGGCGGTGCGCTAGCCTGCGTACGAGCCGACTTTATATGGCCGACCGGATCGAACAATCTCAGGAGACCCCGCATGGCCGGCCCGTACCCGCCGTACCAGCCGGTTGGATCCCAGGGTCAGCCCGGCACCGGGCCGCCCTATCCCGGCGAAGCACTGCCCTACCCGCCGGGCTACCCCACCGGATATCCCGGACCGCTGCCACCCCCGGTCGCCTACCCGACCGCGCCGAAGCGCGGCCGCGGCCTGTGGTGGGCGCTGGGCGCATTGGCGATCGTGGGGGCACTCATCGCGGCCGCACTGCTGATCGGCGGTCGCACCGCGGGCGGATCGGGCGGATTCACCGACGCGGCCGCCAAGACCGCGATCCAGAACTACCTCAATGCGCTGTCCTCGGCCGACACCGAGACGATCGCGCGCAACAACAGTTGTGGGATGTTCGATGCGCTCAAGGAGCGCAAGTCCGACCTGGCTTTGGCACGGCTGGCCAGCGATGCCTTCCGCAAGCAGTTCAGCAAGGCCGATGTGACCTCGATCGACCAGATCGTGCTGTCGTCGAGCTATCAGGCGCAGGTGCTCTTCACCATGAAGGTGGCCCGCAACAGCCCGCGCAGCAACCGGGACGAGGAGCAGGGCGTGGCGCAGCTGCTGCGCCAAGGCGACCAGACCCTGGTCTGTTCCTACCTGCTGCGCACCGCTGCCCAGTACTGAGCGAAGCTACTGAGCGGCGACTAGTTGAACGAGTCGCCGCAGGCGCACGAACCCGTGGCGTTCGGGTTGTCGATGGTGAAGCCCTGCTTCTCGATGGTGTCGACGAAGTCGATGCTGGCACCCTGCACGTAGGGGGCGCTCATCCGGTCCACGGTCAGGTTGACCCCGCCGAACTCGGCGGTCAGGTCACCGTCGAGGGCACGGTCGTCGAAGAACAGGTTGTAGCGCAGGCCGGCGCAACCGCCCGGCTGCACGGCGATGCGCAGCGCCAGGTCGTCACGACCCTCCTGCTCCAGCAGCGCCTTCGCCTTGGCCGCGGCGGCGTCGGTCAACGTCACGCCGTGGGTCTCGGTTGCAGTGGCCGACTCGTCGGACATCGGATCTCCCTCACGCGGATGTGGTGCGAATGTCTTCTTCCGGCCCGGCGAACGGGCCTACCTGCACAACGGTACCCGCTGCCCGCGCTATTCCCGAGCCAGTCCTCGCGCAGTCCGCTCAGCCAGTCCGGTCAGCTGCTCGGCGGCCTCCTCGATGGCCCGGCGCACCGAACCGCAGTGCTCGGCGATCGAGTGGGTCGCCACGATCCCGGTCTGCTGCAGCGCCTCCCGCCCCAGGTTGACCTGCCCGGCCAGGACCAGCACCGGTACTCCGCTGGACCGGGCCAGACCCGCCAATGCGCCTACCACCTTGCCGTGCAGCGACTGGTCGTCGAATCGGCCCTCGCCGGTGATCAGCAGGTCGCTGGCGGCGATCTGGTCGGCCAGACCGGTGTGGCCGGCGATGACGGCGGCCCCGGAATCCCGGCGTCCGCCAAGGGCGAGCAGAGCCGCACCGAGGCCCCCGGCCGCGCCGGCGCCCGGTTGGTCGCGCACCGGCTGCCCGGCCACGGCCTCCAGTTCGTCGGCCCAGTCCGCGAGCCGGCCCTCCAGCAGCGCCACGGATGCCGGGTCGGCGCCCTTCTGCGGCCCGAACACCGCCGGCGCCCCACGCGGGCCGAGCAGCGGATTGTCCACGTCCGTCGCGGCGATCAGCCGCACGCCGGCCAGCCGTCGCCGGGCCCGCTCCAGTCCGCCGAGGGCCTCGACCATCCCGCGGCCGCCGTCGGTACAGCCGCTGCCGCCCAGACCGACCACGAGGGTGCCGGCGCCCCGCGCCAGAGCCGCATCGATCAGCTGCCCGACTCCGCGACTGTGGGCGGCCACCGCGGTCGTCGGTGTCGGCGGGCCACCGAGCAGGTGCAGTCCGCACGCCTGGGCGCACTCGAGATAGGCCGTGCCGGTGGCCGGGTCGAGCAGCCAGCCGGCCTCGACCGGCGCGGCCAGCGGGCCGTCGACCCGCAGCCGATGACGCTCCAGAGAGCGATCGCAGGCGGCGAGCACCTCGAGGAATCCGGGTCCGCCGTCGGACTGCGGGGCTACTACCAGCACGTCGGCGGGCCGGGCAGCCTTCCACCCGGTCGCGATGCAGTTCGCCGCCTGCGCCGCGGTGAGGCTGTCACCGAAGCAGTCCGGGGCGATCAGCACATGCATCCCTGCAGGCTAGATCCACCCCGGTAATCTGGCGGACGTGAAACTGCTGGGCCGCAAGAACGACGACGCCGACGGTACGTCCGAAGCTCAGGTCGCCGACCATGTCGACACGACGGACACGGCGGCCCGCACCACCGCCCCGAAGGGACGTCCGACACCCAAGCGGACCAACTCCAAGCGCCGCGGTCCGGTCGCCCCGGCCCCGGCCACGGCCGCCGAGGCGCGCAAACGTCGCAAGGAGCTGCGCAGCAGCATGACCAAGGAGGAACGGCGGGCCGACAAGGACCGTCGCCGCGCAGCGCTGGCCACCCGCCGCGAGCGGATGATGGAGGGTGACGAGGCCTACCTGCTGCCCCGCGACAAGGGTCCGGTGCGTCGCTACGCCCGCGACGTCGTCGACTCCCGTCGCAACATCCTCGGTTTCTTCATGCCGGCAGCGCTCGGCCTGATCTTCTTCTCGATGGCGCTTCCGCAACTGCAGTACTACATGTCACCGGCCATGCTGTTGATCATGCTGATCATGGGCATCGACGCAATCCTGTTGTCCCGAAAGGTGAATAAGGCCGTCGACGCCAAGTTCCCGGACAATGGCGAGACGCATTGGAAGCTCGGTGTCTATGCGGCCGGACGGGCCACCCAGATTCGCCGGATGCGCACTCCGCGGCCCCGCGTTGCGCTCGGCGACAAGGTTGTCTGAGCGCACCGCGTGCGCACCCTGGTACTCGGCGGCATCCGCTCCGGTAAGTCGGACTGGGCCGAGACGGCCATCTCCGGTCAGACGGCAGTCCGCTACATCGCCACCGGACCGAGTTCCGACTCCGATGAGTCCTGGGCGGCCCGGGTCGCGGCGCACCGGGATCGCAGGCCGCCCGGGTGGACCACGGTGGAGACCACTGATCTGGCCGACGAACTGCGCAACCACCCCGACATCGCCACGCTGGTGGACGATCTGGGCGGCTGGCTCACCGATGCCCTGGACCGCGCCGGGTGGGAGGGCCCCACTCCTGCCGATGAGGTCGATGAGTTGCTCGCCGCGGTCGGCGATTTCGCCGCGCCGCTGCTGCTGGTCAGCCCCGAGGTCGGCATGAGCGTGGTGCCGGCCACCACGGCGGGCCGACGGTTCGCCGACGAGCTCGGCGCGCTCAACCGCAGGCTGGCCGAGGTGTGCGAGCGGGTGGTGCTGGTCGTCGCCGGCCAGCCGCTGTGGGTCAAGCCCGCCGCGAAGGAGCCGTTCTGATGGAGTTCGATCCGGTCGCTCCGCCTGATGCCCGGGCGGGTGCGGCGGCCCGGCGGCGCCAGGACCTGCTGACCAAGCCCGCCGGTGCACTCGGTCGTCTCGAGGATCTCTCCATCTGGGTGTCCGCCTGCCAGGGGCTCTGTCCGCCAACTGAATTCAGCCGGGCCCGCGTGGTGGTCTTCGCCGGTGACCACGGGGTGGCGCAGGCCGGGGTGTCGGCCTATCCCCCGGAGGTGACCGCGCAGATGGTGGCGACCGTCGAATCCGGCCGGGCCGCGATCAACGTCCTCGCCGACGTCGCCGGTGCGACGGTGCGACTCGTCGACATGGCGGTGGGGCGGCCCAGCGCCAACATCACCGAGCAGGATGCGCTCACCCACGACGACACGGTGTCGGCGGTGGCGGCCGGCCGCCGGGTGGCCGACGAGGAGGTCGACGGCGGCGCCGACATCCTGATCGCCGGGGATCTCGGAATCGGGAACACCACGGCCGCAACGGCTTTGGTCGCGGCCGTGACCGGCGCCGAGCCGGTGGCCGTCGTCGGACGCGGCACCGGTATCGACGACGCCGGCTGGGGACGCAAGACCGCAGCGGTGCGCGATGCCCTGTACCGGACCCGCCGACTGGAAGGCGATCCACTCGCCCTGCTGGCGGCCTGCGGCGGCGCCGACCTGGCGGCGATGGCGGGATTCTGCGCGCAGGCGGCGCAGCGGCGAACGCCGGTGCTGCTCGACGGCCTGGTGGTGACCGCCGCCGCGCTCATCGCCGAACGGCTGGCACCCGGAGCCAAGGCATGGTGGCAGGCCGGTCACCGCTCCACCGAACCGGCGCACACCCTCGCGCTGAACCATCTCGGCCTGGATCCGATCGTCGATCTCAAGATGCGCCTGGGTGAGGGCACCGGAGCCGCGGTGGCGCTGCCGATCGTGCGGGCCGCGGTGGCCACACTGGCCTCGATGGCGACCTTCGACGATGCCGGAGTCTCCGGGCCGGCGGACTCGGCATCACCGTGATCGCCGCCCTCACAAGCGCTTTGGGTTTCGCCACGGTCGTGCCGGTACCCGACACACGCCGCGCTCCGGGACGCGGCACGGTCACCGCGCTGCCCGCGGTCGGCGCGGTGCTCGGCCTGCTCGCCGCGGGTGTGCTGTGGGCCGGCCGGTGGGCGTTCGGTCCGCACGCAGTGCTGGCCGGAGTCCTCACCGTCGCCGCTCTCGCGCTACTCACCCGCGGCCTTCATCTCGACGGACTGTCCGACACCGTCGACGGTCTGGGCTGCTACGGACCGCCGCAGCGAGCTCTGGCGGTGATGCGCGATGGGCCCGCCGGCCCCTTCGGCGTCGCCGCTGTGGTGATCGCGATCCTGATCCAGAGTTGCGCACTGGCGGCTCTGCCGGCCGGGCTGACCGGCCTTGCCGGTGTCGTGGTCATCGTCGCCGGCGGCCGGGTCGCGGCCGTCCTGGCGGCCCGGCGCGGGGTGCCGGCCGCCACCGGCAGCGGACTGGGCGCGGGGGTCGCGGGCACCCAGAGCGCGTTCGTGCTGTGCGCGTGGATCGCGGTGGTGGCTGCCGCATCGACGGTGGCCACCGACCGGCCCTGGCAGGGTCCGGCCGTGGTGGTGGCTGCTCTGCTGGCGGCGGCAGCCCTGATCCGGCACTGCGTGAGACGGTTCGGCGGAGTCACCGGCGACGTCATGGGCGCCGCAATCGAGCTGACCACCACGCTGATCGCGGCCGGCCTGGTGATCCGGGGATGAGATGCTCGGCGAACTGAACCCCGGGCAGATCGAGGACGTGTTGCGCGGTGAGGTCATCGCGCGGATCGGCTGCCTGCACGGCGACCGGGTGTACGTGGTGCCGGTAACGTACGCCTACGACGGCACCTACCTGTGGGGCCACTCGATGGACGGCGCGAAACTGACCGCAATGCGCGCCCACCCGGAGGTGTGCGTGGAGGTCGAGCACGTCGATGATTTGTCCAACTGGCGCAGTGTCATCGCCTGGGGAACCTTCGAGGAATGCACCGGGGCGGACTGGCACGCCGGGATGGCGCTGCTGGTGACCCGCATCATGCCGCTACTGACATTCCCGCCGCACCAGCACCCGGATCCACCGAAGACGGGAATCGTTTACCGGATTAGGTTGACCTCCAAGACCGGCCGTTTCGAGGAGGTGAGCGGTGGCTGATCTCGATGACGGCCAGACCGGCACGCTGCCCGACGCGGAGTGGTTCCAGCGGGTCGCCGACCGCAGCGGCCTGGTCTTCTTCCTCCTGCGGGTGCGGCCGGACATCGCCTTCGAGTTCGTCAACGGCGGTCAGCGGACCCAACTGGTCGGCACCCGCCCCGACGCCACTCCGGCGGGCGCGGCGGCCCTCTTGGAACAGATCCATCCGGATTCGGCCGGCACCCTGGCCGCGATGCTCGACATGACACCGGGTCAGAGCATGTGGCTCGACCTGAAGTGGCGGCACGTGTCGGGGCATTCGGTGTTCAGCCGGGGCTGGACGCAGTGCCGTGAACGCGACGACGGTTCGGTCGTCATCGAGGGTGCGTTACAAGACGTCACCGCCCTGCACGACATGCAGAGCGAGCTACAGCGATCCGAGGAGCGTCACCGGCTGCTGGCTCAGAACGCCTGGGACGTCGTGTGGACCATGGGACTCGACGGGTCGATCACCTATGTCAGTCCCGCCGTCGAGCGGGTCCGCGGTTTCACCCCCGAGGAGGCGATGAGCCAGTCTCTCGAGGAAATCCACCCGCCCGAGTCGGCCGCCAAGGTCGGCGGCTACTTCGCCGACCTGTTCGCCGCCATCGCCACCGGCGACGCTCCGCCGTCCTACCGCGGCGAGCATGAGTACTACCGCAAGGACGGCTCGATCATGACCGGCGAGTTGCAGGTCATCCCGCACGTCGACGTCGAGGGAAACGTCGTGGAGATCCTCGGCGTCACCCGCGACATCAGCGAACGCAAGCAGTTCGAGGCGGAACTGACCGCGCTGGCCGTCACCGATCCGGTGACCGGATTGTGGAACCGGCGGCACAGTGCCGAGCTGTTGGCCGCCGACCTTGAGAATGCCCGGCGCACCGGACAACCGATGACATTGCTGATGATCGACATCGACCACTTCAAGGACATCAACGATAGCCACGGCCACCAGACCGGTGATCGGGTGCTCATCGAGGTGGCCCGCCGGCTGCGCGACAACCTGCGCGGCACCGACATCGTGGGACGTTGGGGCGGTGAGGAATTCGTCGTCCTGATGCGTTACTGCGGACTGCGTGATGCGTTGGGCGCCGCGGACAAACTGCGCCGGCGGATCGCCGATTCACCGTTCGAAGGATTGCGCTCGGTGACCGTCAGTATCGGCGCCGCGGAGTTGCTACCCGGCGAGGATTTGAGCGGCTGGCTGGAGCGAGCCGATGCCGCGCTCTATGCGGCCAAACGCGCCGGCCGCAATTCCGTTGCCGGATAGCGGCTTCAGCCCAGCCGGGTCATCCAGCCGTGCGTATCGGCGAACAGGCCGCGCTGAATTGCGGTTAGCGTGTCCCGCAGTGCCATCGTCACCTCACCGGGTGAGCCGTCGCCGATGGTGAACTCGCCGTCGTCGTACTTGACGTGCGCAACCGGGGTGATGACCGCGGCCGTGCCGCAGGCGAACACCTCGGTGATCTCACCCGAGGCCACACCCTTGCGCCACTCCTCGACGTCGATCTTGCGCTCCTCGACGGCGAAGCCAGCGTCACCGGCCAACTGCAGCAACGAATCACGGGTGATGCCGGGCAGCAGTGAACCGCTCAGCTCCGGAGTGACCAGACGTGCCGAGCCGCCGCTGCCGAAGACGAAGAACAGGTTCATCCCGCCCATCTCCTCGACGTAGCGCCGCTCGATCGCGTCCAGCCAGACCACCTGATCGCAGCCGTGTTCGGCGGCCTGAGCCTGGGCCAACAGCGAGGCCGCGTAGTTACCGCCGAACTTCGCCGCGCCGGTGCCGCCCGGGCTGGCCCGGACATACTCGGTGGACAACCAGACGCTGACCGGCTTGATCCCGCCCTTGAAGTACGCGCCGGCCGGTGAGGCGATCACCAGGTAGCGGTACTCCGCCGACGGACGCACACCCAGACCCGGTTCGGTCGCGATGATGAACGGCCGCAGATACAGCGACGCCTCGCCACCGGCCGGCGGAACCCACTCGTGGTCGACGGCGATCAACTGGCGCAGCGACTCGATGAACACCTCGTCGGGCAGTTCCGGAATGGCCAGCCGCCGGGCCGAGGCACGCAGCCGCGCCGCGTTGGCGTCCGGACGGAACGACACGATGGAACCATCGGCCCAGCGATAGGCCTTGAGACCTTCGAAGACCTCCTGCGCGTAGTGCAGGACGATGGCCGAGGGGTCGAGTTCGATCGGGCCGTAGGGCACCACCTGGGCGTCGTACCAGCCACGCTCATGGGTGTACTGCAGCGACACCATGTGGTCGGTGTAGAACTTGCCGAATCCCGGCTCTGCCAGGATCTCCGCACGCTTCGCCGGACTCGCCGGGCGCGTCGAGCGCTCGACGGTGAAATCCAGCAGGGCTTGGGGCATGGGGAGAGTCTATAACCGGGGCTTTGCCGGCCTAGCGGGTCTTGACGTCGACGAACGGCGGCTTGACCACCTCGCAGTCGAGCGGCCGGCCGCGGACGTCGACGCTGACCGGAT
>JAPOHV010000060.1 GCA_029979305.1 Mycobacteriaceae bacterium | reverse complement strand
TCGGTGAGGCCGAACGCCATCGACCGCTCACCGGTGAACATGGCCTCGATCCACTCGGCTTTCTGCGCCTCGGTGCCGAACCGGTCCATCATGATCACCTGCGGGAAGTTGCCGACGATCGATGACTCGTCCTGCAGATCGTTGTGCAGGCCGAGTCCCTTGTGCGCCAGGTGTTCCCGGATCACCGCAATGTCGAGATTGCTGCCGTCGCGCCCGCCGAACTTCGACGGCAGGCCGTAGCGCAGCCAGCCGGCGGCGTCGGCGCGGCGGCGCATCTCGTCGAGCAGGTCCTCCCACTCCCGGCGAGGCACCCCGCCGTTGTCCAGGTCGGTGCGGGCGAACTCGCGGCGGCGGTCGAAGTACTGCATGTGTTCGCGTTCCAGCGGCTTGATCTCGGCCTCGATGAAGGCGTCCATCTCGGCCAGCAGCGGCGGAAGATGTTCTGGCAGAGTGAAGTCCACTTAGCTCTCCTTGGATTCGCCGTAGAGGGTGTTTCGCCAGATGGTCGACAGCGTGTTCACCGCGTCCGCGTCGGACAGCCCCTGGGCCAGGCTGACGCTGGTGAACCGTTCGAACAGCAGGGTGATCGCCAGCGCGATGCGGTCGGCATCGAGTTCGGCCGCGTACCCCTGCTGCTGGGCGCGCCGCACCGAGCCGCCCACGATATCCATGCCGAACTGACGGAATCGGTTCTGCAGCAGGGCGAAACGGGGTTGGGTGGCGGCCAGTTGGTCGACGGCGAGCATGATGCCGATGTTGGGTTTGAACATCTCCCAGTAGACGCCGACCGCGGCGGTGAAGAAGTCGGTGCCGTCGGCGAACTTCGGCAGGTCGACCACCTCGGCCAGGAAGTCCTCGGCCAGGGCTGCCAGCAGGTCCTCCTTGTCGGCGAAGTACCGGTAGAACACGGCCGTGGAACGGCCGGCGGCGGCGGTGATCTCGGCCAGCGTGGTGCCGTGGAAACCCCTGTCGGCGAACAGTGTCCGGGCGGCGTCCTCGATGGCCTGCCGGGTCTGCAGACCCTTGCTCGACAGCGGCCGCGTCCGCAGCGCGAGGTCAGTCACGAACCCGGTCCCCGGCGCGCAGCAGGGCGCTGGGCAGGTCGTGCCCGACGACCTGGCGTGCCACCCGGGCGGCTTCGATAGCCGCGGCCAGGTCGACGCCGGTCTCGACTCCGCTGTCGCCCAGCAGGTACACCAGGTCCTCGGTGGCGATGTTGCCGCTGGCGCCGGGCGCGAACGGGCAGCCGCCCAGGCCGCCCACCGAGGAATCGAGCCTGCGCACCCCGGCGCCGACCGCCGCCCAGGCGCTGGCCAGTCCGGTGCCCCGGGTGTTGTGGAAGTGCGCACCCAGCGGCCGGTCGCCGACCCGCGGCAGCACCTGCGCCACCAGGTTGGTCACCCGCCCGGGGGTGGCGGTGCCGATGGTGTCGGCGATGGCGATGCGGTCCGCGCCGTACTCGCAGGCGGCGTCGACGACGTCGAGAACCCGTTGCGGGTCGGTCGGCCCGTCGAACGGGCAGTCCCAGGACGTGGAGATGATCACCTCGACGCTGGCACCGGCGTCGTGCGCGATCGCCACGATGTCGGCGATCTGCGCGCTGGCCTCGGCGCTGCTGCGCCCGACGTTGGCGCGGCTGTGCCCGTCGGAGGCCGACACCACGTACTCCACCGAACGCAATCCCGCCGCGATCGCGCGGTGCGCGCCTCCGGCGCTGGCCACCAGGGCGGAGAAGTCGATGTCGGGGTAGTCGGCCAGCGCGGCGGCCAACTCCGCGGCGTCGGCCATCGCGGGCACCTTCGAGGGGGAGACGAAGGCGGTGGCCTCGACCTCCCGCACCCCGGTCGCCGCGATGGCGGCGAGCAGTTCCAGCTTGGCCGCCAGCGGGACCGGCGCCTCGATCTGAAGGCCGTCGCGCAGCGCGACCTCGCGGATGGTGACGTGGGTGCTCACAGGACTCCTTCTGTGGCCAGCGCGGCCAGATCGTCGGTACTCAGGCCGAGCAGCTCGCCGTAGACCTCCGCGTTGTGCTGACCCGGCCGGGCCGGGCCGGCGCTGCGCACCCCGCCGGGGGTCTCGGACAGCACCGGAACGACGCCGGGGCCCAGCACCGTCCGGCCGGCGCCTTCGTCGAAGTGCTCGACGAGCATGCCGCGGGCGCGGAACTGCGGATCGTCCACCACCTCGGCGACGGTGTTGATCGGACCGGCGATCACCCCTGCGGCGCTGAGGGTTTCGATGATGTCGCCGGGCTGACGCTGCCGTGCCCAGCCGGCGATGATCGCGTCGAGCTCGTCCTGGTTGCGCCCGCGCGCGCCGTGGTCGACGAACCTGTCGTCCTCGGCGAGTTCGGGCCGTCCCATCGCGGCGCACAACCGCCGGAACACGGTGTCCTGATTGGCTGCGATCACCACCCAGCTGCCGTCGGCGCTCTGGTAGATGTTCGACGGCGCGATGCCCTCCAGCCGGGTGCCCGACGGACCGCGGACGACGCCGCCGGCGTCGTAGTCGGGGATGGTGGACTCCTGCACCGCCAGGCAGGCCTCGGTCAGCGCGGTGTCGACCACCTGGCCCTCGCCGGTGACGGTGCGCCGGTACAGCGCCGCCAGCGCGCCCTGGGCGGCGAACATCCCGGCCAGGGTGTCGCCGAGGGACAGCGCCAGCCGCGGCGGGGGACCGCCGGGGAAGCCGTTCATGTGCCGCAGTCCCGACACCGCCTCGGCCACCGAGGCGTAGCCGGCCTTGCCGGCATCCGGACCGGTCTGGCCGTAACAGGAGACGCGAACCAGGATGATGCCCGGATTGTGTTGCCGCAGAACGTCGTAGCCCAGATCCCAGCGCTCCAGCGTTCCCGGCCGGAAGTTCTCCACGATGATGTCGGCGTGCTCGACGAGTTCGCAGAACAACTCCCGGCCCCGCGGGGTGCGCAGGTTGAGCGTGACGCACCGCTTGTTGCGGGCATGCACGGTCCAGAAGAAGTGCCTGCCCTCGACCTCGGCCTGGCCCCAGGTGCGCAGCGGGTCGGGGGAACCGGGCGGCTCGATCTTGATGACGTCGGCGCCCATGTCGCCGAGCAGGCGCCCGGCGAACGGGCCGGAGATCAGTGTGCCGACCTCCAACACGCGGATACCGTCCAGCGCCCCGGTCACGACGGGACTCCTGAAAGGCCATGCCGGCCAAGCCAGTCCGTCACGACACCGACCGCCGCGGCCAGCGTCTCGCGCTGGTCGGGACCGGCGTAGTAGTGGTTGGCTCCGGCGATCTCGTGCATCTCCTTGTCCTCACACCCGATCGCGTCGAACAGCCGCCGGGTGTGGCTGGGGGTGCAGGCGTCGTCGGCGAGGTTGCCGATCACCAGGGTGGGCACCGTGACGTCGCGCCCGCAGGCCACCCCGTCGGCGCGGGCGTCGTCGTAGCTCCACTGCGACAGCCAGCTGCGCAGCGAGCAGAACCGGGCCAGGCCGACGGGGGAGTTGTTCACCACCCGCGGGTCGCCGAGATAGCAGCTGCCGGGGGTGCGGTCGTTGGGGTCGACGGTCGGGTCCAGCCAGCGCGGGTCGGCCATGGTGCCGTGGACGACGAAGCAGCGCTCCTCGTCGCCGCGGCCCTCGGACTCCAGGCGGGCCAGGGTGTCCTTGACCCACGCGGTGATCCGGCGGTTGCGGTCGATCTGGGCCTGCCGGTAGCGCGCCAGGAACTCCGGTGTGTACGGCGGCTGGTTGGGGTTGCCGGGGTTGTAGAGGTCCAGTTCGGGGTCGCGCCGGCTCGGGTCGGACTCGTCGAGGATCGAGGCGTCCAGCCACTCGGTGAGGGTTCCGTGCCGGCTGATGTGGGCGGCCAGCAGCATGATCCCGTCGGCGGGGGTGTACCCGAGGGACCGCGCCTGCTGCTGGTAGTACAGCGACAGCGACCCGCCGCCGCTCCAGCCGGCCAGCACCACCTTCGAGTACCCGAGGCGCGTCGTCGCGTCGGAGATCACCTCGCCGAGGTCCTCGACCACCTTCTCCATGATCAGCGCCGAGTCGGTGCCGCGGAACCGGCTGTTGGCGTAGATGACGTGGTGGCCGGCCCGGGCCAGGGCGTTGACCATCGGCAGGTACGCCCCGCCGCCGATCGGGTGCATGAACACCAGCACGGTGTCCGATGTCGCCGGCCCGGCGGCTCCGGTGTCGCTGGGTGTCTCGGGCCTGAGCAGATAACACTCCAGCACCACGATCTCGGCCAGGCCGCCGTAGACGTCGCGCACACCGGAGTTGTTCTGGAAGGTAACCAGATACGGGATGCGCTCGTATTTCACGAATGCTGACCCAGATCGGCGGCCAGCACCGCGTCGGAGGGCACCAGCCGCCGGCTGGTGTCGATGGCTATCACCTTCCAGTCCACCGAGTCGTAGTCGTCGAACTTGCGCCGGGTGCGTTCGCGCACCTTCTCCGGCGCCCCGTGGTGCACCCCCTGCGGCGCGTGGCTGATCAGCCCCGGCGGCATCGGCACGCCGTAGAGCGAGCCGCCGTGGAAGAAGGCGATCTCGTCGAAGTCGACGTTGCGGTGGTACCACGGGGTGCGCTCGGTGCCGGGCACGGTCTCGGCCGGTCTGGGCAGGAAGTTGCAGACGTAGACCCCGGTCGCCTGCATGAACAGATGCACCATGGGTGTCAGGTGCAGGCTGTCGGAGGTGACGACGTTGTAGTCGGCGATGTTGAAGGTGAACGGGAAGTTGTCGCCCCGCCAGCCTTCGACGTCGAGCGGGTTGTGCTCGTAGAACAGCGTGGTCGACCCCACCCCGTCGACCGGGTGGTGAACCAGCCGCACCTCGTAGTGCTCGCGGCCGTCGTCGTCGAGCGCGGCGGGTTCGGGGATGGCGGCCAGGCCCGGGTCGAACGGCCAGTGCCGCCCCAGCGGCCCGGCCGGCGGCCTGCGGAACTCGTCGGCCTCGATCATCAGCCAGCAGCCGTCGCTTCCGGCTTCGGGAATCTGCCGCCAGGTGCAGGCCTTGGGCAGATAGATCCAGTCGCCGGTCCGGTAGTCCAGCGGGCCGAACTCGGTCTCCAGCCGGCCGCTGCCGTGATGGACGAAGCACAGCAGGTCGCCGTCGACGTAGCGGACGTAGAAGGGCATCTCCGCATTGCGCCGGCTCAGTGAGACCCGGCAGTCGGCGTTGGAGAACAGCAGCAGGGGACCGCCGCCGGCGTCGGTGGCGTCGTCAGGTTTGAGCTGGTCGGCCAGCACGTCGACCGGCCGCAACGGGCCCGACGCGCGGAACGCCGTCGGGTCGTGGCGGCGCAGGAAATTCGCGGTCCGGCCGGTGAACCCGTTGCGGCCCAGCTCGTCGTCCTTGAGCCCGTCGAGATCGGCGTGCATCCGCCGCGGAGTAGTGCCTTTACGCAGGTGGACGAAGGATTCCATGGATGCTCCCGAAGCCGGCCGGTCTGGAAAACTGAAAGTGACTTTAGTTTTTGTTCGAACCGCGGACAAGGGAATGTCACGACTCGGCAACGGGGCCGGAGTTTTAAACGCCGTCCTCAGCGTGTTTTACTTCCCTCTGCAGTTCGACAAACGGGGCAATAGAGAAAGCAAGGGTGTCTTGGTGAAGTCTGTCTTCGACAAGGTGCGGAACTGGTCGCGTCGGATCGCCGTTTCGGCAGTCGCCGCGGCAGCTCTGCCCGGCCTGATCGGCGTGGCCGGAGAGACGGCCACCGCGGGAGCGTTCTCCCGCCCCGGCCTGCCCGTCGAGTACCTGGATATTCCGTCGGCCGGCATGGGCCGCAACATCCGGGTGCAGTTCCAGAGCGGCGGCGACAACTCGCCGAACGTCTGGCTGCTCGACGGCCTGCGCGCCCAGGACGACTACAACGGCTGGGACATCAACACCCAGGCCTTCGAGTGGTACCTCGACTCGGGCCTGTCGGTCTCGATGCCGGTGGGCGGACAGTCCAGCTTCTACTCCGACTGGTACCGGCCCGCCTGCGGCAAGGCCGGCTGCTCCACCTACAAGTGGGAGACCTTCCTGACCTCCGAGGCCCCGGCGTGGCTGCAGGCCAACCGCAAGGTCCGCCCGACCAACAACGCCGCGATCGGTCTGTCGATGGCCGGTTCGGCCTCGATGACCCTGGCGGCCTGGCACCCCAACCAGTTCGTCTACGCCGGGTCCATGTCGGGCTTCCTCAACCCCTCCGAGGGGTGGTGGCCCGGCCTGATCAACATCTCCATGGGTGACGCCGGCGGCTACAAGTCCGACGACATGTGGGGCCCGTCGAGCGACCCGGCCTGGCAGCGCAACGACCCGATGGTCCAGATCCCCCGGCTGGTGGCCAACAACACCCGGCTGTGGGTCTACTGCGGCAACGGCCAGCCCAACGAGCTCGGCGGCGGCGACCTGCCCGCCACCTTCCTGGAGGGCCTGACCATCCGGACCAACCGCACCTTCCGCGACAACTACCTCGCGGCCGGCGGCAAGAACGCGGTGTTCAACTTCCCGGACAACGGCACCCACAACTGGGCCTACTGGGGTCGCGAGCTTCAGGCCATGAAGCCCGACCTGCAGCGCGTGCTCAACGGCTAAGCGCCGCAACCGAAAAGCGGGCTCCCGGTTACGCCGGGGGCCCGCTTTCGTTTCGCCGAGAATGCGCTCAGGCAGGGATTTGCGCGAATATCCCGACCTGGTTGCAGTCTCGGCGAGGCTACTTCAGCTCCGCCGAGCTCAGCCCGAGCAGCCGGCGCGCCACGACCAGCAGCTGGATCTGCTGGGTGCCCTCGAAGATGTCCAGGATCTTCGAATCCCGCGCCCACTTCTCCAACAGGGTCTGTTCGGAATAGCCTGTGGTGCCCGCCAATTCGACGGCCTTGAGGGTGATGTCGCTGGCCACCCGGCCCGCCTTGGCCTTGCCCATCGAGGCTTCCTTGGAGTTGGGGATGCCGTTGTCGGCCTGCCACGCCGAGCGCAGGATCAGCAGGTAGGCGGCCTCCCAGTCGGCCTCCATGCGCAGGAACTCCGCCGCCGGCGCGCTCTGGGCGTGTGCGGGCTTGTCGTAGGAGATCTCCACCCCGGCCAGGGTGAGGATCCTGCGCAGTTCCTCCAGCGCGCCGCGGGCCAGCCCGACGGCCATCGCGGCCACCATGGGGCGGGTGTTGTCGAAGGTCTCCATCACCCCGGCGAAGCCCTTCTCCACCCGGATATCCGGGCTGCCGAGCAGGTTCTCCCTCGGCACGCGCACGTTCTCGAAGCGGATCGCCGCGGTGTCGGACGCCTTGATGCCGAGTTTGTGCTCGAGGCGCTCGACGGGGACGCCGGGGGGGTCCCGCGGGACGATGAACGACTTGATGGCCGCTCGGCCCTTGGAGCGGTCCAGCGTCGCCCACACCACGATGTGGGAGGCCCGCGATCCGGCGGTGACGTAGATCTTCTCGCCGTTGATGACGTAGTCGTCGCCGTCGAGCACCGCCGTGGTCGACACCGCCGCCGAGTCCGAGCCGAACGACGGCTCGGTGATCGCCATGGCGGCCCAGACGTCCTTGCCCAGCCGGGCCAGTTGCTCGTCGGTGGCCACCCCGTTGATGGCGGCGTTGCCCAGGCCCTGGCGCGGCATGGACAGCATCAGCGCGACGTCGCCCCAGGAGACCTCAAGGACGTTCAGCAGCGCGGACATGTTGCCGCCGTTGACGTTTCCCTTAGGCCCGTCCTCGGCGTCGCGGAACGCCTCAGTGCCGACGACGGAGACGGTGTTGGTGGCGGCGACGCCCTCGAACATCTTGGTCAGCGTGTCCAGTTCGACGGGGTAGGCGTGCTCGTTGAGGTCGTACTTGCGCGATATCGGCCGCATGAACTCCGCGGCGCCGGTGTGCGCCATCTCGATGACGGCCTCGAGCTTGCGGGGCAGTTCCAGGTTGATCGCCATTACAGCACCACCACTCCCTCTGCGACGCCGATAGATCGCAGGTCGCGATACCAGCGTTCGACCGGATGTTCCTTGGTATAGCCGTGGCCGCCGAGCAGTTGCACGCCGTCCAGGCCGATCCGCATGCCCTTGTCGCTGCCGAACTTCCGGGCCAGCGCCGCCTCGCGGGCGAACGGCAGGCCCCGGTCGGCGCGGGCCGCGCCGCGCCAGGTGATCAGCCGCAGGCCCTCGAGTTCGATCGCGATGTCGGCGCACATGAACGCCACGGACTGCCGGCGGGCGATCGGTTCGCCGAACGCCTCGCGTTCCTTGACGTAGGGGATCACATAGTCCAGCACGGCCTGCGAGGTGCCGACCGCCAGCGCCGCCCAGCCCAGCCGCGACAGCGCGATCGCCTCGGAGTAGTCGCGGGCGTAGTCGGCCTCGGCGGCGCCGTCCTCGCCGAGCCGGGCCGAGAGCGGGACCGAGACCTTGTCGAGCACGACCTGCCCGAGGGCTGCGGCGCGCAGGCCCATGCTGCGGTCGGCCTTGACCGTCAGCCCCGGGGTGTCGGCCTCGACGATGAACAACGCCGGCGCACCGTTGAGTTGTGCTGCCACGACGAACAATTCGGCATCGGCGGCGGCGGGCACCAGCGACTTCACCCCGTCGAGGCGGTAGCCGCTCGGCGTGCGCGTCGCGGTGGTCTTGAGCATGGTGGGGTCGAACAGCGCATGCGGCTCGGCGATCGCCAGGCACGCCTGCGGGACGTTGTCGCCGGCGAACTCCCTCAGATAGGTGGCCTGCTGATCGGCGCTGCCCCAGTGCGTCAGCGCGGAAGCCACCCCGCCGGGGGCCAGGATCGGCAGCGCCAGCCCCATGTCGCCGTGTGCGAGCGCCTCGGCCACCAGGGCGTTGGTGACGCACCCGCGCTGCTCGGCGATGCCGTCGAAATCCTCGGGCACGTTGATCGCGGTGACGCCGAGTTCGGCGGCCTTGGCGATCAGGCCGGCCGGGTAGGCGGCGGCGTCGTCGGCGTCGCGTGCGGCCGGCCGCAGGATCTCCTCGGCGAACTCCCGGACCGTCTCGACGATCATCTTCTGGTCGTCGTCGGGGGTCAGGTCGAAGTAGTCGGCCGTGCTGTGCGGCAGCCGGGTGGCCGGCTTGCCCAGGCTCCCGATCTTCTGGAACTGCCGCCTGGACACCGCTGCGGCCGAGTAGACCTGCTTGACGCCGTACTTCAGTCCGCGGTTGAGGGGCTGGCGAAGGCCGTGGCGGTCGAGGAACTCCTGGCCGATCAGCGGCATCAGCACGGCCAGGCCGATGTCGGCGGCCGAACGCCGGTGCCGGTACTGGCCGACGGCGCTGTCGCGGGCACGCTCGGAGTTGCGGGAGGGAAGGGTGTTGGTCATCGCGACTGCCTCGTGGTTCGCCGGGATCAGTGACTGTGACCGTATCTTACTCCGGAGTAAGGTAGAGACCGGCTGTAAGCAATCTCACACGCCGGAAGCGCCGGACAGGGCGCCGAGCACCGCCGCGTGGAGCAGTCCGTTGGTGGCCACCGCGCTGCCGCCGTGCGGGCCGGCAACCACGTCGAGGTCGGTGAACGTCCCGCCGGCCTCGCGCACGATCAGGTCCAGCGGCGCCAGGTCCCACAGCTTGACCTCGGGTTCGGCGGCGATGTCCACCGCCCCCTCGGCGACCAGGCAGTAGGAGTAGAAGTCGCCGAACGCCCGGACCCGCCAGACCGCGTCGGTCAGTCCGATGAAGCGCTCCCGAAGTCCGCGCTCCGCCCAGCCGGAGAGGCTGGAGAACGACAGGCTGGCCGAACCGAGCTCGCCCACCGCGCTGACCGACAGCCGCCGCGGCGGGCCGCCGCCGACGGCGGCGTGCGCGCCCAGCCCGAGTCCCGCCCACCAGCGCCGGTTCAGTGCCGGTGCGCTGACCACTCCGACCGTGGGAACGCCGTCCTCCAGCAGAGCAATCAGGCTGGCCCACAACGGAACTCCGCGCACGAAGTTCTTGGTGCCGTCGATCGGGTCGATCACCCACTGGCGGCCGGTGCGGACCGGTTGCCCGCCGTGCTCCTCGCCGAAGATGGCGTCGCCGGGCCGCTGCCGGGCGAGCACCTCGCGCAGGTCGGCCTCCACCGCCTCGTCGGCGTCGGTGACCGGCGTCAGGTCCGGCTTGTGGTCGATCCGCAGGTCCAGCGCACCGAACCTGTCGGTGGTGATGGCGTCGGCGCGGTCGGCCAGGGTCAGCGCGAGGTCCAGGTCCTGCGCCACTGCCGTCATGGCTGCAGTCCTACCATGGCCGGTGTGATGGAGTTCGCGGTGCTGTTGTTGATCCTCGGCGCGCTGGCACTGGTGCTGGGGCCGCGGCTGATGGCGCGGCGCGGCCCGCGCGGGGAACTGACACACGGCACCCTGCTGGTCACCGGGGTCAGTCCCCGGCCGGACGCCCCCGGCGAGCACTTCGTGACCATCAGCGGGGTGATCAACGGACCCGGGGTCGACGAGCACGTGGTCTACCAGCGGATGACGGTCGACGCCGCGAACTGGCCGAGCATGGGACAGCTGATGCCGGTGGTCTACGCCCAGACCAATCCGGACAAGTGGTTCTTCGCCCCGCCGGCCTGAGTTCCGCCGCCCCGCCGCTGTGAGTTCCGTCACTCCAGCACTGTGAGTTCCGTCACAAATACGTCATTTCCCGGGTCTTCTCAAAGCCGAGCGGCAGTCGGACCATGGAGACATCAGCGTCGGGCATCCCGCCGCAGGCGCTCTTGAATGATTCGGGGAATGCCATGGCAATCGCTCTCGCCACCACACCGTTGTTCATCATCTTCTCGGCCCTGGTCATGATCACGCTGATCGCGCTGACCATGCGGGCGATCATCCGGCGCGAGAAGGCGATGATCAAGTCGGCGATGGACGAGCCGCACGAGATCGCGGCCTACCAGCAGCGCTGGCGCAGCGCGGCGTAAGCCCGCGTCGGACCGGGTTCAGCCGCGGGCGACGCGCAGCAGATCCGCGACCCGGGCCAGCTTCACCCTGGGCCGCCCGTGCGGCTCCCCGGCCGATCGCTCGTGGGCGTCGATCGCCAGCCAGTGGTCGTCGGTGATCAGCTCCGGCTGCGCTGCCACCAGCCAGGCGGCCAGCTCGTCGGCATAGCCGGCGCCGACCTCGCGTGGCGGCTCGCCGGTCAGGTCCTCCCACAGGTTCTCGACGGTGTCCTGCGAGTCGCTCTTGTTGGTGCCGATCACCCCGGACGGGCCGCGCTTGATCCAGCCCGTCACATAGTCGTTGCTGCGGCCGATCACCTTGCCGCCGGTGTGCGGGATGGTGCCCCGGCTGTCGTCGAAGGGCAGTCCGGGCACCGGCACCCCGTGGTAGCCGACCGCCCGCACCACCAGGTTCACCGGCAGCGTGTCGCGCTCTTCGGTGTCGCGCGCCACGATCCGGCCGTCGTGCTCGACGAGTTCGTTGCGGCCCAGCACGATCTCCTCGACGTGCCCGGCGCCGTGGATCGCGACCGGGGAGGTGCAGAACCGGAACACGATGCGGCGGTGTCCTTCCCGCGGCGAGCGGGTCGCGTAGTCGCGCAGCACCTTGATGTTGGCGGCCTCGGTCTTGCCGGCCGCGGCGGCGTCCTCGTCGCTGATATCGGCCAGATCGGCCGGGTCGACGATCACGTCGACGCCATCGAGCTCACCGAGTTCGCGGATCTCCAGTGTGGTGAGCGCCGCCTGCAACGGTCCGCGGCGCCCGACGATCACCACCTCCGACACCCCGCGCTCGCGCAGCGCGTCCAGGGCGTGATCGGCGATGTCGGTCTTGGCGAGCACGTCGGGGTCGGTCACCAGGATGCGGGCGACGTCGATGGCGACGTTGCCGTTACCGATGACCACCGCCCGTCCGGTGGAGATGTCGGGGGCCATCTCGGCGAAGTGCGGGTGGGCGTTGTACCAGCCGACGAAGTCCACCGCCGGCACGCTGCCGGGCAGGTCCTCGCCGGGGATCCCCATGGTCCGGTCGGACTGGGTGCCCACCGCGTAGACCACCGCGTCGTAGCGGTCGGAGAGATCGTCGGCCGAGACGTCATGTCCGACAGTGATGTTGCCGTAGAACCGGAACCGGGGGTCGGCCGCGGTCTTCTCGAAGGTCCGGCTGATCGACTTGATCTTCGGGTGATCCGGCGCCACCCCGGAGCGCACCAAACCCCAAGGCGTCGGAAGCATTTCGAGCATGTCGATGTGGACGTCCGGCCCGCCTGCCGCCACCGACTCGTCGGCGAACCGCAGCAGCGAGGCGGCAGCGAAATAGCCCGAGGGGCCGGCGCCGACGATCGCGACGTAGTAAGGACGCATTCTGGGGATGGTAGTCGCGCCGGTACCCTGAGAACCCGTGGACCTCGACCGACAATCAGAGCTCGCAGCACTGGACTCCACCCTCACCACGGTGGAGCGGGTGCTCGACGTCGACGGTCTGCGGGCGCGGATCGAGAAGCTCGAAGGCGAGGCCTCCGACCCCAACCTCTGGGACGACCAGGCCAACGCCCAGCGTGTCACCAGTGAGCTGTCCCACACCCAGGGCGAGCTGCGCCGGGTCGAGGGCCTGCGCCGCCGGCTCGACGACCTGCCGGTGCTCTACGAGCTGGCCGAGGAGGAGCAGGGCGCGGCCGGCGCCGAGGCGCTGGCCGAGGCGGACGCCGAACTGAAGTCGCTGCAGGCCGACATCGAGGCGATGGAGGTCCGCACCCTGCTCTCCGGGGAGTACGACGAGCGCGAGGCGCTGGTCACCATCCGCTCCGGGGCCGGCGGCGTGGACGCCGCGGACTGGGCCGAGATGCTGATGCGGATGTACATCCGGTGGGCTGAGCAACACGACTACCCGGTTGAGGTGTTCGACACGTCCTACGCCGAGGAGGCCGGCATCAAAAGCGCCACCTTCGCGGTGCACGCGCCGTTCGCCTACGGCACGCTCTCGGTCGAGCAGGGCACCCACCGGCTGGTGCGCATCAGCCCGTTCGACAATCAAAGCCGCAGGCAGACATCGTTCGCCGAAGTCGAGGTGCTGCCTGTGGTGGAGACCACAGATCACATCGACATCCCCGAGTCCGACGTGCGCGTCGACGTCTACCGCTCGAGTGGACCGGGCGGGCAGTCAGTGAACACCACCGACTCCGCGGTTCGCCTGACGCACGTCCCCACCGGTATCGTGGTGACCTGCCAGAACGAGAAATCGCAGCTGCAGAACAAGGTGTCTGCCATGCGGGTGCTCCAAGCCAAACTGCTGGAACGTAAGCGGTCCGAGGAGCGCGCCGAGCTGGACGCACTCAAAGGCGAGGGCGGCGCATCGTGGGGCAACCAGATGCGGTCCTACGTTCTGCACCCCTACCAAATGGTCAAGGATCTGCGGACCGAATACGAGGTCGGCAATCCCGCGGCGGTACTGGACGGGGACATCGACGGATTCCTGGAAGCGGGAATCCGGTGGCGCAATCGAAAAGATGACGACAACTGACCTGACGTCCCGCTGGCACGACTTCTGGCACAACGAAGTCGGCCAGTGGATCCTGACCCGCGGCATGCGGATCACGCTGCTGGTGATCGGCGCGGTGCTCGTCGCCCGCTTCATCAGCTGGATCGCACAGCGGATCACGCGCCGCATCGACGTCCGCTTCCGCGACAGTGACGCGCTGGTGCGCTCGGAGAGCGCCAAGCACCGCCAGGCTGTCGCCTCGGTGATCTCCTACGTCGCGATCGGCCTGGTGTGCGTGATGGTCATCGTGGAGATCACCACGATCCTCGCGGTGCCGGTCGGCTCGCTGGTCGCCCCGGCCGCCGTGCTCGGCGCCGCCCTGGGCTTTGGCGCACAGCGCATCGTCCAAGACCTGCTGAGCGGTTTCTTCATCATCACCGAAAAGCAGTACGGCTTCGGTGATCTCGTGCAGCTCACCCTCGGGTCGAACAACGACGCCATGGGCACCGTCGAGGACGTCACCCTGCGCGTCACCAAACTGCGCACACCGGAGGGGGAGATGTACACCATCCCCAACGGGCAAATCATGAAGACGCTGAACCTCTCCAAGGACTGGGCGCGCGCCGTCATCGACATCCCGGTGCCGTCGACCGCGGACCTCAACAAGGTCAATCAGGTTCTGCACGATGTGTGCGACGCTGCGACGTCTGACCCACAGTTGAAGGATCTGCTGCTCGAAGCGCCCCGGGTGAAGGGTGTGGAGAGCATCAGGCTGGACACGGTGAATCTGCAGATGGTCGCCCGGACACTGCCCGGCAAGCAGTTCGAGGTCAGCCGGCGGCTGCGCACCCTGGTTCTCGCCGCGTTGAGCAGAGCCGGCATCGTCACCACCGTCGCCAGCACCACAGGGGTGGAGTCATGAGGACTGCGCCGTCCCGCGAGGACCGAACCTGGCCGGCATATCTGTTCGGCGGCCGGCTGCGCACGTCCACACTCGCGCTGATCGTCGCGTTCGTCGCGATCTGGTGGCTCTACGAGACCTACGAACCACCGGCTGAACCGCCGCCGCAAGTGCCGGCCACCGAGGTGGTCCCGCCGGGCTTCGTCCCCGACCCCGCCTACACCTGGGCGCCGCGCACCAACTTCCAGCAGCCCACGACGACGACGACAACCACGGCGACGACGCCCGCGACCACCACGACCACGTCGCCGTCGGTCGAGGAGACGCCGCCCCCGGCCACCTCGGGGGAGCCGACGAGTCCCACGACAACGCCTGTGCCGCCCCCGTCGGCCCCGGCAACCCTGACGCCCGCGCCCGGACCACCACCCCCCGCGTCGCCGCCCGGGGCCTGAGCCCGCCGCGGCTAGACTCAGCAACCGTGATGATCGCCCTTGACCACGTCACCAAGCAGTACAAGGCCTCCACCAGGCCTGCGCTGGACAACGTCAGCGTCACCATCGACAAGGGCGAGTTCGTCTTCCTGATCGGGCCGTCCGGGTCAGGCAAATCAACCTTCATGCGCCTGCTGCTGGCCGAGGAGACCCCGACCTCCGGTGAGGTCCAGGTGTCGAAGTTCCACGTCAACAAGCTCTCCGGCCGCAACATCCCCAAACTGCGCCAGGTTATCGGCTGCGTGTTCCAGGATTTCCGGCTGCTGCAGCAGAAGACGGTGTTCGAGAACGTCGCCTTCGCCCTCGAGGTGATCGGCAAGCCCAAGGCCCACATCAACAAGGTCGTGCCCGAGGTGCTCGAGGTCGT
>JAPOHV010000056.1 GCA_029979305.1 Mycobacteriaceae bacterium | reverse complement strand
GGGCTGTCCTACCGGTTCCCGTTCAGCACCGAGAAGAGGTCCTACCCGGTCTTCGATCCGATCGCGCAGAAGGCCTTCGACGCCAACTACGACGGCGAGGACGACGTCAACGGTCTGACCACCTACCGGTTCACCCAGAACGTCGGGTACGACGCCGACGGCAAGCTGGCCGAACCGATCAAGTACGCCTCGCTCTACGACAAGAACGAGGACGGCGAGGTGACGGCGAGGGCCGAACTGTGGGGCCTGGAGGGCGACCCCTACGAGCCGATCACCATGACCCGGTTCTACGCGGCCCAGCGGACGTTCTGGGTGGACCCGGTTTCGGGCACCATCGTCAAGGCCGAGGAGCACGCCAACCACTACTACGCCCGCGATCCGCTCAAGCCGGAGGCCGAGGTGGCCGACTACAAGGTGACCTCCACCGAGCAGACGGTCGAGGCACAGGTGGCCGCGGCACGCGCCGAGCGCGACCGGGTGGCGCTGTGGTCGCGGGTACTGCCGATCAGCCTCGCCGCTGCCGGTGCCGTCGCCCTGATCGGCGGGGCGCTGGTCGGCTGGTTCAGCACCCGCGTCGAGATGGCGCTGCCCGAGGAGAACGAGGACGACATCGACATCGGGCTGTTCGGCAGGGACGAGACCGGCCCGATGCCCGCGGCGCAGGCACCCACCGAGAAGATCCCCACCCGCCGGCCCCCCGCCGGTCAGACGGAGTCCCCGCCCCCGCAGCGGTGAGCGCGGCGACGCGTCGTTGGGCGCCGCTCGGCTATTCGCTGGCCCTGACGGTGGCGGTGACCGGCCCGCTGTGGGCGCCGGGCTACCTGCTGGTCCGGGATGCGGTGTCGACGCCGCGCTCCTACCTTTCCGACGCCGCGCTCGGCCTGGGCGAGTCGGCGCCCCGCGCGGTGCCGCAGGACTTCGCCGTCGCGGTGTCGTCCGCCGCACTCGACGGCGGCCTGGTGGTCAGAGGCCTGCTGATCGCGGCGGTGCTGCTGGCCGGCTGGGGCGCGGGCCGGCTGGCCGCCCGATTGCTGCCGGAGGCCGGCGTTCCCGGGCAGCTGGCCGCGGCGACCGTCGCGGTGTGGAACCCCTTCGTCGCCGAACGGCTGTTGCAGGGCCAGTGGAGCCTGATTCTGGCCTACGGCTGCCTGCCCTGGGTGGCCGCGGCGATGATCCGGCTGCGGACCGACGGCGCCGGCTGGGCGGCGGTGGTGTTCTGGATCGCGTTGGCCGGCCTGACCCCGACCGGCGTGATACTGGCCGCCGTCGTTGCACTGGTGTGCGTGCTCGCCCCGGGGGCGGGTGTCGCGCGCATCCGTGCCGCGGCGGGCGCGGTGGCCGCCGCGGTGTGCACGGCGACGCCGTGGCTGGCTGCCGCCGTGCTGGGGGGCGCCCTGGGCACCTCCCAGTCCGACGGCCTGGCGCCGTTCGCCCCTCGGGCGGAGCCGCTGCTGGGCACCCTGGGCAGTCTGGCCGGGCTCGGCGGGATCTGGAACGCCGAGGCCGTACCGGCCAGCCGCACAACGGGATTCGCTTTGGCGGGCACCGTACTGCTGCTGGCGGTGGTGGCGTGCGGTGCGCCTGCGCTGCTGCGCCGTCCGGCGGCCGAACCGCTGCTGGCGCTGGCTGCGGTCAGCATCCTGGCACCCGCCGCGCTGGCCACCGGACCGGGCCTTGCGCTGCTGCGCACCGCCGTCGGCGCGGTCCACGGCCTGGCCATACTGCGCGACGGGCAGAAATGGGTGGCCCTCGCGATGCCCGGCTACGCTCTCGCCGCGGCGGGGGCGGTGCTGTTCCTGCAGCGCTGGCTGCGCCCTGCAGTGGCCGGTCTGGTGTGCTGCGCAGCGGTGCTGGCCGGGCTGCCGGACCTGACGTGGGGTGTGGCCGGCGCGGTGCGGCCGGTGCACTATCCGCCGGGGTGGGCGACCGTGGCGGGGAAGATCAACGCCGATCCGGCGACGGTGGCGGTGCTGCCGGCCGACATCATCCGGCGATTCGGCTGGGCGGGGGCGGCGCCGGTGCTCGACCCGGCTCCGAGGTGGCTGCGCGCCGAGGTGCTCAGCACCGGGGATCTACTGGTCGCGGATCGCAAGGTCAGCGGCGAAGGCGGCCGGGCCCGGGCGGTGCAGGGCCTGCTCGAGTCGGGGGCGCAACCGCGGGAACTGGCGCGCGCCGGGGTCGGCTGGCTGCTGGTCGAGCGCGGAACGCCCGGGGTGATGGGGGCGGCCGACCGGACGGTGCGGCAGCTGTCACCCGGCTATGCCGATGACGACATCGCGGCGTACCGCATCGCGGGGGTCGATGCGGCTGCGCCGCACCGATATAGAACCGCGGTGCTCGTCGCCCATCTGGTCTGGGCGGCGACACTGCTCGCCGGTGGGGCCGGGCTGGTGACGGCCGGGCTGCGCAGCGGCGCTCAGTCCCGGGGGTGACCGTAGCGACGCTGGTAATCCTCGCGGATCCGGGCATCGCGGCGGCGCGCCCGCTCGTCGACGAGTTCGGGATCAAGGCCGTGCTGACGCAGCCGGTGGGCCCGCCAGATCTTGTCCAGCGCGTGGGCGAAATAGACGAACGGCACCAGCAGCAGCGCCGACATTGCCAGGTGCATGGCGACCGTCGCCGGGAAGAGCCACAGCGGGGAGA
This sequence comes from Mycobacteriaceae bacterium, assembly GCA_029979305.1. GTDB lineage: Bacteria > Actinomycetota > Actinomycetes > Mycobacteriales > Mycobacteriaceae > Mycobacterium. Next base: position 12,918 of record JAPOHV010000056.1, on the reverse strand, counting down.
CCGCCAGCACCGCGGGGACGCTCACCCGGATGAGCGTCCGCAGCCGGGCACCGCGGCCGGACAGGTCCTCGCGAACCCAGTCGTCGAACTCCGGCGGCAGCACCTTGCCGCAGCAGTAGGCGACGTATTGGACCGGGTTGGGGCGCCGGCCGCTCACGGCTGAATCACGCCGCTGACGTAGCCGCCCGAGCGAACCGAGTCCAGCACGGTGCGCATCGCCGCAGCACTCTGCGGCCAGGAGAACTCCCGGCTTCGGACCTCCGCCTTGACGCCGAGTTCCTCGCGAAGCACCCGATCGCCGAGCAGGTCCTCGAGCCGGTCGACAAGTTCGTCGCGGTCGTCGACCAGCACCCCGGTGACACCGTCGACGACCGAGTCGGTCAGGCCCCCCGACGAGCGGTAGCCGATGGTGGGCACGCCGTGCTGTGCCGCCTCCACCACCGCCAGGCCCCAGCCTTCTTTGCGGGACGGCAGCAGGTGGACCCAACACCGTTGCACCACCGCATGTTTGGTGGCGTCGTCGACATGACCGTGGAAGGTGACGGCGTCCGCGATACCCAGCCGTTGGGCGTGCTCGACCAGCCGGTCGTGCCACCAGCCGCCTCCCACGACGTCGAGGTGCAGATCCGGAACCCGGTCACGCAGCACGGCGACGGCGTCGAGGGCGTCCTCGATCTGCTTGTGCGGGACAAGCCGGGACAGCACGACCACCCGCGGGCTGGCTGATCGCTCGCCGGAGAGCGTCTGCGGCGGCGCCTGGTCCAGACCGTTGCGGACCACTGCGACCCGACGGGTGTCGACACCCAGGTCGGCCAGATCCCGCAGCGAGGGCAGCGAGACGGTGACGTACTGGTTTCTCCGGTGCAGCCGGGGCGAGAGCCGGGACTCCACGAACCAGCCCACCCGGCCCAGCACCCGGCCGGCGACCGGCCACTGTTCGCGGTGGCAGTGGTGCACCAGCACGACGGCCCGGCGCCCGAACGCCAGTCGCGCCAGGAAGGGCAGTCCGTTCTGACTGTCGATCACCACATCGGGACGTACCCGCCGGAGCGGGCCCAGACCCACCCTGGAGGCCACCATGGCCAGACCCGCCCGGATGTAGACGGTGTAGCGGCCGCCGCCGCGGCTGATCCGCACCCCGTCGACGACGTCGCGGCGGGCGGCGCCCTCGTAGCGCGCGGTCCGCAGGGTGACGTCGACACCGGCGTCGGCCAGCAGCGCACCGATGCGCTGGAGGTAGGTTTCGCTGCCGCCGCCCTGCGGGTGGCCGGTGTCGCGCCAGCACAGCAGCAGCACCGAACGAACGGGGGCCGGCGGTGAGGACATCCCGGCCAGCCTATCGCCTAGGGTGAGGCCGATGGCCGTCACGGACCTGTTCGCCCGGCGTGCGACATTGGGCCGCTCGGCCAGGTTGCTCGGCGAATTCCGCTACGAACAGAGCGATCCGGCCCGCTTCTACGGCGCGCTGGCCGACGACACCGTGGCCATGGTCACCGACCTGTGGACGGCCGGCCAGCCCGGACAGCCGGACCGCCGCGGGCGGACGGTTCTGGATGTCGGCGGCGGCCCCGGCTACTTCGCGACCGCGTTCGCCGGCGCGGGCTGGCGCTATATCGGCGTCGAACCCGATCCCCGCGAGATGCATGCCGCCGGCCACTGCAGCCGCGGCGGGCCGGGAACCTTCGTGCGGGCCTCCGGTCTGGCTCTGCCGTTCGCCGACGGCAGCGTCGAGGTGTGCCTGTCCTCCAATGTGGCCGAGCACGTCGCGCAACCGTGGCGGCTGGGCGAGGAGATGCTGCGGGTGACCCGGCCCGGCGGGTTGGCGATCCTGTCCTACACCGTGTGGCTGGGCCCGTTCGGCGGTCACGAGACCGGGCTGTGGCACTACCTGGGCGGCGCGCGGGCGGCCCGGCGCTACCCCCGTCGCCACGGGCACCCGCCGAAGAATGAGTACGGGTCGTCGCTGTTCGCCGTCTCGGTCGCCGAGGGCCTGCGCTGGGCCCGTTCCACCGGCGCACTGGTCGCCGCGTTCCCCCGCTATCACCCGCGGTGGGCGTGGGGTCTGACGGCGGTGCCCGGCATCCGGGAATTCCTGCTGAGCAATCTGGTGCTGGTGCTGCGCCCTACGTAGTGTTGTCGGCATGGCACAGACCGCGTACAAGACCGAATTCGACAAGCTCTTAATCGGCGGCAAGTGGGTGGAGCCGTCGACCTCGCGGTTCATCGAGGTGTACTCGCCGGCCACCGGCGAGTACGTCGGCAAGGTGCCGTGGGCGGCCCCCGCCGACGTCGACGCCGCCGTCGACGCGGCGCGGGAGGCCTTCGACTCCGGCCCTTGGCCGCGGATGACCCCGCAGGAGCGGCAGGCCGTGATCGCCAACGCCGTGAAGCTCATCGAGGACCGGGCCGACGAGTTCAAGTTCCTGCTCAAGGCCGAGACCGGCCAGCCGCAGATGATCGTCGACATGATGCAGTACGGCGCGGCGCTGTCCGGGCTGCAGTTCTACTCCGCGGCGGCCGACAAGTTCACCTGGCGCGACGTGCGCGACGGCATCTACGGGCAGACCCTGGTGCTGCGCGAGCCGGTCGGCGTGGTGGGAGCCGTGGTGGCCTGGAACGTCCCGCTGTTCCTGGCCTGCAACAAGCTGGGGCCGGCGCTGATCGCGGGCTGCACCATGGTGCTCAAGCCGGCGGCCGAGACTCCGCTGACCATCAACGCGCTGGCGGAGGTGTTCGCCGAGGCCGGCCTGCCCGAGGGGGTGCTGTCGGTGGTGCCGGGCGGCCCGGAGACCGGGCAGGCGCTGACCGCCAATCCGCTGATCGACAAGTTCACCTTCACCGGCAGCACGTCGGTGGGCCGCGAGGTCGGCGTGCTGGCCGCCGAGAAGCTCAAGCCGTGCACGCTGGAGCTGGGCGGCAAGTCGGCGGCCATCATCCTCGAGGACGCCGACCTCGACGCCACCCTGCCGCTGCTGCTGTTCTCCGGCCTGATGAACTCCGGCCAGGCCTGCGTGGCACAGACCCGCATCCTCGCCCCGCGGTCGCGCTACGAGGAGATCGTCGAGAAGGTCGGCGCGGCAGTCGCGGCCATGCCGGTGGGCCTGCCGGACTCCCCGGGTGTGGTCATCGGTCCGCTGATCAGCGCCAAGCAGCGCGAGCGTGTCGAGGGCTACATCGCCAAGGGCAAGGAGGAGGGCGCCCGGGTGGTCACCGGCGGCGGCCGGCCCAAAGGGGTGGACACCGGCTGGTTCGTGGAACCGACGGTGTTCGCCGACGTCGACAACACCATGACGATCGCCCGGGAGGAGATCTTCGGCCCGGTGCTGTCGATCATCGCCTACTCCGACGAGGACGACGCGGTCCGGATCGCCAACGACTCCGACTATGGACTGGCCGGCAGCGTCTGGACGACCGACTACGACAAGGCGATCGAGATCGCCTCGAAGATCCGCACCGGTACCTATGCGGTGAACATGTACGCCTTCGACCCGGGCGCGCCGTTCGGCGGCTACAAGAACTCCGGGGTCGGACGGGAGAACGGCCCGGAGGGTATCGAGGAGTACGTGTAACTCAAGAGCGTGCTGCTGCCGTTCGGCTACACGCCGAAGATCTGACGCCCGGGGTCGTCGTCGGCTACACGCCGATCTAGAAGACGATCCGGACGATCATCTCGGCGACTGCGGCGGGCTTCTCCACGCCGTCGATCTCGATGGTGTGCCTGACTGTCAGGTCGGCTGCGCCACCCTTGTCGGCGACATCGGCCAGTTCGGAGCGCACCCGGACCCGGCTCCCCACCGGCACCGGGGTGAGGAACCGCACCTTGTTAAGCCCGTAGTTGATGGCGAGTTTGGCGTTGTCCACCCGGAAGTTGTCCTTGCTCAGCGCCGGGATGAGCGACAGCGTCAGAAAGCCGTGCGCGATCGGGGTGCCGAACGGGCTGTCGGTCCGGGCCCGCTCCACGTCGACGTGGATCCACTGGTGGTCACCGGTGACGTCGGCGAAGTCGTTGACCCGCTGCTGGTCGATCTCCAGCCAGTCACTGACGCCGAGTTCCCGGCCCACCAGTTCCCGCGCCGCATCGACGGAACCGATCACCTTCATGGTTCGCCCCTTCCCGACGGTTTCGTGAGGTATGGCCTGAATCATAGGACGGCCCAGTCACCAAGCCGTGACGGTCCGGATTTCCCCCTGAGATGCGGAGCCATTATGGTTATAAGCATAGTTATGGCTCCCGGCCACAGAGAGGTGGCGCTGATGTGGAACGTCGAACTGAACATCGCCGGTATCCGGGTGAACCGGTGGGCGCGTAAGCGACGCCATCTGCTGCGGCCGATGGCCAGCCCGCTGGAATCGTGGATGAAGCCGTCCCGCGCGGCCTGACGGGATTCGCGTCATGACCACCCGGGGGTCGACCCGGACCGCAATGCTGCACAGCGCTGCCGAACTGCTGCGAGAACGCGGCGCGGCAGCCGTGACAGTCGACGCAGTGCTGGCCCGCAGCGGTGCGCCGCGCGGGTCGGTGTACCACCACTTCCCCGAGGGCCGCGGACAGATTCTGCGTGAGGCCCTGCAGTTCGCCGGCGACGAGATCACCGCCCGGATCGACGAGGCGGCCGGCGACAGCGGGACCGCGCTGTTGCGGCAGTTCGTCGACATGTGGCGCGAGGCGCTGATCGCCAGCGACTACACCGCCGGCTGTCCGGTGCTGGCCGCCGCCATCGGCTCCGGCCACGACGAGCAGCAACTGGCCTCGCTGGCCGGCGACATCTTCGCCCGGTGGCGGGAAGCCTCCAAGCAGGCCTACACCCGGGAGGGTTTCGAACCCGCCGAAGCTTCGGCCCTGGCCGACACCGCGATCGCGGCGATGGAGGGAGCTGTGGTGCTGTGCCGCTCCGCCAGGAGCCTCGATCCTCTCGACGACGTCGCCCGCAACCTCGAATTCCTGATCAAGGCAAGGCAATTCGTCGGCGGAATCGGGGTACCGGCACACCGTGGGTCAAGTGGATAAGCCGGCCGACATCGCCGCGGTGCTCTCCGACCCGGAGACGCCGCTGAGTGTGCTGCGCCGTTTCGGGATAACAACCGTCGGGCAAACCGACACCCGGGTGGCGGCCGAGATGGCGCTGGCCGGGATGAACAATCCGTTCACCGGGTTGCCCTCGCTCGCCGGACTGGCCGTACTGGTCGACGACGTGGGCGGCCGGGTCAACTTCTACCGGTGCTCCCGGGGCGCGTGGACGGTGTCGAGCGAGTTGACCCTTGATTTGACCCCGGTAGCCCATGACAGTCTCGCCGCCGCACCCGATGACCCGGTGGTGGCCATCGCGCGCCCGCTCGGGCCGGAGGCGGCCACCCTGCTGTCGGTGTGCACGCTGGAGCATCGCGGCACGGTGATCGGAGGCGGCACGGTGCGCACCATGGCGCTGCCCGCCGGTCCGGACGGCCCGCAACGGCGCGGCGACGACCCGCTGCCCCGCACCGCGGCCACTTCGCTGGCCGACCTGATGGCCGTCGAGCCGATGCCGGTGGCCGACGGTGTCTACCGGCTGCGGCAACTCCCGGACCCGATGATCAACAACCTGATCGGCATCGTTCACGGCGGGGTCAGCAGCGCGGGCCTGGAACTGGTCGCAGCCGCCGCGGTCAACCACGGCCAGGACCGCCCGCTGCGCACCGCCTCGATCCGGGTGAATTTCCTGCGCCCGTTCGCAGCAGGTGCACAATCCGTCTATGAGGCAACCGCGCTGCGGATCGGACGCAACTCCGCCGTCGCCGACGCGACCGCGCTCGGGACGGACGGTAAAGCTGCCGTCATCGCCCGCCTCACCGGCTACCGGTGAGTGCCGTGGGTGAGGCTTTCGCGCAGCAGTGCGCGAACGAACCGGACCTGGCAAAGCTGCGCGCCTCGCTGCGCGAGTTCCTCGCGGCCGACCGCGAGGAGTTCGGCTGGACGCCGGCCGTCGATGCGTGGCTGTCGAAGTGGGACGAGCCGTTCAGCGCCCGACTGGGCGATGCGGGATTCCTGGGTCTGACGATCCCGAAGGAGTACGGCGGGCACGGCCTGGGCCACCTGCACCGCTATGTGGTGACCGAGGAGTTGCTGGCCGGCGGTGCCCCGGTGGCGGCACACTGGATCGCCGACCGCCAGGTCGGACCGGGCCTGCTGTCCTACGGGACCGAGGAGCAGCGCCAGCGGATTCTGCCGAGAATCGCTGCGGGACGATACTTTTCAGCCATCGGGATGAGTGAACCGCAAGCCGGCTCCGACCTTGCCGCCGCCTCCGCCAAAGCCACCCGCACCGACGGCGGATGGGTGCTTTCCGGCACCAAGGTATGGACCAGCGGTGCGCATCTGTCGCACCAGGTCGTCGTGCTCGTGCGGACCAGTCCGCTGGACCCGCAACGCCGCCACGCCGGCTTCAGCCAGTTCATCGTGCCGACGGATTCCGACGGGATCGACATCAGCCCGATCGTGTTGATGTCCGGCGAGCACCACTTCAACGAGATCACCTTCAACGAGGTGTTCATCGACGACACCAACCTGCTGGGCACCGAGGGTGACGGCTGGCGGCAGGTCACCGCCGAACTCTCGTTCGAGCGCAGCGGGCCGGAACGGATCCTGTCGACCACGCCGATGCTGACCGCGCTGCTGGGACTGCTCGCCGGGCAGGACGATCTCGACCGGCATGCCACCGCGGCGGTGGGAGGCCTGATGGCGCGGGTGATCTCGCTGCGACAGATGTCGATCTCGGTGGCACGGGCTCTGGCGGCCGGCGAAGCACCGGTCAACGAGGCCGCGCTGGTCAAGGATCTCGGAACCCGCTTCGAGCAGGAGTCGGTGGATCTCGCCGCCGATCTGCTGTCCTATGCCGAAAGCGGCGCCGACCGGGATCGGGTAGCCGCACTCGTCGAGATCGCGAGGGTGCACGCGCCAATGTTCACGCTGCGCGGCGGGACGAACGAGGTGCTGCGCGGGATGGTTGCCAAGGGCATGGGGCTGCGCTGATGAGTGTCTTGAGCGGCGGGGTATTCGCCACCGGCACAGACGATCTCACCGAGCTGCGTCAGCTCGTCGACGACATAGGCCAACGCTCGTTCGATGACCGGATCGGTCGGCGCGCACTGCCAGACCCGCTGGACACCACGGCGTGGCGGCATCTGGAGGAGTCGGGGCTCACCCGGCTGAACTCCACCGAGGACTCCGGCGGCGGCCCGAGCGAGGTCGCGGTGATCCTGCGCGCGCTGGCCCGCCGCGGCGTAACGGTGCCGGTGGCCGAAACCGACGTACTGGCATGTTGGCTGGCCGGACTCGCCGATCTGGAGGTGCCGCAGTCCGGTCCGCTGACCGTCGCCACCGCGCTGACCGGGGTTCCCTACGCGAACGAATCGGCGGCGGTGGTGCTGGCACTACCCGACGGCGACCGACTGCGAGTCACAGTGCTGACGCCTGCCGAACTGTCAATCACAACGGGACACAATGCCGGCGGCGAGCCCCGTGACACGATCGGCGCCGACCTGCCGGACAGCGCCTTCGTGACGGTTGACGCGAAGGCGGAGTTGGTGCGCCGCGGCGCCTGGGCGCGATGCATGCAGATCATCGGGGCACTGGATGCAGCCGTCGAGTTCTCGGTGGCGCACACCCGCGAACGCGAACAGTTCGGTCGGCCGCTGAGCGCCTTCCAGGCCGTCCAGCACACGCTGGCCGGCATGGCCGGTGAGGTCGAGCGAGCGCGTGCGGCGGCCGATCTGGCCGTCGCCGCCGCCGCCGACTTCGGCTTCGGCAGCCCGCAGGCCGACTACGCCGTCACGGTCGCCAAAGTGACGCTGGGTCAGGTTGTGCCGGCCGTGGTGACCGCGGCCCATCAATTGCACGGCGCCATCGGGGTGACGATCGAGCACCGGCTGTGGCTGTCGACCATGCGGGCGCGCAGCTGGGTCGAGGAGTTCGGCGACACCGCCCACCACGCCCGCCGGCTGGGCCGGATGGCACTGTCGGGTGTCGACCCCTGGGACGTGATCATCGGCGCCGCAATCCCTTAGAGGTGCGTGGGCCTACCATGGCGTGCATGCCCGGCATCCGACGTACCGCGACGGTGACGGCGCTGATTCTGATCCTCGCAGGCTGCGCCGACGATGGGACGAACGAACCCCCGGCCACGCAGACACCGTCCACCCCGGCCCCGTCGACTGCACCGGGCCCCCCGAGTCCGTCCGACAAGAACATGTCGCCGGGCGGGCCCAACTCGTTCAGTCCCACCATCACCGCGCCGACCCCGTATACGCCCGGCCCCTGCCTGCCGTTCTGCGACTGAGCCGGCGCCGGCCCGCTAGCTGCCGGTCCAGTTGGGCGCGCGTTTCTCGGCGAATGCGACCGCACCCTCCCGGGCGTCCTTGGACGCGAACACCGGCATGATGATCGCGGCCTGCTCCCGCCACTGGTTCTCCGGCGTCCACCCTCGCGACTCGGTGATGACGCGTTTGGTGGCCGCCACCGCCAACGGGCCGTTGGCGGTGATACGGGAGGCCAATTCGATTGCCGCGGCCAGGGCGTTGCCCGGTTCGGCCAGCACATTGACCAGTCCGAGCTCATGGGCGCGCTGCGCCGGAAGGGGATCGCCGGTGAGCGCCAGTTCCATCGCGATCTGATACGGGATGCGCTGCGGCAGCCGCAGCAGGCCACCGCCGGCGGCCACCAGACCGCGCTTCACCTCGGGGATGCCGAACGCCGAATTCGTCGCGGCCACAATGAGATCGGTGGCCAGTGCCAACTCCGTCCCGCCGGCCAGCGCGTAGCCTTCGACCGCGGCGATGATCGGCTTGGCCGGCGGCCGCTCGGTGAAGCCGAGCCCACGGCCCTTGACCGCGACGTTCTCGCCCTTGGCGAAGGCCTTGAGGTCCATTCCCGCGCAGAACGAACCACCAGCACCGGTCACGATGCCCACCGACAGTCCGGGGTCGTCGTCGAGGCGGTCCGTGGCGGCGGCCAGTGCGTGGCTGACCGCGGCGTTGACCGCATTCTTGGCCTCCGGCCGGTTGATCGTGATGATCAGGATCCGGTCGCGCTGCTCGGTGAGGACGACGTCGGGTTCGGTCGATGGTTCGCTCATCAGCCGATCGTAACCACCGGTCCCGGCCCTGCGGACCCGGCGGCATAATGAGATTCATGCCCAACGAGGACATCCACCCGGAGTTGCGCCGGGCGGCACGATTCGTCCCGAGGCAGGTGGTCTACCGCTGGTCGGTACCGCTGCTGCGGCGGCTGCCCAACCCGCGCAGGCCGGAGAGCGGTGGCGTGGAGGTCCTGACCCTGTCGTGCGGTGCGGGGGTCCGGCTGTACCGTCCGGCGCGGGCCATCGGGGATGTCGCTGCGCTGCTGTGGATTCACGGCGGCGGTTACGTCATCGGTAACGCGGCCCAGGACGACGACTTCTGCCGCGCCTTCACCCGCAAGCTCGGCATCGCCGTTGCCGCGGTGGATTACCGGCTGGCGCCCGAACACCCCTACCCGATTCCGCTGGAGGACTGCTACAGCGCGCTGAAGTGGCTGGCGCAGTTGCCGGGAATCGACCCGGGCCGAATCGCGATCGGCGGGGCGAGCGCCGGCGGCGGCCTGGCGGCGGCACTGGCGTTCCTGGCCCGCGACCGCGGTGACGTCCGCCCGGTGCTGCAACTGCTCTCCTACCCCATGCTCGACGACCGCACCGTCGATCCCGCCCTCGACGACAGCGGGTTTCGGCTGTGGAACACCGCGAGCAACCGCCTCGGCTGGACCGCCTATCTCTCCGGCGCCGACCCGGATGTCGCCGTGCCGGGCCGGCGAACCGACCTGGCCGGGTTGCCGCCGGCCTGGCTGGGGGTCGGCACTCTGGACCTGTTCCACCACGAAGGGATCGGCTACGCGAAGCGTCTCGAGGCGGCCGGGGTGGCGTGCACCGTGCGCGAAGTTCCCGGCGCATTCCACGGATTCGACAGAATCGTTCCCAAAGCCGGTGTTTCCCAAGCCTATTTCGACAGCAAGTGCGAGAGCCTGCGGCGCGCAATGACGATGGTCGGGTGAGCACGGTGTCCACCGCTTTGACGAGGGAACAGAACGACCTGCGCGACGCGGTCGCCGACCTGATGGCCAAACGCTCGCCGGAGGCCGAGGTGCGCCGCCAGATGGCCGGCGACGGATATGACGCCGGGCTGTGGGCCGAACTGGCGGCCATGGGCCTGACCGGATTGGCGATTCCCGAGCAGTTCGGTGGAGCCGGAGCCGGTATGGCCGAGCTTTCGGTGGCGAGCGAGCAGCTGGGCCGGGCGTTGCTGTGTGCTCCCTACCTGTCCACCGCAGTGCTGACCCCGCACCTTCTACTGGCACTGGCCGACACCGCCGAGTGCGCCGAGGCACTGCCCCGGATCGCCGCGGGTGATCTGATCGCCACCGTCGCCTTCGCCGAATCCGGCTCGGCGCGACCGCCGCAGCATCCGGAGACCGCGGCCACCGAAGCCGGCGGCAACTGGTCGCTGACCGGGGAGAAGACGTTCGTGCTGGACGGCACGTACGCGCAGCGTTTCTACGTGCAGGCCCAATCCCACTCAGGTCCAGCGATTTTCGCGATCGAGAACGATGCAGCAGGCCTGACGGTCTCTCCGCTGACCACCGTGGACCAGACCCGCAGGCAGGCCCGGCTCGTCCTGACCGGCACCCCGGCCCGGCTGATCGGCGCTCCCGGGTCCGCCGCCACGGCTCTGGCGGAGGCACTGGACCGCACCGCGGTCGCCCTGATCGCCGAGCAGGCCGGCGGAGCCATGCACGTCACCACGATGAGCGCCGACTACGCGCGCACCCGATACCAGTTCGGTCGCGCGATCGGCAGCTTCCAGGCCGTCAAGCACATGTGCGTCGACATGCTGCTGGATGCGCAGTCGGCGGTGTCGGCCGCGCGCCATGTCGCCGCAGCATTCGACGCCACCGACCCCGACCGGGTGATGGATCTGGCACTGGCCCAAGCGTTCTGCTCCGAGACTTACGTGTCGACCGCGGCGACCAACATCCAGGTGCACGGTGGGATCGGATTCACCTGGGAGCACCCGGCGCACCTCTATCTGCGCCGCGCACGCACCGACGCTCAGATCTTCGGTGACCCGTCCTGGCATCGGGAACGGTACATTCGGCTTCGGGAGGAGAGTTCGTGAGCAGCGACGACGAAATCCGGGCCGAAGTCAGGAGTTGGCTGGCCGGCAACTGGGACCCCGGCCTCGACCGGCGCGAATGGGGCCGCCGGGTGTTCGAGGCGGGCTGGGCGGTGCCCAGCTGGGAGCCGCAGTGGTGGGGCCGCGGACTGGATGACGCGCAATCACGCATCGTCGCAGCGGAATTCGCCGCTGTCGGCGCCAAGGGCGCTGGCCAGGACCGCGCCGACCTGATGGCCTGCACGCTGCACGATCTGGGCACCGACGAGCAGAAGCACCGGCTGATCCCACCGGCCATCCGGGGCGAGACCCGGTGGTGCCTGCTCTACAGCGAGCCCGGCGCCGGTTCGGACCTGGCCGGCCTGCGCACCCGGGCCGAGCGCGACGGGGACGACTGGATCATCAACGGGCAGAAGGTCTGGACCTCGTTCGCCAAGATCGCCGACTACGGCCTGCTGATCGCCCGCACCGACTGGGATGTGCCGAAGCACAAGGGAATCAGCTTCTTCATCTTCCCGATGCATCAGCCCGGCGTGGAGATTCGCCCGATCCACCAGATCACCGGGGAGTCGGAGTTCAACGAGGTGTTCATCACCGATGCCCGGGTGCCGCACGCCAACCTGGTGGGTGAGCCCGGTGGCGGTTGGAGCGTGCTGCAACTGGCGCTGGCCTATGAGCGCCGGCTGATGGGCGACCTGGCCCGCACATCGCGGTCCAGCCGCGACCTCAAACCCGACGCCGACAGCCTGATCGGGATGGCCCGCGCAGCCGGCAAGCTGTCGGACTCACACATACGCCAGGAGATCGCCCGCGTCGAGGCCTACGCGGCGGTCAACCGGTGGAACACTCAGCGCGCCAAGGCGACCGGCGACCGGGCCGAGGCTGCGACGCTGATGGCGCTGGGCAAGATCGCGATGTCACGGATCCTGCACCAGACCGCCCGGGTGCAGACCGACATCATCGGCTGCGAGTCGATGCTGACCGGCCCGGACAACCCGGCCGGCGACGCCGTCACCTTCCGCACGCTCAACGCCTACTTCACCTCGATCGGCGGCGGCACCGACCAGATCCAGCGCAACATCGTCGGCGAACGGGTTCTCGGTCTGCCCAAGGAACCCGAACCCTACAAGGACATGCCCTTCCGGGATCTGCCCACCGGCTGAACCCGCGCGATCAGCGCAGGTGTACCGGGTCGCTGCCCCAGGCGGCGCGGATGTCGGCGTCGAGGTCGTGAACGATCCGATCGCGGTGGTCGATGATCAGGCAGGCTCGGTCGGTGTCCTGATACGGCGTCCATTCTGGTTCGCCGGGCAGGCCGGCGGGTTTGGCGGTGGCGGCGAAGTTGACCCATCGGGTGCGGATCCGCTTGGAGACGGCCTTGGCCGTCTTGGCACCGCCGAGCTTGAGCGTCATGTCCTGCGGCGCACCGAGAGTGCCCCAGACATAAGGCAATTCGGTGGCGTGAGCAGCCCCCACTAGCAGTAGTTTCATGACCGGTGTGGCGTAGTCGAACCGATACAGGTACACCGGCGCCACGGCGTTGTGTCCCTCGGCGAACCACACCGACGGCATCCGGAACCCGACGTCGCTGGCGATACTGAGATGTCGGGCCTTGGACTTCTTACCGGCGTAGGCCGAACCGAGTTGCTCCTCGGTGGGCAACTGCAGGTCGGGCTGCTCGCCGGCGATCTGATTGAACATCGAGGTGATCGCCCGCGGGGTGATCGGCATCAGCGGGGAACG
>JAPOHV010000026.1 GCA_029979305.1 Mycobacteriaceae bacterium | reverse complement strand
CGAATCGTTCGGCGATCCGCAGCGCACGGCGCACCCCGCCCAACGCACCCACCGTCAGCACGGCGATGTCACAGGCCTCGGTCAGCGGAAGAGCAAGGGGCTCAGCCGATTCCCGGATCGACTGGTCCACCGCGATCCGCACCTTAACCCGGCGGCGCAGCGCTACCCCGTCTTCCAGAGCGGCACAGGGCTGTTCGACGAACTCCAGCCCCCCGGCCGCCTGGTCCAACGCGGGCACCGCGGAAGCAGCGGTCTCCAGATCCCAGCCGCCGTTGGCGTCGACGCGGATCGCGCCAGATGCCCCCAGTGCGTCACGCACCGCCTCCAGGCGGGCGAGGTCGTCAACCAACGAGGTCTCCCCGACCCGCACGGCGGCCGTCCGGCACCCGGATGCCACCACCATCTCCCTTGCCCGGTCGGCAGGCACCGAGGGCACCGTCACCGCCACCGGCACCCGACCGCGCAGCGGGTCGGGCCAGCCCACGGTGCCCACCTCGATGGCCGCCGTCAGCCACCGGGCGGCCTGCTGCTCGGACACCCCGGCCGGGGGTGAGAACTCACCCCAGCCCTGCGGGCCCTCGATCAGCATGCCCTCGCAGACGCTCACCGCGCCGACCGGATCGGTCAGCGGGATCGCGAAAACGGGGGCGTTGTCGAAGTCGATCCAGGTCTTCATTCGGACACGGTCACCGACGCGACCCGGTCACCGCGGTGACCAGTAGGCCAGCATCTCGGCAAAGGTGTCGAACGCGGGTTGGGAGTAGCCGTAGGTGGCCTCCAGGTGGATGCTCAGCGGGAATCCCAGGCCGGCCACACCGTCGACCACCCTCTTGTAGAGGTCGAGCAGCATCCCGCGCTTGACGGCCGGTTCGGCGGCGGCCAGCGCCCTGACGAAATCCTGCTCGGCGGCCACCGCGGCGTTGCCGGGGTCCTGGATGAGCCAGTTGACCAGTCCCACGCGGCTTTCCACCTTCGGCACGAAGCCGAAGGACAGCAGGATCTCCGGGCGGAAGGAGGTGGTGGCGGCGAACTCGCGCAGGAAGCCGACGATGGCGTCGGAGTACAGCAGTTGCGTCATGCCGTAGGTGGCGCCCCGGTCGCACTTGAAGCCGAACCGGCCGGCCTCCCCCTCGCGGGTGGGGATCAGGATGGCCCCGCGGTTGGGCACCAGGTCGCGGTAGATGTCCAGGGCGTCGGTGGGCGCGACACCGGAGCCCTCGCCGTCGGTCATGGTGCGCGGCACCCCGACGAACGCGATGCCCTCCATGCCCGAGGACATCAGTTCGGTGATCCGCCGGCGCAGGGTGGGCTCGTCGGAGAACGCTGTCACCTGTGTGCACAGGCCCTTGACCCCGGGCAGTTCCGGGGCGATCAGCTTCCAGTAGTCCAGCACGTCGAGTTTGGGCTTCATCTCGATGGGACGATCCTCGTCCTCGTCGATCATGCCCGGGATCATCACGTGCCCGATGGTGCCGGCCAGGCCGGTCTCGGCGGAGATCCGCGCGACCTTGCGCGCCTCGTCGAGTTGCTCGTCGAGGCTGCGGTCGACGTTGGGCGGCACCATTTCGATGGCGACGGTGGAGAGGGGCACGAGGTGAGACCATACCGATAGCCCGAATGAACCCCATACTTGACCGATTCCAGAAAGCGCGTCAGGATCGGGTTGTGACCCGGGGGCCGGACTACGCCGAGCGGTTGCGGGACGCGGAGCTGCGCGTCACCCGCCCCCGCGTCGCGGTCCTGGATGCGGTGAACAGCCATCCGCACGCCGACACCGACACGATCTTCACCGCCGTGCGCGACGCCCTCCCCGAGGTCTCCCGGCAGGCGGTCTATGACGTCCTGGCGGCGCTGACCGCGGCCGGGCTGGTGCGGCGCATCCAGCCGTCGGGGTCGGTGGCCCGTTATGAGGCACGGGTCGGCGACAACCACCATCACGTGGTCTGCCGCATGTGTGGAAGCATCGGTGACGTGGACTGTGCCGTCGGCGATGCGCCCTGCCTGACGGCGAGCGACGACTCTGGCATCCCCGAAGGCTTCGAGTTCGACGAGGCCGAGGTCATCTACTGGGGCACCTGCCCCGACTGCACCACTCGAGAACCTGCGTGATCACGACCGTGATGACGTCTCGACCCACCCGGAAGGAAAACCTATGGCGATGAAACAGGAAGGCACCCCCGCGGCAGATCAGGGCCTGACCGCTGCGGAGATCAATGCCATGAGCGAGTCCGAGCTGCGCTCGAGCCTGCTGGCCCGGTTCCGGAACGAGCAGGCCGATGGCGGCGGCTGTCCGGTGATGAGGCCGCCGGTCGAGGGCGGCGGTAACCGGGACTGGTGGCCGAATCAGCCGAACCTCAAAGTGCTGCAGCACAATCCGGACGTCATCAATCCGATGGACAAGGACTTCGACTACGCCTCGGCGGTCGCCACGCTCGATGTCGACGCCGTGCGGGCCGACATCGTCGAGGTGATGCACTCCTCGCAGGACTGGTGGCCGGCCGACTTCGGCCACTACGGCCCGTTCTTCATCCGGATGACCTGGCATGCCGCCGGCACCTACCGGGTGCAGGACGGCCGCGGCGGCGCCGGCGCCGGCATGCAGCGCTTCGCGCCCTTGAACAGCTGGCCGGACAACGCCAACCTGGACAAGGCCCGCCGGCTGCTGTGGCCGGTGAAGAAGAAGTACGGCAAGCAGCTGTCCTGGGCCGACCTGATCGCGTTCGCCGGCAACGTCGCCCTCGACGACATGGGCCTGGAGACCTTCGGCTTCGCCTTCGGCCGGGAGGACGAGTGGGAGCCCGAGGAGATCTACTGGGGCCCTGAGCACGTCTGGCTCGAGGACCAGCGCTACAGCGGCAAGCGCGACCTGGCCAACCCGCTGGCCGCCGTCCAGATGGGCCTGATCTACGTCAACCCGCAGGGCCCCAACGGCAACCCCGACCCCGTGCTGGCCGCGGTGGACATCCGGGAGACGTTCGCCCGGATGGCGATGAACGACGTCGAAACCGCCGCTCTGATCGTCGGCGGCCACACCTTCGGCAAGACCCACGGTGTGGGCAACCCCGAACTGGTCGGCCGCGAGCCCGAAGCCGCCCCGATGGAGCTTCAGGGCCTGGGCTGGAAGAACGAGAACGGCACCGGTGTGGGCAAGGACGCCGCGACGAGCGGCCTGGAGGTCATCTGGACCCACACCCCCACCAAGTGGGACAACAGCTACCTGGAGATCCTCTACGGCAACGAGTGGGAACAGACCACCAGCCCGGCCGGCGGCATCCAGTGGAAGCCCAAGGACAACGGCTGGGCCAACTCGGTTCCGGAGGCGTTCGGAACGGGCAAGACCCACCCGTCGATGCTGACCACCGACCTGTCGATGCGGTTCGATCCGGTCTACGGCGAGATCACCAAGCGCTGGCTGGATCACCCCGAGGAGCTCGCTGACGCGTTCGCCAGGGCATGGTTCAAGTTGATCCACCGCGACATGGGTCCGGCCAACCGCTACATCGGGCCGCTGGTTCCCAAGGAGACCCTGCTGTGGCAGGACCCGGTGCCCGCCGGCAAGACACTCAGCGACGCCGACGTCGAAGGGCTCAAGAAGGAGATCCTGGCTTCGGGTCTGACTGTGCCGCAACTGGTCTCGACTGCCTGGAAGGCGGCCGCCTCCTACCGCAACAGCGATAAGCGCGGCGGCGCCAACGGCGGCCGGATCCGGCTGCAGCCGCAGGCCGGCTGGGAGTGCAACGAGCCCGACGAGCTGGCCCAGGTGATCCGCAAGCTCGAGGAGATCCAGAAGAAATCCTCGACCGGCGTGTCCTTCGCCGATCTGGTGGTGCTCGGCGGTTCGGCCGCCGTGGAGACGGCGGCCAAGGACGCCGGTTTCACCATCACGGTGCCGTTCCACTCCGGCCGCGGTGATGCCACCGCCGAGACGACCGATGTGGAGTCCTTCGCCTATCTGGAACCGGTTGCCGACGGCTTCCGCAACTACCTCGGCAAGGGCGCCCCGCTGGCCGCGGAGTTCCAGCTTCTCGACAAGGCCAACCTGCTGAACCTGTCGGCTCCGGAGATGACGGTTCTGGTGGGCGGCCTGCGGGTGCTGGGCGCCAACTACAAGGAGTCCAAGCACGGTGTGTTCACCGACAACCCGGGACGGCTGACGAACGACTTCTTCGTCAACCTGCTCGACATGGGCACCGAATGGGCGTCGTCGCCGCACGACGACGGCACCTTCGTCGGCTGGGACCGCGCCTCGGGCCAGCAGAAGTGGACCGGCACCCGCGCCGACCTGGTGTTCGGCTCGAACTCCCAGTTGCGGGCGCTGGCCGAGGTTTACGCCGAGGACGACGCCAAGGAGAAGTTCGTCAAGGACTTCGTCGCGGCGTGGGCCAAGGTGATGGACAACGACCGGTTCGACCTGCACCGGTAGCTGATACGAGAAGGGCCCCCGCGGATTTCGTCGGCGGGGGCCCTTCTCGTGGGCGGGGTCAGCCGCAGGTGCTGGCGTTGATCCAGCGGCCGTTCCAGCCGACGCAGCCGCTGACGGCCGGGTTGATCGGGGCGTAGGCATCCGGCGGCAGCACGTAGGGCGCCATCACGTCGCTCAGATTGGCGCAGCCGCTCACCTGGATCCGGCGACCGGCGCTGGCGCACACGTCGGCCTGTGCGGTGCCGCTCGGGGCGATGGTGGTCAGGACTGCGGGAACACCGGCCAGCGACAGCACTGCCGCGGAGCCGGCGGCGAATTTACGGAGGCTCGTCGTCATGCGGCCGAGTCTACCGGCGTCACCGTCCGGGCGGGCGAACGCCGGCGCCGCGCCCCGATGGTTATCGCCAGGGCCGTGCCCAACCCGGCGGCTGCCAGCAGCCACGGCCACGCCCCGTGCTGGTACACCCAGCCCGCCAGCGCCCGCTGGATGCGCCCCGCCGCCTCGATCACCGGGTCCTGCACCGGCCCGTCGCCGCCGAACAGCCGTACCTCGAACCACCCGTAGTAGGCGACATACGCCCCGACCACCACCAGGATCAGCCCGCTGACCCGGTTGACCCACGGCAACACCCGTCGCATCCGGTCGACCGCCGTTGCGCTCGCCAGCGCCACCGCGACCGCCAGCACCCCGACCACCAGTGCGATGCCGGCCGCGTAGGCGACGTAGACCAGCACCACCCCGACCGCCGAACCGCTCTTCAGACTGCTGCCGGTGACCGCCAGGAACGGCCCGACCGTGCACGACAGCGACGCCAGCGCGTAGCCGACCCCGTAGCCGAACATCGAGCCCAGTCGCGCCGTCGGCGCCCACCGGGCGCCCTTGCCCAGCGACCAGCCCGGCAGCTCCCGGCCGGCCAGCAGCCAAAGCCCCAGGGCGACAAGCACAATGCCGACCACCACGGTGCCGTAGGGCAGGTAACGCTGGATGGTGGAGGCGACGGCGACGGTCAGCAGCCCGAACAGCCCGAACACCGTCAGGAACCCCAGCGCCATGGTGGCCGAGGCGGCCAGCGCCCGGGCCGTCGTCGCGAGCCGGCCGCCCTGCTCGGGCTGGATCACCAGCGTCAGGTAGGCGGGCAGCATCGCGAACCCGCACGGGTTGAACGCCGCCACCATCCCGGCCGCGAATGCCAGGCCGAGCAGCTCGGTGTTCATCAAGACGCCAGCGCGCTCACCCGATCACTGAGTTCCTGCTGGGACATCACCGAGGCCGGGTTGTTGACGAACGTCGACGACCCGTCGGGGCGCAGGAACACGTACGCGGGCTGCCAGGGCACGTTGAACTTCGCCCAGATCGAACCGTCGGCGTCGTTGATGGTGGTGAAGGTCAGCTTGTACTTCGAGACGAAGTTCTGCAGCGCGCCGACGTCGGCCTTGGCGGCGACGCCGACGAAGGTCACCGCGGGGTTGGCTGCGGCCACCGCCGCGACGTTGGGCGCCTCGGCGTTGCAAATCGGGCACCACGGCGTCCAGAACCACAGCACCGCAGGCTTACCCGCCAGGCTGGTGCCGTTGAACGTGCCCCCATTCAGCGTGGTGCCGGAGAAGTTGAGGTCGGCGGCCGACGCGGTGGCCGGCCGGCCCGCACCGAAGGTCAGCGCGGTCACCGCCAGCACCAGGGCCAGCGTCTTGAGCAGTGCGTGCGTCAGGGTCTTCACGGGACGAACCTCCAGATCGGTTGACACCGAGGCTATTGACTCAGGGCGGCCGGGCGCCATGTCGGGTGCCACCGGGTCAGAAACGCGTAAGACGCGGTTTCTCAACAGAGTCTCAGCCGGTGCGGCGCCCACGCTCGCCTGATCCGGCATACGGTCGTTGTATAACGGCCGCCCATCCGGCCGGTTCGATCCCAAGGGGACAAATGACGAGTTTCACCTCCCGTTACGGCGACCCCGCCGCCGACCACAACGGCGCTCACCTGTGGGCCCACCGCCGCCACGGCGCCACCGTGATCGCGGTGCGCGGCCGCGTCGACGCCGACAACGTGGCCCGTGTGACCGAGTACGCCACCCGCGTCATCGCCTCCGACAGCGACGTGGTGCTCGAACTCAGCGAGGTCACCACCTTCACACCCGAGGCGCTGGGCCTGCTGACCGCCGTCGACGAACGCTGCGCCGCAGCAGCGGTCACCTGGGCGCTGGTTCCCGGGCCGGCCGTCGCGGAGTGCCTGGCGAACCGCGCCGAGTGGGCCGGCCTGGCGATTCTGGAGTCGGTGGCCGAAGCCGAGCACCGCTTTGACGAGGCGATCCAGCGGCGGGGGCACTTCCTGGTGCCGTTGCTGCACCGCACCGCCTGAGACGACGCGGGTACCCTCGCCTCTGTGGGTGGCAGAACGGCGGCGCTGATCGCCGCCTTGGTGATCGGTCCGGTGCTGGCCGCGCCGGTCTGCGCCGCCGATCCGGACACCGACGCGCCGCCGGCGCCCCCGGCGGCCGATCACGGCGTTTTCCCTGCCGAGGCGGGTGCCCCGCCACCCCCGGGCCCGCTGGTGATGGACCATGACGGCACCTTCGTCGTCGGAACCGAGATCCAGCCCGGTGTCTACACCTCGGCCGGGCCGCGACCGGACGGCACATGCTATTGGCGCCGGATCGGCGCCGACAAGACCACGGTGGACAACGCGCTGTCCAAACAGCCCCAGACGGTGCAGATCGAGGCCACCGATCTGGCGTTCAAGACCAACGGATGCCAGCCGTGGCAGCTGACCGACGGTGCCCCGCCCAACCAGAACCCGCCCTGGATGTCGCAGTTGCAACTCCGGCACGACCTCGACATCCTCAACGGGCTGGCAGGCCAGTCCGGTAACGGCCAGCTGCCGCAGTACTGACCCGTGATCGTCCTGCTCCCCCCGTCGGAGACCAAACGCGCCGGCGGAGACGGACCGCCACTGCGGCTGGCTGACCTCAGCTGGCCGGCACTGAACCCGGTGCGCGAGGCACTGGTCACCGAACTCGCCGGCCTGGCATCCGACCCGCAGGCCAGCCGAAAAGCCCTGGGCATCTCCGCCGCCCAGGACGCCGAGATCGAACGCAACGCCGTCCTGCGCACGGCACCAACGCTGCCGGCACTCACCCGCTACACCGGAGTCCTTTACGACGCTTTGGATTTCGCATCACTGCGGGGTGCGGCCGCGGCCCGCGCCGGTGCCCGGCTGGCGGTCGGCTCGGCGCTGTTCGGCCTGCTGCGTGCCGACGACCCGATCCCCGCCTATCGGCTATCGGCATCGTCCAAACTTCCGGGCAGCCCCGCGCTGGCCGCCCGCTGGCGGCCGGTCCTCGAGCCGTTGCTCGCCGAGGTGGCCGCCGGCGAACTCGTGGTGGATCTGCGCTCGGGCGCCTACGTCGGGCTGGGCCGGCTGCCCTCGGCGGTCCGGGTGGATGTGCTGGCCGAACATCCCGACGGCCGGCGCACCACCGTCAGCCACTTCAACAAGGCGCACAAGGGGCGGCTGGCCCGGGCGCTGGCGTCGGGCAGCGCCGAACCCGAGGACGCGGCGGCGGTGGCGAAAGTGGCGCGCCGCGCCGGGATGCGGGTCGAGCAGGACGGAAACCGTTTGATCGTTGTCGTCGCGGTGTGACGATGGAGGTTGTGACATCAGGGGTTGGCCGGTGAGCACCCGTTGGCAGTTGACCGGCGCCGCCGGCGACTACGACGCCCGCTGGCGCGAGCTGGCGGCCGCCGGGGAGAACATCCACGGCGAGGCCGACCTGGTCGAGGAGTTGCTGACCGACGGGCGGCGCCGGGTGCTGGACGCCGGTTGCGGCACCGGCCGGGTCGCCATCGAGTTGGCCCGCCGCGGGTTCGCTGTGTCCGGAGTCGATGCCGATCCGGACATGCTGGCCGCCGCCCGGGACAAGGCGCCCGAATTGGTCTGGGCACGAGCCGATCTCGCCGATTCGGACTGGCCGCCCCAACTTCCGCGGCAATTTGATCTGGCCGTGCTGGCCGGCAATGTGATGATCTTCGTCGCGGCGGGTACCGAACAGCATGTGCTGGGCAACCTGGCCGCCCGGCTGGCGCCGCAGGGGCTTGTGGTCGCGGGTTTCAGCCTGCGGCCCGACCGGCTGACGCTGGCCGACTACGACCGAATGGCCACCGCCGTCGGCCTGCAACCGGTGGCCCGCTGGTCCACCTGGGACAAGCAGCCCTACGACGGCGGCGACTACGCGGTGTCGGTGCACCGGGGACCCGCATGAACCTGTTCTCCGACCCCGTCCCCGACCAGTACTACGCGGTCACCGCGCGGCTCGCCGCCCGCGGGCAGCAGCGGACCACCATGCGGGTGGTCGCCGGCTGCATCCTGACCCTGAGCCTCCCCGCGCTGGCCGCGCTGACCAACACCGCATCCACCCGCATCCCGATCGGCCGTCCGACGCTGGCCGTCATCGCGCTGATGTGCGCGGGCCTGGCGGTCCCGTGGCTACGGCAGCGCTGGCCCACCCGGGAAACCTCGATCGTCGTCGTCGTCATCGGCACGCTGGTTCTGGCGACGGGCTGCACGGTGGCCAGTGACCCGCTGGCCGGTCTGGCGGTCTCGACCGCGTTCGCGTTCATCCTCGGCTTCGCCGCGCTGTTCCACGGCGACCGGGTGCAGATCTTCACCGCGACCGTCGCCGTCGTGACCATCGGCTGGCTGGCGGTGCGCATCGCGATGAGGGACTTCGCCACGACGTTCGCCGTGGTGCCCCCGGTGGTGCTGATCAACATCGCCATCGCCGTCGCCTGCCGGACCATCGCCGAGGTCACCGCCGCGGCTGACGTCCGCACCGATATCGAGCCCCTGACGGGACTGCTCAACCGGCAGTCGTTCGACGAGAAGGCCGGCACCCTGATCGGCGCCCGCAACCGCGGCGAAGACCGCTACCTGGTGCTGGCGGTGGTCAGCATCGACAGCCTCGCGGCCCTGTTGAGCATCGGGGGCGCCCACGGCGCGGAGCGCGCCCGGGTGGCGGTGGGCCAGGCGCTGCGCGACACGGTGCGCCACGACGCGGTCGTCGGGCATGTCGGCGACTCCGAGTTCCTGGTCGCCGATTCGTTCACCACGCCCGACCCCGCCCCCCTGGTCGAGCGGATCCTCGGCGCGGTGTCGGCCACGCCCGACGGACTCACCGCCAGCGTCGGGGTGGTCAGCACCCCACTGCGGCCGCTGGTCGACCGCCCGCCCCACGATGTTCTCAACGAGGTCATCGCGCAGGCCACCACCGCCATGCACCAGGCGCGCCGTCGCGGCGGAAACACCGCCGAGTACATCGTCGAAAAGGACATCGCATGAAGCGCGCCATCGCCGTCCTCGTCGCCGCGGCGGTCTGCGCCCCGCCGGTGGCCGCCGACCCGCAACCGGTCGCCCCCGGCGACTTCGTCGCCCTGGCCGACGTCGACCCGTCGATCGTCGAGCAGATCCGCTACTTCACCCCGCACAACTTCACCGGCGATCCGGTGGACGGGTACGTCGAGCCGATGTGCATCCTGACCCGGCCGGCCGCCGAGGCGCTGTCGAGGGCCCAGCACGACTTCCTCGAGGACGGCTACACCCTGAAGGTCTACGACTGCTACCGCCCGCAACGGGCCGTCAACGACTTCGTCGGGTGGGCACAGAACCTCGGCGACCAGCGGATGAAGGCGGAGTTCTACCCGCGCGTCGACAAGTCGACGCTGTTCGCCGACGGCTACATCGCCGAGCGGTCCGGCCACAGCCGCGGCAGCACGCTCGACGTGACCATCGTCCCGCTGGGGGCCGCGCCCGACCCGCCGTACACTCCGGGCCAGCCGCTGGTGGATTGCGCTGCGCCGCAGCCGATCCGGTTCCCCGACAACTCCGTCGACATGGGAACCGGCTTCGACTGCTTCGACACGCTGACCCACACCGCCGATCCCCGCATCGACGGGGATCAGGCCAAAAATCGGCAACTGCTGCTCGAGGGCCTGACGCGGCAGGGCTTCGTCAACTACGACAAGGAATGGTGGCACTACACCTATCAGCCGGAGCCCTACCCGGACACGTTCTTCGATTTCCCCGTGGACCGGGCGGCGCTGGGCGCCAACTAGTCGTCGGCCAGCAGCGCGCGGCGCAGCAGGTGCATAGCCACCGTGGTGGACCGCTCCCGGACGTCGGCACGCTCCCCCGGCACCCGCACGCACCGGGTGATCGTCGGACCGTCGGTCAGCCGGACGCAGAACCACACCGTGCCGACCGGTTTGTCCTCGGTTCCGCCGCCGGGGCCCGCCACACCGGTGATCGCCACCGCGGTATCGGCGCCGAAACGCCGCAGCGCTCCGGCGGCCATCGCCTCGGCGACCTCGGCCGAGACCGCGCCGTGTTCGACGATCAGCGCCGGATCTACCTCCAGCAGTGCCACTTTCGCCTCGTTGGCGTAGGCCACCACACCGCCGGCGACGTAGGCCGACGACCCGGCCCGGTCGGTCAGCCGCGCGGCGAGCATGCCGGCGGTGCAGGACTCGGCCGTCGCGATCCGGCGTCCGCCCAGCAGGCCGGCCACCTGCTCGTCGATCGTCGAGCCGTCCCGGGAGAAGATCGCCGCGCCGTGACGCACCTCGACCAGATCCATCAGCGTGCGGTAGGCGCCGGCGAAGGCAGGCTCGTAGCGGGTCACCATCTCCAGCTCCCCGCGGCGCAGGCAGGTGGTGATCTCCAGGCCGGTGAAACCCGCGACGGTGTTTTCGGCGGCGCGCAGCGTCTCGGCCAGACCGGACTCGGCGACGCCGAACATCCGCACCGTTTCCTGCCGGTAGTCGGTGCGTCCGGCGATCGCCTGCTGCACGCCGTCGGTGGCGACCGCGGCGGCCCACATGCCCTGCAACTCCTTGGGCGGTCCGGGCAGCACCACCACCGCCGGGGTGCCGGGAACCACGACGCCCGGCGCGGTGCCCACCGGGTCGAGCACCTGCGCCCCCTGCGGCACCATCGCCTGCTTTCGGTTGGCCGCCTGCACCGCGGTGGTGTCGACGTCGGGAAAGCGTGCCATCCAGCGCTGCACGATTCCGGCGATGCGCGTTTCCATCGCCTCGTCGAGCACCAGTTCACGACCGCAGAACCGGGCCACCGTCGCAACGGTCATATCGTCGGCGGTCGGCCCCAGCCCGCCGGTGGTGACGATGAGGTCAACCCCCTCGGAGCGCAGAAACCGCAACTGCGCCTCGATGTCGGCCGGGCGGTCCCCGCAGATGGTGATGTGCGCCAGTTCCACGCCGAGTTCCAGCAACCGGTCGGCCACCCAGGGCCCGTTGCGGTCGGCCACTCGGCCGGTCAGCACCTCGGTTCCGGTCACCAGGATTCCCGCACGCACGCTCATCGGGTTCGAGACTACGCAGCCGTGAGCGTCACCGGCGCAGCGGAGTGGCGGCCCGGAACTCGGCCGCCCGGCCGCCGGACTGCCAGCGGTACCACCGCTCCCAGCGGCTCATCGCGAACCGCTGCCAGCGCTCGTCGAGGCCGGGGACGATCCGCCGGGCCACCTCGATGGCGGCGATCAGCGGCGCCCGCGCCAGCAGCATCGCCATCCCGACAGCCGGCGAGGGCAGGTCGTAGCGCCGGCGGTTCCACGGCAGCATGAACAGTCCCGAGTAACCGGCCTGCACCCGATAGTGGTAGCCGGCCCGGACCCGATTCAGGCCGCGATGGGTGGGCTTGGGCTCGAACGCCGGCACGAAGGACTCGACGAGTTCGCTGCCGGTGCGTGCCGAGTCGTAACTGCGCGCCGAATCCGCCATGAACAGAATCCGCCAGGCGTCCATCACCGTCTCCGGGAAGTAGCCGTCACAGCGCACCCCCACCAGATGGCCGCAGTACCGGTTGAAGTGCAGCACCGCCCGCGTCTCCCGCGGCGAGGTGATGAAGCCCAGCGCGGTCAGGCCCAGCGCCGGGGCGACACTGCCGCCCAGCAAGGTCAGCATCATCGCCGACTGGCTGATCGGCAGGCCGTAGCGCTCGAAATCCCACTCCGGGTGCTGTTTGACCCGCGCACGGACACTGACATGCATGATCCGGACGTGCAGCGAGATGGCCCGGGCGCGCGAGCCGGGCCGCAACACCGCACCGGGGCCGCTGACCTCGATCCACCAGCGTGAGGTCTCCATGTAGCGGTGCAGCGCCCGGTCACCGGCGTACCCGCCGGACAGCGAAAGCGGAAGGGCCAACCAGCTTTCGGTATAGGTGTCCATCGTCCCGGCGTTGCCGACGGCCCCGAGCGCGTAGGCCCAGCGCCGCCATACCGCGGCGCCCTCCTCGACCAGATCAGGATCGACCCAGTCCGGAATGCGCTCGAAATCCTCCATCAGCGCGCGCAGCGAGTCCGGCGCTTCGGCGACGCTGTCGATACCGTCGCGCTGTGCCCGCTCGACGAGTTCCCGGGCCCTCGGCGCCCCCAACTCCCCGTGATAGGTCTCGGCGACGAACCGCTCGGCGATCGGGTCACCCGCGGTCAGGCCGGTCTTGAACGCTGCGGCGACCCGATCAGAGGGGAACAGGTCGATGCCGGTCAGGCGCAGCACCCGGTTGCGAAGCCGGGTGTGCCCGCCCTCCGGCGCCGGGTAGCGGAAGGCCGTCGGAATCCGCGGGAACGCGCCGTCCCGACTCAGCCTGCGGCTCCCGGCGTGCGCACCACCAGCGGAACCGCCGGGAACTGGGCGGCCAGTTCGGTGCGCGACCGACGTAGCGCGGCGGTGCCGTAGCCCTTCTTGCGGTGCGCCGGGTGAATCCAGACCCGCACGTTCACCTCGCCGCCGGCCAGTTCGCCGAACACCATTCCGACCTTGTCCTCGCCGTCGACCGCCACGAACCAGGCCGCCTCCTCGGCCTTCGCGCGCTGCATGGCAGCCCGGATCTCGTGCTCCAGGCTGCCCGCCGGGGCGCCCGACCCGTCACCGGCCGCGCCCACCTCCTCGGTGCGGGCCGCGAAGATGTCGTGGTCGCTGTCGTGCGAGAACGGTCGCAGCCGGAGGCTGTCGTCGGTGCTGGCAGGGCGCTCGTGAACGGTGAAGCTCAGCTGGCTGTTGAGGTCGTCGAGTTCGGCGGCGATGCGTCGCCGGGACTCCTTGGTGAACTGGTCCAGGCGCATCCCCATCAGCGCCTCGCTGGCCACCCGAGAAGTGCCCAGCAGGGCCGAGACGGCATCGATGGCATCCGCCCGGTCACCGGAGTTCACGATGGTCTCGACTAATTCGGCGCGGCGTTCCAGCGCGGTGAGAAGAGCATCGGCAATGGCACGGCGAGTGACGGCGCGGTCTTGATCGGTCATGGCCTAAGCCTAAACCCAGAGCGGCCGACCGGCTCTGTCAAGATGGTGCACCGTGGCGAGGAAACTGCTGAAGATCCTCGCAGTCGTCCTGCTGCTGCTCTGCGCCGCCGACTACCGGGTGGCGGGCTACCGTTCCCAGCCGGCCGCGGGCCAGAACGTCGAGCTCTCCGAGGGCTGGGCGCTGAAGTCGGCGACGGGCATGTCCGCGACCGGCGAAGCGATCTCCGGCGCCGATTACCGCGCCGATGGCTGGATTCCGGTGCGGCGGATGCCCGCGACGGTGCTGCAGACCCTCCAGGACGCCGGTGTCTACCCAAACCTTTACTACGGCATGAACCTTCGCACCGAGGTGCCGCAGGACCTTTACAAACAGGACTGGTGGTACCGCACCACATTCACCGCCCCGGCCGGCCAGACGACCTACCTGATCGACTTCCCCGGCATCAATTACCGAGCCGACATCTGGCTCAATGGCCACCGGGTCGCCGACAGCCGCCAGATCGTGGGGATGTACACCGATCACGAACTCGACGTGACCCCGTGGATCTCACCCGGCGGAACCAACACCCTGGCGGTCAGGGTCACCCCGGAACGTCGCGTCCAGGACGTCGACGGTGTGGAACTGGCAGACAGCTGGTATGACTGGATCAACGGGCGTTACCTGGGCTATCAGGATCCCTACGGCAACAACACCGGCATCTCGTTCGTGCCTGATCGCAATGCCGGGATCTGGAAACCTGTGCAGCTCAGGGCATTCGGCCCGGTCGGTATCGGCCCGGCCACGGTCAACACCGAGCTTCCGCTGCCCAGTACCGACAGCGCGCGGCTGACGGTGTACGCCACCGTCCGCAACTACACCCGGTCCCCCGTTCGCGGAGTGCTCGCCGCGACCATCAGCCGCAGCGGCAAGGAACCGGTCCGGGTCTCCGAGGCCGTAACCCTGGATCCCGGCGAGCAACGTGAGATCACCTTCTCCCCAGACGAATTCAGCAAACTGACTGTCCACAACCCCGACCTGTGGTGGCCCTACACGATGGGCGCGCCCGACCTGTACGACCTCACGCTGGACTTCGTCCAGCGCGACGCCGTCACGGCCAGTTCGGCGCTGAAATTCGGGATCCGCACCGTCGGGCAGGGCCGCGATGACGACGACAGCCTGGCACCCGGCGCCGGCGGAAACTTCTACCTGACGATCAACGGCCGCGACTTCCCGGTCCGCGGCGCCACCTATACACCGGATCTGCTCTACCGCTACGACCCCCACCGCGACGCCGCGATCCTGCGCTATGCCAAGGACCTCGGACTGAACATGCTGCGCATGGAGTCCAAGATCGCCTCGGCCCGCTTCGTCGAGATGGCCGACGAGATGGGCATCCCGCTGATGTACGGCTGGATGTGCTGCAACCAGTGGGAACGCTGGCAGCAGTGGGACGACGAGGACCACCGGGTCGCCGACGAGAGCCTGCGCTCCCAGATCGGGATCCTGCGCTCGCACGCCTCGGTGTTCGTCTGGGCCAACGGCAGCGACGGCCGGCCTCCTGAGGACGTCCGCAACGTCTACCGCGGGATCCTGGGCGAGCTTCACTGGCAGAACGCGGTGGTCGACACCGTCTCCGCACTGGCGCGCGACGGCACGGGCGAGACGTTGTGGGACGGCATCCAGATGGCGGGTCCGTACACCTGGCGGTCGCCGTCGTACTGGTTCGGCGACCGCTACCCGGCCACCCGCGGCTCGACGGCCGAGCAGGGCGACAACGAACACATCCCACCGTTCGCCAGCCTGCGCAGGTTCATCCCACCCGAGGGGCTGTGGCCGATCGGCGAGAACTGGTTCTTTCACGCCGGCTCGGACCCGAAGAACTCCAACCTCACCAGCATCCGCCGCGCGGTCGACTGGCGCTACGGCCCGTCCGTCAATGCCCAGATGTTCAGCGACAAGGCCCAACTGGCGCACTACGAGGCCACCCGTGCACAGTTCGAGTCGTTCGCCGCGGGCGGCTGGGACAAACACAAGATGACGATCTACTGGATGCTCAACAGCCACTGGCCGTCGTTCTTCGGCAACATCTTCGACTACTACCTGCGCCCCGGCGGGGCCTATTACGGAGCCAAGAAGGGGCTGCGCCCGTTGTCGGTGGTCTTCGACGCCTATGCGACGGGAAACCACCAGCGAGCCAGGATCAGCGTGGTCAACCAAGCGCACGAGCGCCGGGACGACCTGCAGGTCCGGGTGCGCACCTATGACCTTTCCGGCACGCTGCGAGGGGACCGCAGGGTGGAGGGCATCACCGTCGACCCCGGCAGCGCCGCCCAGGCGCTGATGCTGCCGCCCGGGCCGGCCGACTCCCCGGTGTTCTTCGTACGCTGCGAACTCGCCGGTCCCGACGGCACGACGCTCACCGACAACGTCTACTGGCAGTCCCAGCAGATCGACGACCCCGGACCCCCCGAAGCCGACACCGCGTTCGAGACCAGGCAGGTCAGCTGGGCCGATATGACCGCTCTGAACGCGATGCCCAGACCGGAGCTCGACATCAGTGCCCTCGCCACCGGCGGCGACGGACGGGAGGTGGCCATCCGGCTGCGCAACCCCTCGACCCGCATCGCGTTCTTTCACCGCGCCGAACTGCTCACATCCCCCGGTCCGCCGGAGAAGATCGACGAAATCCTGCCGGTCGAGTACGACGACAACTACGTCACGGTGTTTCCGGGCGAGACCGTGGAGATCCACGGGCGGGTGCCGCAGGACGGCCCGAAGCCGGGCTGGGTGCGGGTCACCGGCTATGGCGGGACGCCGGCGATCGCGCCGATCGGCTGACACCGGCCGAAGTTGGCCTAGATTCGGTGTGGGTGCCGTCGACGCGCCGGAAGGGGTCCCGACATTGCTCGAGCAAGCCCTGGTGGTGGCCGCTGCTCTGGCAGGCGCGGTGTTCACGGCGATCGGCATCGTGGTGCGGCAGCGGGCCACCATGGACGTTCCCGAGGACCAGGGCGTCAGCGGCGTCATGGTCTCGACGCTGGTGCGGCGGCCGCTGTGGTGGGCCGGTACCGGCGCGGCGGTGGTCGGTTACGCGTTCCAGGCCCTCGCGCTGGCCTACGGAGCGCTGACCCTGGTGGCTCCGTTGCTGGTGTCCGCGTTGCTGTTCGCGTTGCCACTCAGCGCCCGGCTGGCGAACCGGCGGGTCAGCCGGACCGACTGGGGCTGGGCTGTGCTGCTCACCGTCGCGTTGGCGGTGTTCGTCTCGCTGGCGCGCACCCGCCCCGGCGACTACGAAGGCTCTGCCTGGACGGCGGTGTTCGTCGCGGCCGCGTGTGCGGCGTTGACCGCCGGCTGCGTGGCGTTGGCCGGGCGGATGTCGGGCTGGCGGCGGGCCATCCTGCTGGCGATCGGCGTCGGTGTGCTATTCGGCGTGGTCGCGGTGCTGACCAAGATCGTCATGCAATTCGTCACCGAGGGCGCGCTCGCCAAGGTGCTGACCTCCCCGGTGCTGTATGTGCTGATCGTGGTGGCGGTGGCCGCAACCCTGCTGCAGCAGTCGGCATTCCATGCCGGATCGCTGCAGACCTCGGTGCCGGCGATGCTGGTGCTCGAACCGATGGTCGCCGTGCTGCTCGGTCAGGTCGTCCTCGGCGAGCATCTGACCGTCAGCACGCCGAGTGCGGTAGCGCTGGGTGTGGCGGTGGCCGCGATGACCGCCGCCACCATCGCCCTGGGCCGCGACGAGGGTGCCTACGAAGACCAACTGGAGGCCGGCCGGCAGACCGGGTCCACGCGGACGGGATCGCCGTGATCGCCGACCCGCTGGCCCGGATCGCGGCCGGCCCGTCCGGACCCGCGGTCGGGGCGTTCTTCGACTGCGACGGCACCCTGGTGGCAGGTTTCACCGCCGCCGCCCATGCCGGCGACCGGATCCGCCGCCGGCAGGCCCGCATCGGCGAGGTGCTCGGTGTCGTCGAAGCCTCGTTGCGCTACAAACTCGGCCGGATGCAGTTCGAACGGCTGCTCGCCCGTGCTGCCGGCTATCTGCGCGGGGATTCACTGGACGACCTCGACGCGGCCGGCGAGCGGGTGTTCGCCGAACAGGTCTCCCACAAGGTGTACCCGCTGATGCGCCAGATCGTCGAGGCGCATCGCGAGCGTGGCCACACCCTGGTGATGTGCTCCTCGGCGCTGGCCATCCACGCCGCACCGGTGGCCCGGGCGTTGGGCATCCCGCATCTGGTGTGCAACACCTTCGAACTCGACGGTGACGGACTGCTGACCGGCCGCATCGCCAAGCCGATCGTATGGGGAAAGCACAAAGCCACTGCCGCGCAGCGGTTTTGCGACGAACACGGGGTCCAGCTGGGGCAGAGCTACTTCTACGCCGACGGCGACGAGGACGCCGCCCTGATGCGGCTGGTGGGCCATCCCCGGCCGGTCAACCCGCGCTCCGGCCTTGCTGCGCTGGCTGAACGCGAGGGCTGGCCGGTGTTGCGCGTGACGGTGCCGGGCCAGCGCGGAACGGCCGACGCGCTGGCACACCTGCCCGCCCTGGGCCGGGCCGCACTGGGTGCGGCGTTCAGCGCGGTGGCCCTGCGGGTCCGGCGCTGATATCGACGGACGACACCTGCGTTCGGGCGGCCCCGGCCTGTCGGTTGACAGTGAGGCGCTCTGCCTTCAGAATAATTGACGGTCTGCTAGTTTCCGCTGTGCCTAATTCGGGTCGCCATAGCCGACCGCGAAGCCTCATGGAATTGAGACAGGGAGACGTCGATGCCGACGAAAATCGGGCTGCGTATCGGCGCTGCGGCGTTCGTCGCGGGTGTTTCGCTGGCCGTTCCCACGGGCGCCGGGGTGGCCGTCGCCGACTCAGGTGACTCCGGTTCCACCGCGGTCTCGACCGGCACGGACAGCGCGGCCAGGGATACCCCGGGCATCGCATCCACAGCCGGCCGACTCACCCACGCTCGACGCTCCGACAACACCGCCGCGGCCTCACGCCGGTCGGTGCCGAACCCGGCGGCGGCTCGCGTCGCGGCATCCTCTCGCCCGAACATCCGGGCTGCGCGGCAGCCGACGCTCAGCCGCCTGGCCGACGAACTGGCCGGACTCCCTCAGGGTGGCCCGCCGTCGGCGCAAGCTGACACTGCTCCCCCGGCACCGGTCTCGCCGAGTTCGGGGGCTCCGGCGCTGGTCGCCGCGCCCGCCGCGGCGCCGGTAGCGCCCGGCGCGTCGGCGGTCCGGGCCGGTGTCGGGCGGTGCTTGAACTGCTGGGTGATCGCCCCCCGACAGGTTGTGCACGGGGTCGCAACGTCACTGGAGCGAGCGATAGACGCGACGGGGTTGAGGTGGTGGCGCTTGCCCGCCAACCCGCTCACCGATTTCGCATCGGGAGCGCTGTGGCTGGTGCGCCGCTCACTGTTTCCCGTGGGCTCCGATGTCGGAAGGTGGGGAACCGCGCCCTGCGTCGCAACCAAAGACTGCACCGGCCAGGACCTCAGTGGTGCGGACCTGAAGGGACAAGACCTCTCCGAAGTCGACTTCACCCGGGCCAACCTGACGTCGGCGATCCTGGTGGAGACAAGCCTGACCGACGCCAAGCTGGTGTCGGCGACGCTGAGGAAAACCGACCTCACCAAAGCTGACCTCAGGGGCGCCGATCTGAGCGGTGTCAGCGACGGGGATCTGATCAGCGCCTGGTGGAATGGAGCGATCCTCAGGGGCCAGAACTTCAGTGGCCGAACGCTCTTCGACGGGAGCAGGGGGATCAATCTGTCCGGAGCGGATCTGACCGACGCCTCGCTGAGCGGCACGTACTTGGTCGGATCCTCGTTCTTCCGCTCGGACCTGACCCGCACCGACCTGAGCCGCTCGAGCCTGCAGGGCGCGACGTTCAACGAAGCAGTCATGGTCGACGCGAACCTGACCGGGGTGGTCGCCTCGACCAACCGGG
>JAPOHV010000151.1 GCA_029979305.1 Mycobacteriaceae bacterium | reverse complement strand
TGGCCGCGCCGGCGGGCAGGAAGGTGTAGTCGTAGAGCAGGAACATCTGCACGATGGTGGCCGGGCCGCCCTGGCCGGTCCAGACCGGGAAGGGGTGTTCGGGGGTGACGATGTCCATCTCGTCGCACATCTGCACCAGGTAGTCGTAGCGGGCCCGGCCGAACACCTGCATCGGGTCCTTGCCGGTGGTCCACAGTTCGTGGTTACCGGGCACCCAGATGACTTTCGCAAACCGCCGCCGCAGCAGATCCAGCGACCAGCGGATGTCATCGGTGCGCTCGGCGACGTCACCGGCCACGATCAGCCAGTCCTCGTCGGTCGCCGGGTACAGCGACTCCGTCACCGGCTTGTTGCCGGTGTGACCGGTGTGCAGGTCGCTGATCGCCCAGAGCGTGGGTGCCACAGTGTTGATCCTTTCCCGGCGCCCACCCTACTGGCGATCCATATCCTGAACCGGTGGCGAGCACACGACGTAGTGACCGGGCGCTGGGCCGTGCGCTGCGGCTGCCGGCACCGACCACCGACTACGTGGTGAGCCACGGCCTGCCGATCCCGATGCGCGACGGTGTGCTGCTGCGGGCCGACCACTACTCACCGGTGACGTCCCGGCCGGCCGGAACGATCCTGGTACGCGGCCCCTACGGCCGGGGCTTTCCGTTCTCGTTCATCTACGCCCAGATCTATGCCGCCCGCGGCTACCACGTCCTGTTACAGAGCGTGCGCGGCACATTCGGGTCCGGCGGCGACTTCGTACCGATGGTCCACGAGGCCGACGACGCCGTCGATACCGTCGCGTGGCTGCGCCGCCAGCCCTGGTTCACGGGCACGTTCGCGACGCTGGGACTGTCCTATCTGGGCTATACCCAGTGGGCGCTGCTCGCGGACCCACCGCCGGAGCTGGCGGCCGCCGTGATCAGCGTCGGCCCGCACGACCTGCACCAGTCATCCTGGGGCCGAGGGGCTTTCGCCCTCAACGACTTCCTCGGCTGGTCGGACATGGTGGCCAATCAGGAGACGTCGGCGCTGGGCCGGGTGGCATTCCAGCTTCGTGCCCAGCGCCGGCTGAAAACGGCGACCGCCCAGGTGCCGCTCGGCGAGTCCGGGCGCGCGCTGCTGGGGCAGGGATCGCCGTGGTACGAGTCCTGGATCGAGCACCCTGAGGGCGATGACCCGTTCTGGGAACCGATGCGGATGACCCACGCACTGGACCGTTGCGCGGTGCCGGTGCTGCTGATCAGCGGCTGGCAGGACATCTTCATCGACCAGACCATCACCCAGTACCGGCATCTGCGCGGACGCGGCGTGGACGTGGCGATGACGGTCGGACCCTGGACCCACGACCAGATGGTCACCAAGGCCACCGGCAGCACCGCCGCCGAGACGTTGACGTGGCTGGGCGCGCACCTGGGCGGGCCCGCCGGGGATCGGCGATCCCCCGCACCGCGGGCGCGCCCGGTCCACATCTACGTCACCGGCCGGGACCGTCCCGGGTGGGTGGAACTGGCCGACTGGCCGCCCCCCACCGAGGATCGGACGTTCTACCCGGCAGCCGGGGGAACGCTGAGCCCAAGCGCCGCAACGGAAGCCGACGCCGCCACGACATTCCGATTCGACCCCGCCGATCCCACGCCGACGGTGGGCGGCCGGCTGCTGACCCGCCAGTCGGGTTACCGCGACGACTCCGCCCTGGCCCGGCGCGAGGATGTGCTGAGCTTCACCGGCCCGCCGCTGGACAGCGCGATGACGGTGTGCGGCCACCCCGTCGTCGAACTCGACTACCGAACCGACAACCCGCATTTCGACGTCTTCGTCCGTGTCAGCGAGGTCGATCCGCAGGGGCGATCCCGCAATGTCAGCGACGGCTTCCGCCGGTTCGACACCTCGCCCACCGGACCGATCAGGCTGGAACTGGACCCGATCGCGCACCGGTTCGCCCTCGGCTCGCGAATCCGGCTGCTGCTGGCCGGCGGATGCCATCCCCGGTTCGCCCGCAACCTCGGCACCGGCGAGCCGTCGGTCAGCGGCCATCGGATGGTTCCGTCCACCCACACTGTCCGGCACGGCAGCGCCACCCGGCTGATACTGCCGGTGGGCGAACCCGGCTAACGCTGCGCCGGGGTTCCGGCTGTCGACGTGGCGGCAGGGGCGGGGCGGGAACCGGAGTCCGGGGTGTAGCTGGTCGCCATGAAAATCGCGATCGCGGAGGACACCACCAGAACCACCGCGCCGATCAACAACAGCACCTTGGGGTTGATCATCCTGCGTCCCGTCATAGCAACAGCTTGGCCCGCGCGGCCGCCTGACGCCAGCGACTTCGGTCTGGTTACGGTGTGAGGATGACCACCGACATCCTGCTGCTCGACACCACCGACCGGGTGCGCACCGTCACCTTCAACCGGCCCGAGTCCCGCAACGCGCTGTCGGCCGCGCTGCGCAGCCGGTTCTTCGCCGCACTGCGCGACGCCGAGTCCGATGACGGCGTGGACGTGGTGATCGTGACCGGCGCCGATCCGGTGTTCTGCGCGGGGCTGGACCTCAAGGAGCTCGGCAACACCACCGAACTGCCCGACATCTCCCCCAAGTGGCCGCCGATGAGCAAGCCGGTGATCGGCGCCGTCAACGGTGCTGCGGTGACCGGCGGGCTGGAACTGGCGCTGTACTGCGACATCCTCATCGCCTCCGAACGCGCCCGCTTCGCCGACACCCACGCCCGGGTCGGCCTGCTGCCCACCTGGGGCCTGAGCGTGCGACTGCCGCAGAAGGTCGGTGTCGGAATGGCCCGCCGGATGAGCCTGACCGGTGACTACCTGTCGGCGGGTGACGCACTGCGGGCCGGACTCGTCACCGAGGTGGTGGCGCACGATCAGCTGATGCCGGCGGCCCGCGCGGTGGCGGCCTCGATCGTGGGCAACAACCAGAAGGCGGTTCGCGCGCTGCTCGAGTCCTACCACGGCATCGACGCCGAGGCGACCAGCGCGGGGCTGTGGATGGAAGCCGAGGCGGCCCGCAAATGGATGCGCTCGGCCAGCGGCGACGACATCGCCGCCAGCCGAGCGTCGGTGATGGAACGTGGCCGGGCGCAGGTCAACTAAGCCCGGCGATCCGGACCGTGCCGGGCGCAGGTCAACTAGCGCCCTGGCGGTAACCCTCGACCTGATCCGCATCCGGTGGCAGGGCAGGGCAGCGATCGAGGCGCGCCGTCGGAAGCGCACCGAGGCGCTGATCGCCCACGCGCGAGCGAATTCCCCTTTCTACCAACGGCATTACGCCGATATCCCCAACCAGCAACTCGACAGCCTGCCGCCGGTGACCAAGCGCCAGCTGATGGCCTCCTTCGACGAGTGGGTGTGCGACCCGCGCGTCACGCTGGCGGGTGTGCAGCAGTTCGTGGCCGGCTCCGCACCGGC
Organism: Mycobacteriaceae bacterium; assembly: GCA_029979305.1. Lineage (GTDB taxonomy): Bacteria > Actinomycetota > Actinomycetes > Mycobacteriales > Mycobacteriaceae > Mycobacterium. The sequence goes on along the minus strand of JAPOHV010000151.1, from coordinate 3,443 downwards.
CGGGACACCGTTTCTGGGCGACTACTTCGTCTGTTCGACATCCGGGACGACCGGTCACCCGGGTTTGTTCGTTCACGACCGCGGGGCGTGCCGGGTGTACGAGGCGTTGAGCCTTCCCATGGACGTGGCGTGGCTGACCGGGCGGCAGTGGCTGCAACTGCTGGGCCGGCAGGCCCGATGGGCGGTGGTGGTCGGCACCGGCGGCCACTTCGCCGGCGAGGGCTGGGTCGCCTACCTGAGCCGCCGGCACTGGTGGCGGCGCAGGACGTGGCGGGCCTTCTCACTGCAGCGCCCGCTGCCGGAACTGGTCGCCGAACTCAACGGATTCCAGCCGGCGATACTGACCAGCTATCCCAGCGCAATGGAATTGCTGGCCGCCGAGCAGTCCGCCGGGCGGCTTCGGCTGCACCCGGTGATCGTCGAACTCGGGGGCGAGTCCTTCGACTCCCCTGGGCGTTCGCGGATCGCCGCGGCGTTCGGCGAAAACGTGGTTCACAACGCCTACGGCGCATCGGAGTTCCTGCTCATCGCCTTCGACTGCGCCGACGGCTGGCTGCACGTCAACGCCGACTGGCTGGTGCTCGAACCCGTCGAGGCCGACTACACCCCGACGCCGCCCGGCCGGCGGTCGCACACCGTGCTGCTGACCAACCTCGCCAACCGGGTGCAGCCGATCATCCGCTATGACCTGGGCGACTCGGTGACCGAACGGCCGGACCCCTGCCCGTGCGGCAACCCGCTGCCGGCGATCCGGGTCGAGGGACGCCGCGACGACGTGCTGCGACTGCGCGCGCCCGGGGGCGCGACCGTCGACATCCTGCCGTTGGCGGTGGGCTCGGTAATCGACGAGACACCCGGGGTCTACCGCAGCCAGCTCATCCAGAGCGGCCCGGGCTCGCTGACGTTGCGCCTGGAGTCACGCCCCGGCTCCCAGCCGGATCAGGTCTGGAACCAAGTCTGCACTGCGCTGGCGCAATACCTTGCCGAGCAAGGACTTCCGGACGTCGAGATCGTCCGCGACACGCTGCCACCGCAGCACAACATCGCGAGCGGGAAGTTCCGGCAGGTGATCGCGCGCCCGGCCGCCACGCTCTAACCCACTCCCGGCACCGCCCACCGTCCTGAACGAACCCGCCAGAGGCCGAAGATCAACCGCAGCAACAGAAATGCGCTCAGCCCCGACCAGATGCCGGCAAGTCCCCAACCGAACACCAGCGACATCCAGGTCAGCGGGAGGAACCCGGCCACTGCGCTGACCACCGTGGCGGTCCGCATGAACGCCGCGTCGCCTGCCCCCATCAGCACTCCGTCGAGAGCGAACACCACCCCGGCAACAGGCAGCTGCGCAACCAGGAACCACCACGGCACGACCATCGCCGACAGCACGGCACGATCGTTGGTGAACAGCGACGGCCACATCGAGGCGCCGGCGGCCAGTACCGCGGCGAGGACAACGCCGGCGAGTGCCGAATACCGAGTCACCCGCCCGGCGACCCCCCTGGCATGCCGGGTGTCGTCGGACCCCAGCGCCGCACCGACCAAAGACTGCGCGGCTATGGCCAGCGAGTCGAGCACCAGGGCAAGGAAGGTCCATAGCTGCAGCACCACCTGGTGCGCCGCCAGTGCGACCGCCCCGAACCGGGCAGCCACCGCCGCCGCGGAAATAAAGCAGGCATGGAAAGCCAGTGTGCGCACAAACAGGTCGCGGCCCATCACGACCTGGCCGCGCAGTGCGGCGAAGTCGGGACGCAGTGACACACCTTCGGCGCGCAATGCGCGGCAGAACATCAGCGCAGCCAGCCACTGCCCGACAACATTGGCCGTCGCCGAACCAGCCAGTCCCCAGCGCGGCAGGCCGAGCCAGCCGAAGACCAGCACCGGGCACAACAGCGCCGAGACTCCGAATCCGGTCAGCACATAGCGCAGCGGGCGGGCGGTGTCCTGGACGCCGCGCATCCAGCCGTTGCCTGCCATCGAGATCAAGATCGCCGGCGCGGCCAGGATCGCAATGCGCAACCAGCCCAGCGCCGCCTGCGCGACGCCCTCGCCCGGTCCGGCAAGCATCCGCACCACGGGTTCGGCGACCACCTGCACAACCGCGACGGCCAGTACGCCGAGGCCGACGGCCAGCCAGGTCGCCACCACGCCCTCCCGGATAGCGGCGGCGCGGTCACCGGCGCCGTGATAGCGGGCCGAACGTGCCGTTGTGCCGTAGGACAGAAAGGTCAGCTCTGAGCTGACGACGGCCACAACCAGACCTCCGATGGCCAGACCGGCGAGGCTGACCGCTCCCAGGCGGCCGACGACAGCGGTGTCGAAGAGCAGGTAGAGCGGCTCGGCGGCCAGAACGCCGAGCGCGGGCAGCGCCAGCGCGGCGATGCGCCGCCCCGGGCCGGATCGCTCGGTCAAGCGGCGCGGTCAGTCACCGGATCGGCCCGGTTCACCGGGATCGTCGTCGTCGGCCGTCCGGTAGGGCTGCGGATCGCCCGCCGGAGTGGCTCCGGCCCGGATGCGGGCCACATCGGCGTCGGCGGCGCGGGCGCGGGCCAGCAGTTCCTCCATGCGATGAGCGGCATCGGGAACGGTGTCTCGGACGAACGCCAGTGTCGGGGTGTAGCGCACCCCGGTGCCCTCGCCGACCTTGGTGCGCAGCACACCCTTGGCGCTCTCCAGCGCCGCGGCCGCCCCGGCGTAGTCCGGCTCCTCGTCGAGGGAGCGGCCCATCACCGTGTAGTAGAGCGTGGCGTCGTGCAGATCACCGGTCACCTTGGCATCGGTGATCGTCACACCGGCCAGCCGCGGATCCTTGATCTCGTATTCGATCGCCGAGGCGACGATCGTGGAGATCCGCTTGGCCAGCCGCTTCGCCCGGGCGGGGTCAGCCACGGCCCACCCCCGCCATCAGACCCGTTCCTTCTCGACCATCTCGTAGCTCTCGATGACGTCGCCCTCCTTGATGTCGGAGTACGTCAGCGTCAGGCCACACTCGAAGCCCTCGCGGACCTCGGTGACGTCGTCCTTCTCCCGGCGCAGCGAGGAGACGGTGAGGTTTTCGGCGACCACCACGTTGTCGCGCAGCAGCCGGGCCTTGGCGTTGCGGCGGATGATCCCGGACTGCACCATGCAGCCGGCGATATTGCCCACCTTCGAGGAGCGGAACAGCGCGCGGATCTCGGCCCGGCCCAGTTCCTTCTCCTCGTAGATCGGCTTGAGCATGCCCTTGAGGGCCTTCTCGATATCGTCGATCGCCTGGTAGATCACCGAGTAGTAGCGGATCTCCACGCCCTCGCGGTTGGCCAGTTCGGTGGCCTTGCCCTCGGCGCGGACGTTGAAGCCGATGATGATCGCGTCCGAAGCCGACGCCAGGTTGGCGTTGGTCTCGGTGATGCCGCCGACGCCACGGTCGATGACGCGCAACTCGACCTCGTCATCCACCTGGATGC